>NZ_JAZDRK010000004.1:108073-490513 GCF_047501505.1 Rhodopseudomonas sp. G2_2311
CGTCGGAGTCCGCGCCCCCCGCGGGGTGGTGGGGCGGGTAGAACTGGGGCGGGGGGGCAAACTGGAACCCCCCCGCGGGCGCCCCCCCCCCCCCGACCCGAGCGGTGGTGCTGCCGATCCCGGCCAGCGGCGACACCGGCCGGTCCGGCTTCCTGATCACGGGGCTCAATCCGTTCCGGCTGTACGACACCGCCTACCAGGACTTCCTCACGCTGGTGGCCGGCCAAATCTCGGCAGCGATCACCAATGCCGACGCCTACCAGGAGGAACGCCGCCGGGCGGAGGCGCTAGCCGAGATCGATCGCGCCAAGACCGCGTTCTTCTCCAATGTCAGCCATGAGTTCCGCACGCCGCTGACGCTGATGCTGAGCCCGCTGGAAGAAGCACTCGGCCGCGACGGCATTGCGGACGAACAGCGATCGCTCCTCGGCATCGCCCACCGCAACGGTCTGCGTCTGCTGAAGCTGGTCAACACCCTGCTCGACTTCGCCCGGATCGAAGCCGGCCGCGTCACCGCGCACTTCACCCCGGTCGATCTGTCGTCGTTCACCGCCGAACTCGCTTCGAACTTCCGCTCCGCGCTGGACCGTGCCGGCCTGCGCTTCGTGATCGATGCGCCGCCGTTGCCGCAGCCGGTCTATGTCGACCGCGACATGTGGGAGAAGATCGTCCTCAACCTGCTGTCCAACGCATTCAAGTTCACCTTCGAAGGCGAAATCGCGGTCAGGGTCCGCACCGATCCGGACGGCCGTCACGCCGTGATCGAAGTCAGCGACACCGGCACCGGCATCCCGCAGGCCGAGATCCCGCATCTGTTCGAGCGCTTTCGGCGGGTCGAAGGCGCGCGCGGCCGCTCGATCGAGGGCAGTGGTATCGGACTGGCGTTGGTGCAGGAGCTGATCAAGCTGCACAGCGGCTCGATCGCCGTCGAGAGCGAGATCGGCCGCGGCTCGACCTTTCGTGTAACCCTGCCATTCGGCTCCGCGCATCTCCCGGCCGAGCGGCCGCGACATGCCGCGCTCCAGGTCTCCACCAATGTCCGCGCCCAGGCCTATCTCGACGAGGCGATCGGCTGGCTCGATGACAGTGGCGATGCCGATCTGCCGCCAGCTTCAGGCGCGCAGGATCTCGGCGTCGTCACCGCGCCTGCCACAGGACGACCTCACATTCTGCTGGCCGACGATAACCACGACATGCGCGACTACGTCGCACGGTTGCTCGGCGATGCCTATGAGGTCGAAGCCGTTGCCGACGGCGCCGCAGCGCTCGAAGCCGCGAAGAAGCGCCGGCCGGATCTTGTGCTCAGCGACGTGATGATGCCGCGGCTCGACGGCCTCGGACTTTTGAAAGCGCTGCGCGGTGATCCAACGATGGCCGATCTGCCGGTGATCTTCCTGTCCGCCCGGGCCGGCGAAGAAGCCAAGCTGGAGGGGCTGGAAGCCGGCGCCGACGATTATCTCAGCAAGCCGTTCAGCGCCCGCGAGCTACTCACACGCGTCCGCGCCAATCTCGACACCGCGGCGATCCGGCGGACGGCACTGCGGACCGAATATGTGCTGCGCCAGGAAGCACAGGCTGCCCGGAAGCATGCCGAAGGCATTCTGGCCTCGATCAGCGACGGCTTCATCGCGCTCGATGAACAGTACCGGTTCACTTACGTCAACGCCGCCGCCGAACGGCTGATCAACAGCAGAGCCGGCGAGCTGATCGGCAAGGTGTATTGGGACGTCTATCCGATGATGCTCGGCACCGAGATCGAGCAGGCCTATCGGCGCGCGATGACCGAACGCGTCGCCTGCGAGTTCGAAAGCTATCATCCGCCGAGCAAGCGCTGGTTCGAATTGCGGGTGGCGCCGACCAACGGCAAGAGCATCTCGGTGTATTTCCGCGACATCACCGAGCAGAAGAAGGCCGAGGCGGCACTACGCGACATCAACGAGCAGCTCGAGGAGCAGGTGGCCGAGCGCACAGCCGAACTGCAGCAGAAGGAAGCCCGGCTCCGCACCATCTTCGCGGCGAGCTACACCTATCAGGCATTGCTCGACGTCGACGGCGTGGTGATCGACGCCAACCGCACCGCACTCGCCGGCATCGCGGCCGAGCTCGAGGACGTGGTCGGCAAGCCGGTTTGGGCCACGCCGTGGTTCGGCAGCACGCCGGGACTGCCTGAGATGATCCGCAGCGACATCGCTGCCGTCGCGGCCGGCGAGACGGTGCGGCGCGAACTTCACGTCAATCTGCCAGCCAGCGGCTGGCGCTGGTTCGATCTGCAGATGCGCCCGGTGCAGGACCCGCAGGGCAAGGTGATCGCGATCGTGCCCGAGGCGGTCGACATCACCGAGCGCCGCAAAGCCGAAGAAGCATTCCGGCAGGCGCAGAAGATGGAGGCGATCGGCCAGCTCACCGGCGGCGTCGCCCACGACTTCAACAACATGCTGACCGTGATCCGGTCGTCGGCCGATCTGTTGCGCCGGCGCGAACTGCCGCCGGAGCGGATCCGCCGCTACGTCGATGCGATCTCCGATACGGCTGATCGCGCAGCGAAGCTGACCGGCCAGCTCCTCACCTTCGCGCGTCGCCATGCACAGAACCGCGAAGTGTTCGACGCGGCCGATCACATCGAGCACGTCTCCGACATGCTGAAGACAGCACTCGGCTCCCGTGCTGTGTTCAATCTCCACATCGCCGAGCGACCGCTGCCGGTCGAGGCCGATACCAATCAGTTCGACGCCGCACTGGTCAATCTGGTGGCGAACGCGCGCGACGCGATGGACGGTCACGGCACCCTCACCATCTCGGTCACAGGTTCGGCGCCGACACCCCAGGAAGCCGCCGCAGGCCGCGGCGGCTTCGTCGAGGTGTCGATCGCCGACACCGGCTGCGGGATTCCACGCGAGCAGATCGAACGGATCTTCGAGCCGTTCTTCACCACCAAGGACATCGGCCGCGGCACCGGCCTCGGGCTGTCGCAGGTTTACGGCTTCGTCCAGCAGTCCGGCGGCAGCATCAATGTCGACAGCGCGATCGGCCGCGGCACCACGATCACGCTTCGGCTGCCGCTCAGCGACAAACCGATCCAGCGCCGCAACGGCATCGGCACCAACGCCGTCGACGGCCGGCAGCGCGGCTGCATCCTCGTGGTCGAGGACAACGCCGAGGTCGGCGAGTTCTCCACCCAGCTGCTTCACGATCTCGGCTATCAGACCGTGCTAGCCGCCTCCGGCGAACAGGCGCTGGCGCTACTCGGCGACAACGCCAAACGTTTCGACCTGGTGCTGAGCGACGTTGCGATGCCGGGCATGGACGGCGTGACCCTGGGCCGGGAAATCAAGAAGCGTTTGCCGGAGCTGCCCGTGGTGCTGAACTCCGGCTACGCTCACATGCTGGCCGACGAGGATCACGGCTTCGAACTGCTGCACAAGCCTTACTCGGTCGAGGATCTGTCGAAAGTCTTACGCAAGGCGATGGCCGAGCGGACCTGAGCGGCGTTCCGCCCGCGGAACCGGCAAATGCACGGCAGATGCAACGTTCGCGTCAATGTGATCGCCACCCTGTCGGGCCTGCGCTATCGCATTGAGGCAGATCATTTCTCCGGACATTCAAGCGTGGCATCGAAGCCCTCATTCCGGCCCGAGCATGTTTGTCCGCGAGCGTTGCGAAGAGCGTACCCATGACCGAGATCGAGATCGCCCAGCAGGTGCTGTCCTGCCTGCACCAGACCGAAACGGCGGAGCCGCATTCTGCAGTGTCGTCGCTGAAGGGACTGATCAGCTACATCCACGGCGCCGGCACCGTGCACTCCTGCGAGGTCGACGAGGCCCGCTCATCGACCTTCATGGCGATCTGCGAATACGCCAAGGCCCTGCATCGCGGCCTGCCGGCCGACAACCTGCGCCCCGCAGCGATCGATGCCGCCGAAAAATGGCGGGCGCTGGCGGGCTGAGCCGCCGATCGAGTCTTTTGAGCTAAATTCCGCCAGCTACTTGCTGCACGCTTTCGGCGCCACGAAGCGATAGAAATACTCTTTGGTTTTGCCGTTGTGGGTGCGCAGCACCGGCACATCGATGCGCTTCTCATCCGACATCGCCCGGCCCGGATAGGCAGCGGCAAAATGCGCCGGCACCTGCGGCAGCGTATAGACCAGCACCGCGCCCTGATCCTCCAGCTTGCGCTGGTCGAACCAGCGGGTCGCCGGAATGAAGTGAATGGTGACCGAATCGCCCTCCGGCCCGGCCGCGATGCCGATGCCGTACACCGTCTGGCGATCGCCGAGGAAATAGCCGGGTCCGCAACTGTACTGACTGCGCCAGTCCTCGAGGATCAGGCGCGCCGCGTCGGCGGTCGGCTCCTGCAGCCCGCTGTGCGAGGCGGGGCCGAGATAAGCGATCATCACCGCCGCGCTCATCACCGTATAGAGCCCCGACAGCGTCCAACCGGTCTGACGTTCGCAGGTGTCGCGCCGCGCCTCGTTCCAGCGCAGCAGCGGCGCCAGTGCCGGCACTGCAAGCAGCGAGAACGGTGCACCGTAGCGGGCGATGTACTCCAGCCCGAGCCCGACGATCATGCCGAGCAGGATCAACACCATCGCCACATCGATGATGACGATGAACTTCAGTTCGTCGCTGGCTTCGGCAAACCGCGGCACCCGCACATTGATCATCCGGCGGGCGCTCGACACCGCGATGATCACCGCACCAGGCAGCAGCATCGGCAGATAGCCGGCAACCAGGAGGCCGATGCGGCGGGCGGTATCCCCGATCGATCCGAAGCCGGTGAAATGCCGCTCGCCGTAAGCGATGGTGCTGCCGAACTTCACCGCAGTGACCACATGCGGAAGCAGCAGCACCGTGGCGATCAGCACCGCCACATACAGGCCGGGCCGCGTCAGGCAGCGACGGAACGACGGCAGCGCGACGACGCCGATCGCCATCGCCAGAAACAGCACCGCCGCGTTGTATTTGGTCAGCGCTGCGATCGCGGCCCACACGCCGAGCAAGACCCAATCCCGCCAGCGATTGTCCTGCCGCGCACGCAGGAAGTGATAAACCACCGCCGGCCATGAGGTGAGCTGCAGGATATCGGCATTCAGCGCCCAGGATAGCGGGGCGAACACGGCGTAGAACGACGTCCCGGCGAGCACGACGAGGTAGATCGCCATCGTCCGTTCGACCAGCAGCCTTAGGATCGCGTACAGATACGCGAAGCCGATCGCCATCAGCACCTGATTGGCGGCGACGATAGCGGTGCCGGATGGCCCGAACAGGCGGTCGACCACGCCGCCGGCCCACACCATCATCGGCGGGTGCACGGGGGTGATCAGCGGGAAGTGGCGCCCCCAGGCGACCAGTTCGCGGGTGTCGTAGAGCGGCGTCGGAAATACGATCGCCGCGAGGACCACCGGCAGGACGATCGCCGCCGCGAGAATGGCCAGCAGGCTACGGGAGCCCCCCGGCTGCGACACCACAGGTTGCATCAGGGCCGGCCGCCACATTTCTGAAAGTTAATGTGCTCGGGATATGCGGGGGCGACGCCCGGATTGTCAACTCAAGCGGGCGACTTCCCCACGCCGGCCGCAGCATTTGAGACGCGGAAACAAGCCTTTCGCGGGATTGTCACAACCGTGTGCGTCAGCTCGCGTTTGGCGTCGCGGGATGGAAGGTCAGCGCGTAGCCATCCATGCAGTAGCGCAGCCCGGTGGGCTTTGGCCCGTCATCGAACACGTGGCCGAGATGACCGCCGCAGCGGCGGCAATGCACTTCGGTGCGCGTCATGCCGAGCGTGGAGTCGCTGCGTTCGCCGACCGCATTCGGCAGCGGCTGCCAGAAGCTCGGCCAGCCGGTGCCGCTATCGAACTTGGTATCGGACGAGAACAACGGCAGATCACAACCGGCGCAGGCGAACGTGCCCTTGCGATGCTCCTTGAGCAACGGGCTGGAGAACGGCCGCTCGGTGCCCTCCTCGCGGAGGATGTGGTACTGCATCGGCGTGAGCTGCTTGCGCCATTCCTCGGGCGTCTTCTCGATCTCGAACTTCTCGGCCGCGCGGGCGGCGTCCGGCCGCAGCCAGCGGAAACCGAACACGGCGGCAAGGGCGGCAGAAGCGAGCAACATGCGGCGATCGATCATGGTGATGTTCCCTGCGTGACGGGCGCGGGCGCCCCGGCGGCACTTCCGTCAGGTACGAAGCTGCCGCGCCTCAGGTTACACCGCCGGTATTTTAGCCCGCTCACATTGTCGCGAGAACGTCGACGCCGCCGGAATCTATTCCGGCGAAGGCGGCGGCACCGGCCGGCGCGACGGCGCATTGGGAGGGGGCACATTTGCGGCCTCGGCAGCCCGCAGCAGCGCAACACGAGCGCGACGCTCCTCCCGCTTCACCTCGGCACGCGCATCGCGGACCCGGGTCCGGGCGGCGGCCCGCTCGCGGTAACGGGCCAGCGCGCCGGCGGCGAGTGCGCCCTCCCGGGTGGCGAAATACACCCCCTGCCCGACGATGCGGCCGATGGTGCCCCCTGCCCACACCAGATCGAACGGCGAAAACAGCTTCCAGCGCTCGTCGCTATGGGTCAGCCCCCGAGCGATCAGACGCCCGGCAATCGCGGTGGTGGCGAGCCCCTGCCGGCCGAATCCGCTGGCGACCCACAGCCCCGGCCGTAATTCACCGATTTGCGGCATGCCGTGCACCGTCATCCCGACTGCGGAGCCGAAGGTCTGAGCTATTTCGACCTGCCCGAGCTGGGGGAACAGCGTTGCGATCCGCCGCCGGATGATTCCGGCGAGCCGCTGCGGTGCAACATCGAAGGTGGTCTCGCCGCTCGCCCACAGCAACCGGTCACCACCGACGATCCTGTAGTGATCGACCCCGTCCGTGTCGGCAATCGAGCCGGCGAACGCAATCGCCTCCGGTAGTTTCTCGCCGAGCGGCGCCGTCAGCGCTGCGGTGCGCCAAACCGGCAGCAGGGTTTCGGCGACGCGGGGCGACGGCGCGCCGAGATGCACGCTGCCGGCGAGCACGATGTCGGAAGCGCGCAGCCGCGCATTCGGCGTCGAGATCCGCTTGCGGATGCCGGCGAAATCGATGCTGACCGCCGGCGTTTCCTCGAAGATCCGCGCCCCGGCCTGCCGCGCCAGCCGCTCCAGGCCGCGCAAGTAACGGCGGCCGTCGAGCTGAAACGCGGTCGGGTAGTGGATGCCGTGGAAATAGCGGTTGGTCCGCAACACATCGCGGACCTTGTCGATCGGCCAGCCTTCGACTTCGGAGCCGAAATCGACGCCGAGCGTCTGCAGCCGCTCGACGAGGCGGTCCCCAATATCGACATTGGAGACTTCCAGCGCGCCGTACGACAGCGCGACGCCGGGCATCGCCTCCTCGGTGGCGCGAGCGCGGACGATCTCTATGCCTTCGCGGGTCAGCGCCCACAGGGCGCTGGCGTGATCCAACCCCACCCGGGCGATCAGATCGCCGATCGGCACGCCGTAACCCGGTGTCACCGTGCCAAGATTGTGCCCTGACGCACCCCAGCCGATCCGCCCGCTCTCCAGCACGGCGACGCTGAGCCCGGCCTGCGCGGCTTCCAGCGCAACCGATAGTCCGGCAAGGCCGGCGCCGATCACGCAGAGATCGACGTCGAGGTCGAAGGTCAGCCGCGCATGCGGTTCCGCATCGGCTTCGGCGGACAAGCCGGCCGGTCCATTCGTCGCACTTGTCGGGAGCGAATCCATGCCGTTTCCTAAAAGAGCGCATCCGCAAACGAGGCTATCTTGCGAGATACGCGTTCAATACGGACAGCACGGACGGTTGTCACCTTGTCCTGCCGGCCGGTCTCGATTAATCCGCAAGCTCCGCCCTTTGGAAAGAACTCATGCGCCGTCTGATCCTGCTGCGACACGCCAAAACCGAAAGGGACGCGCCGAGCGGCAAGGACCACGATCGCCGCCTGGAAGATCGCGGCCGCAGCGACGCCGCCGAGATCGCCGCCTGGCTCGCCGCCGAGCATCTGGTCCCCGATCAGGTGCTGATCTCGACCGCGACCCGGACCCGGCAGACCTGGGACGTTCTATCCGAACTGTTTCCGGCGAACCGCGAACCGCAGGTCGAGTACCTGCCGGAAATGTACAGCGCGAGTTCTTCGCAGTTGTTGCAGGCGATCCATGAGGTATCGGCCGGCATCAACCAGCTGATGCTGATCGGGCACAATCCGGGCCTGCACGAACTGGCGTTGGCCCTCACCTGCACCTGCAACGAGGCCGAGCGGCGCAAGCTCTCCGGCAGCATGCCGACCGCGGCGGTGGTGGTGATCGACTTCCCGATCGCCGACTGGGCGGATGCCTCGTTCGGCACTGGCAAGCTGCAGCATTTCGTCAGCCCGAAAGTGTTGCGCGAAGCGAGCTGACGGAGGAGCATGGCGTCGCCCTTCCCCTGACCAGGAGGCGCCGGAGATGTTCAAGTCCATCCTCGTCCCGATCGACCTGGCCGATACCGCGCTGGCCCAGCCAGCAATCGCCACCGCAGCCAAGCTCGCCGACAGCTACGACGGCAAGGTGCGGCTGCTGCACGTGCTGGCGATCACTCCTGTGATGCTGGCCGAATATGTCCCTGCGGATTTCGACGATCAGCAGCGGCAGTCGGCCGAAGCCGCATTGGCCGAGATTGCACGCACCTCGGGCATTCCGGCGCAGCGGCTGTCGACCAGCGTGCGCCAGGGCGGCATCTACCACGAAATCCTCGAAGAGGTCGCGGCGGTCGGCGCCGATTTGATCGTGATGAGTTCGCACCGGCCGGCGATGCGAAGTTACTTCCTCGGCTCCAATGCCGGCCACGTGGTGCGCTACGCACCGTGCTCGGTGCTGGTGGTGCGGGACGGCACATAACCCCGAGCGATACGGACCGCTTTACGGCAGCAGATCCTTCGGCACATCGTCGAAGGTGTAGCGGCGTGGGCGGTTGCGACGGATGAACCCGCCGATCTGCCAGCCGAACAGCAGCGCAAAGCCGGCCAGGAACAACGCGCCAGACCATGACCCCACCGCCACCGCGCGTGCCAGCAGTCCGGTCAGGGCGGCGGCCACCAGCGCGATCAGCACCAAAGCACCGGTATGGACCGCCGGCGGCAGCCCGCCGATCAGTTCGGCGCGGCTGCCGGCATCGCGCATCCGCCGGTGCAGCTCGATCATGAACGCGCGATAGGCCTGGTCTTGCGGCGCCATCAGCGCCACCGTTTGCCAAGTGGTGGATACGATCCGCAGCCGACCGCCGGAGACGTCCTGGAGATCGGCCCGATAGCGGCGGGACTGCATCGACACCGGCCGATAGCTCAACCGAGCCTTCGCGATCGTCGCGTAGGGCCACACCCCGGCTTTCGGGCCGATCCGCCAGATCAGCCCGTCGTCGCCGAGTTCGAACTGCTGGGCGGCACCGATCAGCGAGGCCTTGTAGGCGTAAGCCGTGCCTGAATCGCCGTCCTCGTCTCGGTTGGATCGTGGCGTCACCCGAAAGCCCCTGTTGCCGGTCCCGCCGTCCATGCCGGAGCCGGCGCGGCGATGCAATGCGGCGTTCAGCCCACCGGGTGTCGCCCGTACCGGATAACTTGTCGGCAGGGCTTCGGTTTTCTACAATTCGGTGACACACGGACCGGATCATGCCGAACACCGAAGCGCACTACCCTCGCCACCTGATCCTGGGCGGCGCCCTGATGTCCGGCCTGTTGATGGCGCTGGCGCTGCATATGCTCGGCCAGAGCGTCGGCCTCGACCTCGGCGGGCTGTGGCGCAACGATTCCGGCAGCTTCATGCCGGCGAGCGCCGCGTTGGCGTGGTGGCTGGTCGCGACCGGAGGCTTCGCCGGCGGTTACTTCACGGCGCGGCTGATGAATCATGCGGTCGCCGGACAGATCCCGCCCAAGCTGCGCCAGTTTCTCATCGTGGTGCTGGTGCTGGTGCTGGCCGCCGCCGGCCAAGCCGCTTCGGCGCCGTCCGCAGTGCCCACCGCAGCCGGCGTGCTTGCCGGGCTGGCGACCCTGTTGCTGGGCGCCGCGATGGCTTTCTGCGGCGCTTATTTCGCTTTGCGCAAAGTCTGAACGCGACCGCGTCAGGACTGCTGTTGAAAACACCAAAGGCCACGCGGATATTCGCGCGGCCTTTGGCCTCATCGTGACGTCACATCAATGTCGTAACCGGCTCAGCCGGCGGCGCGAAGATTGATCTGGCTCTCCGCAAGCGTATTGAGCTTCTTGTCGGTAGCCTTCTCTTCATCGAGGGTCTTCTGCAGCACCGCGGCACAGTCGTTACGGCCGAGCAGCTTGGCCCATGATACTAGGCTGCCGTAGCGGACGATCTCGTAGTGCTCCACCGCCTGAGCGGCGTTAATCAGCGCTGCATCGAGCACCTTCTTATCCTCGACTTCGCCCGCAGTCTCATCGGCTTCCTCGATGATGCCGTCGATCGCCGGGCAATCGACCGCCTTCGGCTGTACGCCGTGCATCTCGAACACCTGCTCCAGCCGCTTCACGTGCCCCTTGGTCTCATCCAGATGCGTCAGGAACCCCTGCTTCAGCATCGGGTCCGAGGCCTTGTCGGCCATTTTCGGGATCGCCTTCAGGAGCTGTTTCTCGGCGTAGTAGATGTCCTGCAATTGGTGCACGAACAGGTCATCCATCGTCTTGATGTCTTTGGTGAAAAGTCCCATTGCGGATCCTCTTTCGGTTTGCGCCCGGCGGCCCTTTCCAAGCCTGCCATGCCGTCGCGGCGTTAACCAGCGGCAGCGATCACCGTTCCGGGTTCCATCTGCGCATCGAGTCGCAATGGCGCGCAGCGCGTCTGGCGCCTATATCGGACAGGCCGGCTTGGCGGGCTCCTCTCGGGGCCGCCATGCAGCCGCCGGACGGCTCGTTTGCGCCACGTCAAGGGCGCATTCCGCCGCCCGTCCCATGGATGAGCGGTCCGCACGCGACAGTACGGCGGATTGCACGACGGGCCGTTTATGCCCTAAGGAATTGCGCGGATGAGTAAGTCGGACGCCGGGAGCAGGGTCGCGCTGCAGGCGGAGTCCGTCGCGTTGCCGCCCCGCCGGGAGGACGAATGCATCGACTGCTGAGCGCGCTGGGGCGTGGCTTCAAGACGTATATCGGCTGGAAACGTGTCGGTATCGTCGCCAGCATCCTGATTATCGGCTTTGCGATTTCGTCGCTGATCCGCACCCTCAAGGGAGTCGATCACAACGTCATCCTGACCGCGCTGACCGACAAGAGCCCGGCCCAAATCGGGATGGCGGCGCTTTGCGTGGTCGGTGCGTTCTGCACCCTGACGTTCTACGACTTCTTCGCGCTGCGCACGATCGGCAAGCTGCATGTGCCGTACCGCATCGCCGCGATGTCCGCGTTCACCTCCTACGTGATCGGCCATAATCTCGGTGCCACAGTTTTCACCGGCGGTGCGATCCGGTTCCGGATCTATTCGGACTACGGCCTGTCGGCGATCGATGTCGCCAAGATCTGCTTTATCTCCGGCCTGACATTCTGGCTCGGCAATCTTTTCGTGCTCGGCATCGGCATGATCTGGCACCCGGCCGCCGCCAGCGCGATGGATCTGCTGCCGGACGAGATCAACCGGCTGATCGGCGTCGCCTGTCTGGCCGGTATCGCCGCCTATTTTGTCTGGCTCGCGACCGGCAAGAAGCGCCGCGAGCTCGGCCAGAACGGCTGGAAGGTGGTGCTGCCGTCGGCCAAGCTGACGCTGGTGCAGGTGCTGATCGGCGTGGTCGATCTCGGCTTCTGCGCCCTGGCGATGTACCTGTTGATGCCGTCCGCCCCCTACATCGACTACGTTTCGCTGGCGGTGGTGTTCATCCTCGCCACCCTGCTCGGCTTCGCCAGCCATGCGCCGGGCAGCCTCGGTGTGTTCGACGCCGCGATGCTGGTGGCGCTGCCGATGTTCGCCCGCGAAGACGTGATCGCGACGCTGCTGATCTATCGCGTGCTGTACTTCCTGCTGCCGTTCGGGATCGCGATCTCGATCATGGGCGTGCGGGAAATCTGGCTCAGCGTGATCAAGCCATGGCAGGAACGCCGCAACG
Organism: Rhodopseudomonas sp. G2_2311; assembly: GCF_047501505.1. Lineage (NCBI taxonomy): Bacteria > Pseudomonadati > Pseudomonadota > Alphaproteobacteria > Hyphomicrobiales > Nitrobacteraceae > Rhodopseudomonas > Rhodopseudomonas sp. G2_2311. The sequence goes on from NZ_JAZDRK010000004.1 coordinate 120,143, forward strand.
CCTGCAACGGCAACGAGCATGCGGCCACCGCCGCCCCGGCCACCGCGCCCGCCCGGGCCCCGGTCGGTCAGATTGTCCAGCGCTCCTCAAAGCTCTGACAGCGGCAATCACTTGTCGACGCCGCCGAGGCCCATATTTTGGCCTCAACAGCGGCGTCAATGGCCGCGATCTCCTCATGGCCGCGTGGTGACATGTCCCGTTTCCGCTCCCTGGCGCTCCTGTTGCTGCTGACCGTGGCGGCGAGCGCCTCGTCGCTCCCTGCTTCCGCTCAAATCCCCCTGTTCGGCGGCTCGAGCAGCCCCGAACCGGCTGCGCCCGCCGCGCCCCCGGCGGCGGCTCCGGCTCCGACGGTGCCTGTCGCCCCGCCTTCCGCCGCACCAGCCGTTGCCGCGGTGCCGGTCACCGACGGCTCGATCCAGATCGCCTGGGAGGTGCGCAACCGCTTCCGCCTGTTCCGGGAGGAGCGCGATTTCCGCGAGCAGGTCGACGCCCTGAACGGGCTAACAGTGCTGGCCTCCGAGCAGACCCTCGGCCGGCAGAGCGAAGGCCGCGGCTGGGCCCGCAACGTCGTCAACCGGCTGTGCATCGACCTCACTGGGCGGGTCAACGAGCCGTGCACCCGCGATGGCGTCAAGGAGAGCTACCTGACCCCGACCGAGCACCCGGTGACGGTCCGCCTCGCCGGCGCCGTGCCGGTCGGCGCGATCTGCGCCTGGACATTCGACGACGGCGACGGGCCGCGTAACGCCACACAGGACTGCGCCGAGCCGATCAACTTCCGTGCCCGCTACGGCAAGCCGACGGTCGCCACGGTGGACATTACCAGCGGCGCCGACGCGCCGCTCCGCGTCACCACCCAGATCATGGTGCGGGACTTCTTCATCGCCGGCCTCGGCGACTCGATCGGCTCGGGCGAAGGCAATCCGGACCGCGCCATCGCGCTGTCGGATGAAGGCTTCTGCTTCAAGTCGTATCTCGGCAGTGGGATCGGCCAGTTCTACCGGCCGAGCCGGGCCGGCTTCAAAGGCGGCCGCGCCTGCGAGGCCCCGGACACGCTGGCGAACTGGCAGCGCTATTCGGCGACCTGGTTCAATGCCGCCTGCCACCGTTCGCTGTACAGCTACCAGACGCGCACGGCGCTGGCGCTGGCGGTCCGCCATCCGCACATCGCCGTCACCTATCTGCCGCTCGCCTGCACCGGCGCCACTATCACCGACGGGCTGTTCGGCTCGCAACGCGCCCGCGAGTGCTTCCGCACCAAATCCGGAACCTCGTGTCCCGGCAGCGTCGACGGTCAGCTCGGCGAACTGCGCGCCGCCCTCACAGCGGCGCACCGCCGTCAGCCGGAGCGCACGCTCGACCTGGTGCTGCTGTCGATCGGCGCCAACGACATCAACTTCTCGGGCCTCGTCGCCGACGTCATCGTCGACTCGCCGACCGAGCGCGCGCTGTTCCGACGCTCCGGCGTGATCGGCTCGGTGGAAGAATCGCGTACCGCACTGGCCCGCACTCTGCCGCGCGATTTCGCCCGATTGCGTGAGGCGCTGAAGCCGATGGTCGAAGATCTGTCGCGGGTGGTCTATGTCGCCTACGGCAATCCGGCGCTGTCGAACCGTGGCACGCCCTGCCCCGGCGGCCCGGCGGGCTTCGACATCCACCCCTCGTTCAATGCCGATCCGACCCGGCTCGGCGCCGTCACATCGTTCGTCGACAATGAGTTCCTGCCGCGGCTGAAGGATCTGGCGCAATGCTCCAACGGCGTGCTGTGCCGTGATCCGTCGACCGAGCGGATGACGTTCGTCGACTCGCATCAGCGGGTGTTCGCCGACCACGGCTTCTGCGCCCGCGCCGCCACGGATCCGGAATTCGATCGCGTCTGTTTCTCGCAGAGCGGCAACAGCTTCAACGCCGATATCGTCACCGCCGGCAACTCGCCGATGACCTGCGGCGCCGGGGCGAGCAACTACCGGGCTTACCTGCCCCGCGCCCGCTGGATCCGCGACGCCAACGACAGTTACTTCGCGGCGATGACCTATCCGCAGGGCCTCGCGGCGGCGATCCAGCCGGCCGACATCCATGACGCGACCTGGGGCGTGGTGTCGGCGGTGTATGGCGGTGCCATCCATCCGACCGCCGAAGGCCACGCCGCCATGGCCGATGCCGCTCTACCGGCGGCCGAGACCGTGCTGTCGCTGCAGTCCGGCCCCGACGTTACCAGCCAGCCGCTGCCCCCGCCGCCCGGCGCCATTCCGCAGCGCGTTGAGTAAGAATCGTTTGGTCGGACCGCTTCTGAAAATGGGAGGTCAGACTCGAAGAGGCTCCGCCGCCGGCAAATGAAAAGAGCGCCCTCCGCGGAGAACGCTCTTTGCAAGTTCGAGAATCTCTGACGTCCGATTTCAGGAAGTGAAGCGCTACTTCGCCGGCGCCATCGCGCCGCCCTTCGGGGCCGGGGGCGGCGGAGCCTTGGCCTTGCCGGCCGTTCCAGGCGCAGCCACCGGCGGCTTGCCGGCTTGGGCTGCCTGCATGGCTGCCTGCTCTGGCATGAACTTGGTGACGATCTCCGGATCGAGCTGTGAGATCGCGGTGTCGGGCAGCCGGAACCAGTCTTCGTCCTTGCCGAGCGCCGGCGTCATCAGATAGCCGCGCAGCGTCAGGGTCTGGCCATCGGGACTGACCGTCAGCATCGCCTTCCACACGTCACCGTTGCGCGGATCGAGGATGTTGCCGTTCTCATAGACACGGCCCTTCCGCTTCATGTCGCGGATCAGCGAGATGCCGAGGATCGGCTGGTTCTTGCGATCGTCCTCACACTCTTCGCAGATCGTCAGGTTGGGCTGTCCGGCCTGCGGAAAGCTCTTGGCGACGATGCCCTCGTACATGTTGTTGCCGCGATCGAGCATCAGCACCCAGACCACCGGCTTTCCGCCGGGCTTGCCGGTGTCAGTGCGTTGCCAGAGGCCGGCGGCGGTCGGTTCCGCGGCAACCGACGGGGCGGCCGCGGATAGCAACAGCGCGAAAGCCGCGACAGCAGCCCGCGCGACTAATCGGATCGGTCGATGTGGAGTCGGTCGATGTGTGATCATAGCAACACCTGAAACACCGCGATGGGACGACAATATGGCGGATCGATCCGGCAATCCAGTGAGCAGAGCGCGGCGGTTCGGGATCGATTCTATGACACAGCGATGTCAGCCGGCGGCGTAGCAGGTCGCTGAACGGGAACTCGCAGTGTCGCCAAGGCAGCGCCGAGACAGATCGCGACCGGGAGCCAGAACAGGATATAGAGATAACTGAGATCGCTCGGAATGATCTCGTAGTCGACAGCGCTCGCTGCCAGGCAGGACGCGAGTAGCGCCAGCGCGGTCACTTCGCCGGACTTGCGAAATGCCCGCCATCCGCTCACCGCCGCGGCCAAGACCACTGCCGCCAGCGCCAGCGCCGCAATAACTCCGCCACGGACCGCGGCGCACATGAAGATATTGTGGCCGTTCATCACCTCCATGCCATTCGGCAGGATGACCCTGGTGTCGAACGCAAGTCCATAGCCGAGCCACGGCTTCAATGTGACCATGTGCAGATACACCGGCCACAGCTCGAACCGCAGACTGTCCTTCCGCTGCACCAATTCACCGGCAAGCGGCGTCAGCAGGGCAGCGACGGCCGCGATCGCCAGCAAAGCCGCGACCGCCACCGCGATCCGCCAATTGGCTGCCAGCAGCACCGCCACTCCGATGCCTCCCAGCGCGGCCATCAGCGAACCTCGACTGCCCGACAGCAGCACAGCCGCGAGAAGCACCAGCGCAGAAACAAACAGCAACACAAATTGCCAAGACCGCAGACGGCGGGTTGCCATCATCGCCACCGCGCCGACACACGGCATCGCATACATCAGGCCGACGACGTTGGAATTGTAGTACAGGCTGAGCCCCTTGGTGCCCTGCAACCGCACCGTCAGCATCTCCGTCACCGACCAATGGCTAAACGTGCCGACGTCGCGGATCGCGGCAAGCGCAGCCACGGGCGCAAGCCACAGGAACAGCAGGCGAAGAAAATCGCCGTCGCGGCTGGCGAGATGAGCCACGATGGTGATGAACACCAGCACCGCTGCGACGTAACGGATGTTCTTCCACAACAGCGATCCTGATACGCCATCACCGAACAACGACGTGGCGATGATGACGCCGAGGAAGGCAGCCGAGGCGAGGAAGACACCGGACTTGACGATCGGCGTCAGATTGCGCAGCGGCAGGGCGGTGATCAGCAGGGTCGGAAGCACCAGGAACCACAGGATGGTGCGGGCCAGCCAGATGTTGTGCATCACATACATCAGGCACATCACCAGCACGAACAGCCGCTCGGGCGCTTTCACCGCCACCAGCCAGGCACGGCTCCGGTCAAACACCGAATGGGACGGTGACGAATGGGCGACAACTGACACCATAAGACCTCTATCTGGGGTGGGCGGTGGCCCCCGTCGCGGCCAGGCCGCGTAGCACGTCGGCGAGTCGCGTTGCCGATTGGGCCCAGGTCACTGGGCGATAACCGGCGCGGATCGCGGCTTCGTGGTGGGCAAGTTGCTCAGGCGCCGCGATCAGGTCAAGGACGGCGGCTCGCCAAGCAGCGAAATCAAGCGGATCGAGGTGACGCGCAAGGCCTGCGCCGGCTTCCGGCAGTGACGAGGCATCGGAGGCCAGGCAGTATTTGCCGAAGGCGAGGCTTTCAGATACCGGCAACCCCCACCCCTCATAGAACGACGGGTACAGCGTGAACAGGCAGTGCTGATATAGCCACGCCAGCTCATCATCGCCGGCGCGCGGCAGATGCAGGATCGAGCTGGCAGTCACCGGATCATTGGCGATCTGCCACAACAGATCACTGCTGCCGAACCCGGGTTGACCGACGATCACCAGCGTCGGCAGGTCTGGCGTGTTCTGCTCGGTGAGCCTGTGCCAGAGGTGGTATAATAGATCAAAGTTCTTGCGCGACTGAATGGTCGAGACGCTGATCACGAAGCGCGCGGCCTGCGTATCGCTCAGCGCATCCGGTCGTCGCGCCATCTGCGGCGCAGGAATATCAGCGCCGAGATGCACGATCTCGACAGCGCCGCGCATCCCGCCGTGGCGCTGAGCGTAGCCGAGAATATCGCGCTTGGTCGCCTCCGAGATCGAGACGATCAAATCGGCTTCCTTGATCAGGAACTGCGCGTAGGCGTCGAACTTGGTGACGAAATCGCCGCCGGCGAAGAACTGCGGCGCGACGGCTGGGATGAAATCCTGGCACAGCGCCGCCACTTTGGTGCCGCGCTCGCGGCGCATCCGGGCAACCGTGGCAAAGTCGACCCGCGACCAGTTCTCACCTGCGAGAAAAAGCACCTCGCCGAGGCCGTCCCCTCCAAGTTTCGGCAGCGGCTCAGCCTGGCTGGTCTTGCGCAGCAGCGACGCGGTCGCGCCGCGGATTGCGGTCTTGACGGTGCGTTCAACGGACTTGCCTATCGGCTTCAGGACGGCGGCGATCCCGCTCGCCTGCTTTGACTTGGCCTTGCCGGCGACCGGCTTGCCGCTCAGGTCGGGCGGAGTCGCGACCGCGACGTAGTCGCTACGGAGCGGGTCGTAGCGGCAGAACCGCAGCTCCGGAGCCATCTCCGCCGACAATGCGCGGATGTAACTTTGTTCAACCCGGAGCGTGCCGTTCATCTGGCCGGAGCGCGCCCGCGCACTGGTCGAGACGTCCATCCACAGCCAGGGCTGATCGTGCCGGTCGGCGGTCTGATCCAAGGTGCTGTCCGTCATTTCCGCGATCGGCCCCTCGGCCGCTGACCGGCGGGTCTAGCGGGTCCGGCTTTGCAGCGTCAATGCCGGCCGCTTGCATTGCCAGCCCGCCCGCAGTCTAAGTTCCTCCCCCGCCCGCCTTCTAGGGCGGAACAGCAATGAGGGATGGCGTGCCGCCGGAGCAGCCCAAAGTCTCGGTGATCATGCCGGTGCGCGATGGCGAACGCTGGGTCGCCGAGGCGATCCGCAGCGTTCAGAATCAGACGTTCCGAAATTTCGAGCTATTGGTGATCGACGATGGCTCTGCCGATGCGACGCCCGCAATTCTGGCTGACGCGGCTGCAGCCGACCCGCGCGTTGTCGTGCTCACCCAGCACCGGGACGGCTTAGTCGCGGGTCTCAATCGCGGCCTGGCGGCAGCCCGCGCCCCCTTGATCGCCAGGCTGGACGCCGACGACATCGCCCTGCCTGACCGACTGGCCCGGCAGGTGGATTACATGGCGGCCCACCCGGATGTGGTGCTGCTCGGCGGCTGGGCCACCATCATCGACGAGAACGGGCAGCCGAAGGGACGCGAGATGCGCCCGAGCCCGAACGATCTGCGGGCGACGCTGATGAAGAAGAGCCCGTTCATCCATCCGACCGTCATGCTCCGCGCCGAAGCGGCGCGCCGGGTCGGCGGCTATCACGCCGCCTTCGAGGCCGGCGAAGATTACGATTTCTGGCTCCGACTCGCTGATGTCGGCGAGCTCGCGATCCTTCCAGAACTGCTGATCCGCTACCGTGAACACAGCAGCAGCGTCACCCGCACACGACAGCTGCGCCAGATCTACTCCGCCCGCCTCGCCAAGCTCGCCGCCGCCGCGCGCCAAGCCGGGCAGCCCGACCCCTCGGCCGCGCTCGCCGCACCGCCAGAGTGGCATGATGCAAGCCCCGGCCCGTTCGAGCGCGACAGTTCGCGGCTGTTCCGAATGCTGGAGCTGGCCGACCCGGCCGCCGCGGCCCGCATCCCCTCCTCGAAGATCGATCTCGAAGCGATCGCCTCGCAGCTTGGCACCCTGACGGCCGGCGAGCACAAATTCGCGCAGGCGGCGCTGCTCAATCTGTTGCGCGTCAACAAGCTGCCATCTCCGGCCGCCAGGTGGTCCGCTATCCTTTTGCTGGTCAGACTTGGACCGCTCAAGGCGATTAAGGCGGCACGGCAGCTTCGAAACCGCTAAACAGGCGGCATCCGGCGATCTCCGCCCTGTCCGCACGATGACCGAACAATAGGAATAGTCTGACGACCATGAGCAAGACGGCTTTCATCACCGGCATTACCGGACAGGACGGTGCCTACTTGGCCCAGCATTTGATCGCGCAGGGCTACGCCGTTCACGGTCTGCTCCGTCGCAGCGCCTCGGCGGATGGCATGACCAGCCGGTTGAAGTGGCTCGGTATTGCCGACCAGGTGACGCTGCACGATGGCAACCTAACCGACCTCTCCAGCCTGATCCGGCTGCTGACGGATCTGCAGCCAGACGAGGTCTACAATTTGGCGGCACAGTCGTTCGTTAAATCGTCTTGGCAACAACCGCTGCTCACCGGAACGGTAACGGGGCTTGGTGCCGTAAACGCCCTCGAAGCGGTGCGGATCGCCTGCCCGAACGCGCGTTTCTATCAAGCCTCGTCCTCGGAAATGTACGGCTTGATCCAGCAGCCGATCCAAAGCGAAACTACGCCATTCTACCCGCGTTCGCCCTACGCGGCAGCCAAGCTCTACGCCCACTGGATGACGATCAACTATCGCGAGAGCTTCGGTCTGCACGCGTCGTGCGGCATCCTGTTCAACCACGAGTCGCCGCTGCGCGGCATCGAGTTCGTCACTCGCAAGATCACCGACGGCGTTGCGCGGATCAAACTCGGCCTGCAAACCACACTGTCGCTCGGCAATCTAGACGCCAAGCGTGACTGGGGCCATGCCCGCGACTACACCCGGGCGATGTGGCTGATGCTGCAGGAGGACGTGCCGGACGACTACGTAATTGCCACGGGGCGGACCGCTTCTGTGCGCGAATTCTGCGAAATGGCGTTCGGCTGCGTCGGACTCGACATGAACGAATACGTCGTGACCGATCCGCGCTATTTGCGTCCCGCGGAGGTGGATTACCTTCAAGGTGATGCGGCCAAGGCCAAGCGGAAGCTCGGCTGGAAGTTCGAGACCTCGCTCGAGCAGATGATCGCCGAGATGGTTGAGGCCGACTTGGCCCGCCTCAAAAGCGGCGAGCGACTGTAATGGCGGCTGCGGCGCGGCCGTTCCGGATTCTCATCACTGGCGCGACCGGTTTCGTCGGGCTGCATTTGGCCACTGCAATCCGTCGGACGTTTGGCTCTGGCGCCGAGATCATTTCAACCGCGCTTCACGCTGGCAACGATCCGGCCCTCGGCAACGTGATCGCTCTCGACGTCACCGATCCGAGCGCGGTCACCACGACGATTGCCGAGCATCAACCGAGCCACATCGTCAATCTCGCGGCGCTCGCCGCCCCCTCTGCGGCCAATGCGGATCCGTCAACGAGCTGGCGTGTGCATCTCGACGGGCCGCGCAATATCGGACGCGCAATCCTGCAGGCAGCTCCGGCCTGTGTGCTGGTGCATGTCGGTTCAGGACTTGCTTACGGAAAGAACCGTCCGCCGATCCGTCCGACCAGCGAGGACACGGTGCTTGCCCCGACGGATGAGTACGGAGCTTCCAAGGCCGCAGCTGACGTTGCACTCGGCCCGCTGATCGCCAAGGGACTGCACAGCATCCGGTTGCGGCCATTTAATCACACCGGCCCCGGTCAAACCGACGCGTTCGTCGTTCCAGCATTCGCCCGCCAGATCGCGCGGATCGAGGCAGGCCTTGCACCTCCGCAGATGCAGGTCGGCAACCTCGACGGCCAGCGCGATTTTCTCGACGTGCGCGACGTAGTCGCCGCCTATGTCAAGACGATCGTCCGCAGCGACAGCCTCGCGCCCGACACGATCCTCAACATCGCCTCAGGCGTGCCGCGCCGGATCGGCGACATGCTGCAACAATTGCTCGGAATGGCACGCGTGCCAATCGCCGTGCAGAACGATCCGTCACGGGGCAAGAGTGACGCTGCCGATGTCATCCTTGGCGATGCAAGCCGAGCACGATCGATGCTCGACTGGCGGCCGACCATCGCGTTCGAGCAGACTCTTGCTGACGTGCTCGATGATCAAAGATCCGAGGTCGCCAAGACCGCAAAGTAAAGCGTGACCGAGCCGCGTGGGCTAAGCTGCTGGCTGCTGCACAAAACGCTTGGCGAGCGCGTGGTAGATCCCTTCCTCGGCGATCAGCCGTGAGGTCGCGTAGGCGATCAGGGCGGCGGCCATCAGCGGGATCACCATCGCGTGGTTGTCGGTCATCTCGATCACGATGACGAAGGCTGTGATCGGCGCCTGCACCACGCCGGAGAAATAAGCCACCATTCCGAGCAGCATGATCGCCGCAATCGGCGTTGCTGGAAACAACGTCGCGACGTTGCTGCCAAGCCCGGCGCCGACGGCGAGCGAGGGCGAGAAGATGCCGCCAGGCAGGCCGCTGACGGAGGACAGCGTGGTTGCGAGGAATTTCAGCACGCCGAAATCTTCTGGCAGCGCCGTGCCGCTCTCCAGCGCCGTCTTCACCTGGCTGTAGCCGGTGCCATAGATCGTATCACCGGAGACGAAGCCGCAAACTGCGACCGCCAGACCGCAGAGCAGCGCCACGATCAGCGGACGACGATTGAACGCCGTGCTGGCGCCGGCTGCCACAACACATCGGATGAACAGGCCGCCGGCCACTCCGCCAACGATTCCGCACGCGGGAATGGCCAGCCAGTCGATGCCGCCGCGCAGTCCCATCGCGCTGGTGCCGAAATACGTGTAGTTGCCGAGCAGAGCGATGGACGTCAGGCCGGCCGCCACCACCGCAGCAATAATCAGCGTGCTCGATCGCGTTTCGAATGAGCGGCTCATTTCCTCGATGCCGAAGATGATGCCCGCCAGCGGCGTGTTGAATGCCGCGGCAACGCCGGCCGAGGCGCCGGCCAGGATCAGCCCGGGCTGGCGGCGGGGCGAGAAGCGGCCGAGCGCGAACATGATCGAAGCGCCGATCTGCACGGTCGGCCCCTCGCGGCCGACCGAGGCACCGACCAGAAGACCGAACAGCGTCAGCAGGAATTTGCCGATCGCGATCCGCAGCGACACCAGCTTGGCCCGCGCGGTCTGGTCGGTGAGGCGCCGCGCCGCGATCGCCTGCGGGATGCCGCTGCCCTGCGCATTCTGGAAGAAGCGGTTGGTCAGATACACCGACAGCAGAAAGCCGAGCGGCGTCACCAAAAACGGCAGGTAACGCGAGTGTCCGAGGAATTCAGAGAATAGAAGTTGCGCCCAATCGGCAAGCTGCGCCAGCGCGGCCGCCGCGGCGCCGACCACGACGCCGCCGAGCAGAAAGATCGCCCGCCGCCGCGACCGCGTGGATGCGATGATCAGGATGCGTTTGTGGCGATGGGACAGAGCGAACTTCATTGCCGTGATCAGCAGCTTGGAAAGGCTTGAATGAGACGTCTTTCTTGACGCGCATCGCTCAGGCAAGTCCAGCGCATACCGGCGTCACTTTGACGTGACCTACGCGGGATAGGCCCCCAAAACAAAAGAGCGCGCCGACCGGCGCGCTCCAAGGATCAAATAAGCCGGCGTTCTTAGTTCACGCCCAGCTTCTTCTGCAGATTGGTGGACGAGGTGGTGTACTGGAACACCACGCGCTTGTCCGGGTAGACGTACTTGACGGCCTTCTGCGCCATCAGCGCACCCTCATGGAAGCCCGAGAGGATCAGCTTCAGCTTGCCCGGATAGGTGTTGATGTCGCCGATCGCGAAGATGCCGGGGACATTGGTTTCGAACGTGCCGGTATCGACCGGGATCAGGTTGTTCTCCAGATCCAGGCCCCAGTTGGCAACCGGGCCGAGCTTCATCGTCAGGCCGAAGAACGGCAGCATCGCGTCGCACTTGATCTGCGCGGTCGAGTTATCGTTCAGCTTCACGGTCGCGCCGGTGAGTTGGCCGTTGTCGCCCTGCAGCTCGGTGATCTGGCCGATCTTGAGATCGAGCTTGCCGCTGGCGACGAGCTGACGCATCTGCTCCACCGAATGCGGCGCGCCGCGGAAGTCATCGCGGCGATGCACCAGCGTCATGCTCTTGGCGATCGGGTTGAGGTTCAGCGTCCAGTCGAGCGCGGAGTCACCACCGCCGACGATCAGGATGTCCTTGCCGCGGAAGTCTTCCATCTTGCGGACGGCGTAGTGTACCGAGGTGCCTTCGTAAGCTTCGACGCCCGGCACCGGCGGACGCTTCGGCAGGAATGAGCCGCCACCAGCCGCGACCACCAGCACGGTGCATTCGAACACCTTGCCGGCGTTAGTGGTGACGCGGAACCCGGGGTCTCCGATCTTCTCGACGTTTTCGACCATCTCGCTGAGATGGAAGGTCGGATTGAACGGCTTGATCTGCTCCATCAGCGCTTCGGTGAGGCCATGGCCGGTCACCATCGGAATGCCGGGAATGTCGTAGATCGGCTTCTCCGGATAGAGCTCGGCGCACTGGCCGCCGACCTTGTCGAGAATGTCGACGAGATGCGCTTTGACGTCCAACAGGCCCAGCTCGAACACGGCGAACAGTCCGCACGGACCCGCGCCAACAATCAGCACATCGGTTTTGATCGTTTCGGTCATCTTTGTTTTCTTTGTCAGTTGAAGATGTTCGGACGCGGGCGGTCCGGTCGCGGCCTGTCTAACCAAGGCCGGCAGGGGAGAAAAGACATAAATGGATATTGGTATCTTGTTCTAGCGCAAGTTTTGCGTTCAATGGTTCTAAAAAGCCCGGAGAATGGCCCTTGACCGCACGATCTCGTGACCACGCGCTGCCGCAGCTCGCTGATTTCCCCTTCCGTCTCGCCGACAACGTCCGCTTCGCCGACCTCGACCCAAATAACCACGTCAACAACGCGGTTTACGCCAGTTATTTCGAGACCGGCCGGGTCACGCTGATGAAGGATCCGAACGCCGGACTGATCCCGCCGGGACTATCTTGGGTGCTGGTGCGGCTGGATATTCACTTTCGCAGCGAACTGCACTGGCCGGGCAAGATCGAGCTCGGGCTCGGCCTGGTGAAACTCGGCCGCACGTCGACGCATTTCGATCAGGTGGTGTTTTCCGAGGGAGTCTGCGTCGCCTCGGCGCGCGCCGTAACCGTGCTGGTCGACGAGACCAGCCGTAAGCCGACGCCGCTGACCGAACAGATCATCACCAATCTCGGGCCGTGGTGGCGCCGCGGCATCGAACACGATTGATATCAGCGGCGCTGATGCTGAGTTTTGAAATCAGCCGAGACAAAATGGGCTGCGCGCGCCCAACGAACCGGGCAGCCGCCGCGCTGAGCGCGGCAGGCTTAGTTCTGAGAAACAAACTCATACGAGAGACTGTCGCGCAGCAGACCGCGCGACACGTCTTCGATAGCAATAGCGGAAATCAGGCTTGGCGTTCGGGCGTGGTGACGATCAGCCCGTCGAGTTCGTTCGAGACCTTGATCTGGCACGACAGCCGCGAGTTCGGGCGCACGTCGTAGCCGAAGTCGAGCATGTCTTCTTCCATCGGCGACGGGCCGCCGACCTTCTCGCGCCAGGCTTCGTCGACATAGACGTGGCAGGTCGCGCAGGCGCAGGCGCCGCCGCATTCTGCCTCAACGCCAGGGATGGCATTGCGGATCGCCGCTTCCATCACCGTAGCGCCTTCTTCGACTTCGACAGTGCGGGTTTCACCGGTGTGATCAACGAAGTTAATCTTGGCCATGATTGCTCGTCGGACGCTTTGCTCGTTTTATGAATTATGGGCTGACGCGCCAGTCCTATAGCGTCTCGGCCGGCGTTCCGCCAGCCGTTACGCCTTTCAAAAGCCAGGACGAGTCGGGTTGAAGCGGTCGTCGATCGCGGCCCGGGCATGATCGACCGCAGCTTCCAATACGGCGAGCGGTTCCGCCGCATCCTCGCCGCGGCGCAAGGCGTCCTCGAGACTCGCGGCGGCTTCCGCCACGGCGAACGCCCCGATCGCGCGGGCCGAACCCTTCAACGTGTGCGCGAGCGCGGCGGCGTCGGCCGGCCAGGAGGCGAGCAGCGCCATCAGGCTCGCGGCCTGCGCGGTGAACAGCAGCAGCACTTCGCGCTCGAGCGCGGCGTCGCCCAGCGTCATCTTATAAAGATGCGCGTCATCGATCGGCTCGAAGTCCGGAACCAGCGGCGGCGATGGCATCCATTCGATCCGTTCGACCTGTATCGGCACGTTCACCTCGGCACAGAATTGCGGTTTTCCACATCTCGGCAATCCAGGCCGAGAAGCGAACCACGAGTCTAGTTAACGCATCCTTGCAGGTGCAGCCGCACCGTTTTGGCACAACGTCGCCGAGTTGCCGCGATGATGTCGCTAAAATGCCACCGTTACCGCTCGGGCCGGTAGGATTTTTGCGTCCTCCGAAGGGCTTAGCCGGGTATGCCGTTAACGATGATTAAGAAAGTCTTAATCCGAACCATTTCATTCGCGCGATCGAGCCAATAGGATGTTTCAGGAAGTGGCGGACAAAAGCGCGGTGGGAATGGGGTTCAACTTCGCCGTGCTGGGGGAGCACCGAGGGGCCTTTCTGCGGTCTCCACTGAACCGACGTCCCCGGATGCGTAACAAGGGCGTAAATCAAGATGGCGAACAATCCTAAGAAGATCAAAGATCCGACCGAAGTCGCGCTGTCGGCGATTCAGGAAGCCCTGAATATCCCCGACGCGCCTCCGGCCGGTGACGATCAGGCCGCCGGGCCACAGGAAAGTGTGCCAAATTCGGACAGCCCCGAGCCCAGCTTCTCCGAGCTGACGGAGCTGGCCGGGGAGCCGCGGATCACCCCGCCGGCGCCGAGCTTCGAGCCGGCCGCCGAGCGCAGCTTCGCCAGCCGCCCCGCCAACGACGACCGCGAAACCATCGGCCAGCTGCTGCAGTCGCTGCAGAAGGGTCGCACCACCCGTAACGTCTATACGCTCGCCACCATTTTCGCCGGCGTCTGGGTGTTCGGCGGCATCATTCTCACCGTCAGCTTCCTGCCCGCCCTGCAGGCGCTGGTCGGCCAGGGCAGCGGCGGAACGCTGGCGCTCGCCGGCCTTGCCGCGCTGTTCTTCGCGCCGGTGATGCTGTTCTATTTCCTCGCCAGCCTCGCCTGGCGCGGCCAGGAGCTGCGGATGATCGCGCAGTCGATGGCGCAGGTCGCGATCCGCTTTTCCGAGCCCGAAATCGCCGCCAGCGACTCGGTGGTAACCGTCGGTCAGGCGATCCGCCGCGAGGTCGCCGCGATGGGCGACGGCGTCGAGCGTGCGATTGCGCGCGCCAGCGAACTGGAAGCACTGGTCGCGAACGAAGTGTCGGCGCTGGAGCGCGCCTATTCGGACAACGAAGTACGTATTCGCGCGCTGCTGCAGGACATCGCGCATCAGCGCGACAACCTGGTCGGTCAGGCCGAGCAGGTTCGCAGCGCCATTTCCGGCGTGCAGATCGACCTCCGCCACGACATCGCGCTGATCTCGGACGCGATCGCCAGCCGCGTCGACGAAGTCGCCAAGAGCATCACCAGCGCCCTGGAAGAGCGCGGCGCCCACATCACCAGCGCCCTCAGCCACGCCGGCGACAACATGATTCTCGCGCTCGGTGAGCGCGGCGGCGAACTGCTCGACCGCCTCGAAGAAGCCAGCTCCGAGACCACCCGCGCGGTGCTCGACGCCAGCGAGCGGCTGACCACCAGCCTGAACTTCAAGACCGGCCATGTGCACGCCGAGTTCGTCGAACTGGCCGACCGCGTGCATGACATGATGAACGAGCGGCTCGACCGCATCACCACCGATTTCGAGCAGCGCTCCTCGACCATCATCGACGGCATTTCGGAGCGCACCGAGCAGGTGCAGGATTCGCTGAAGAACTCCGGCGACTCGCTGCTGCTCGAACTTGAGCTGCGTAGCACCGATCTGGTCAACAAGATCGACGACGCCGGCCATCGTCTCGCCGATCAGATCCTGACCAGCGGCGATAAGGCGAGCGAAGCGCTCGACGTCACCGTCAACACGCTGGTCGCCAAGGTGGTGAGCCAGACCGAAGCGACCCACGACACGCTCAGCATCCAGATGAGCGCGTTCGACGACCTGGTGAAGCAGCAGGGCACCGAGCTCGCCGAGAAGTTCGCGCGCGACAGCGGCACGCTCGGCGCACTGATCACCCGCCACATCTCCGAATTCGACCGCACCGTGAAGACGTTCGGCGGCGAGATCGTCGAGCGGATGGGCCAGCGCACCCAGGACATCAACGAGACCCTGAAGACCTACGTCGACAATTTCGATCAGCGCGTCGCGAGCAGCTCCGGCGAAATCACCGCGCGGCTGGACGACCGTCTGCATCAATTCGAAAGCCTGTTCGACACCCGCGTCGGCAGCCTCGACGGCACGATCGACAACCGCCTCAAGTCGCTCGACGACACCGTCGGCAATCATCTCAACTCGCTCGAACGCATCCTCGACACCCGCACCGAAGCCGTTACCGGCAACATCGACGGCCGCATCGAGAAGCTCGCCTCGACGCTGTCGACCGGCGCAGCGAACGCGGTGGAAGCGATCGACTCGCGGATCGTGCAGCTCAGCACCACGCTGTCGACCGGCACCTCGAGTGCCGCGGACATCATCGACGGCCGCATCGCGACGCTGACCACGACGCTGTCGACCGGCGCCGCGAACGCCGTTGAAGTGATCGACGATCGCATCACCACGCTCACCACCACGCTGTCCACCGGGACGGTGCAGGCGATCGAAGCGATCGATTCCCGGCTCACCCACCTCACCCACTCGCTCACCGACGGTACCGCCCAGGCGATCGACGCGATCGACCGTCGCATCGGCGCGGTCACCGAGACCATCGACAGCCGCACCGCCAATCTCAGCACCACCGTCAGCGCACGCTTCCAGGAGATCCACGACGGCCTGGAGAATCGCGTCACTGCGGTGATCAACGACGTCGACCTCCGCGTGTCGCAGTTCGAAGACCTGCTCGGCTCGCGCATCGAAGCGGTCGCCGGCCGGTTCGAGAGCAGCGGTCGCGAGGCCAGCGAGATGCTGATGGCGCGTGCCGAAGAGCTGTCGCAGGGCATCAAGACCAACGTCGCCGACGCCGAACGCACCCTCACCCATCTGGTGGTCAGCACCAGCGACACCATCCGCAGCAGCACCCAGTCGGCACGCGACTCGATGCTGTCGGTGTCGAACGATGTCGGCGCCCAGCTGCAGGTCACCTCGGCGGAGATCGAACGCGCCCTCACC
Organism: Rhodopseudomonas sp. G2_2311; assembly: GCF_047501505.1. Lineage (NCBI taxonomy): Bacteria > Pseudomonadati > Pseudomonadota > Alphaproteobacteria > Hyphomicrobiales > Nitrobacteraceae > Rhodopseudomonas > Rhodopseudomonas sp. G2_2311. Next base: position 136,325 of record NZ_JAZDRK010000004.1, read on the forward strand.
ACGGTCGGCACCACCGCGGCCGCCACCGTCGTATCGAGCGCGACCGAAGCTCAGGCCAAGCTCACCATGGTGTCGAGCGAAGCCGCGATGCAGTTCCGCTCGCTGTCCGACGACATCGAACGCACGCTGTCGGCCGCCGGCACCGCCACCGTCGCCACCGTGCTGGCCGGCGCCCGCGAGGCCCAGACCACGCTGGTCGCGACTTCCACCGACGTCACCACTCAGGTGAAGTCACTGGCGTCCGACATCGAGCGCACCCTCAGCGAAGTTGGCGGCCACGCGGCTGCGTCGCTGCTCGGCAGCGCCCGCGAAGCGCAGAGCACGCTGACCTCGACCTCGACCGAAGTCGCCACCCAGGTGAAGTCGCTCGCCTCGGAGATCGAGCGCAGCCTGACCGAAGCCGGCGGCAGCACCGCAGCGTCGGTGCTGAGCAGCGCTCGCGAGGCCCAGACCGCCCTCACCACCACCTCGGCCGACGTCGCCAATCAGGTGAAGTCGCTCGCCGTGGACATCGAACGCACTCTCACCGGTGCCGGCGATACCACCTCGGCCTCGGTGCTGGCGAGCGCCCGCGAAGCTCACGCCACGCTGGTGTCGGCATCGTCCGAAGTCACCGGGCAGATCCGCTCGCTGTCGACCGACATCGAACGCACGCTGTATGCGGCCGGCAACGCCACCGCCGAAGCCGTGCTCAGCGGCGCCCGGTCGGCGCAGTCCACCCTGGTCTCGGCCTCGGAAGAAGCCTCCGACAAGGTCAAATCGCTCAGCGACGACATCCAGCGCACGCTGGTCGCTGCGTCGTCGGAAGCGGCCAACCAGGTCACGACCCTCACCGCCGACGTCGAACGCCGGCTGTCCGCTTCGGGCGCCAACACCATCGAGACCATCGTGGCCGGTGCGCGTGAAGCGCAGAACACGCTGGTGGCAACCTCGACCGAGGCCGCCAACCAGGTGAAGTCGCTGGCCAGCGACATCGAGCGCACGCTGACTGCCGCCGGCAGCGCAACCGCCGGCACGCTGCTGGCCAGTGCGCGCGAAGTCCAGACCACCCTGGTGTCGACGTCGACCGAGTCGGCCGATCAGGTCCGCTCGATCGCCGCCGATGTCGAGCGCACGCTGGTGGCTGCCGGCCGCAGCACCGCCGACTCGATCGTGGCGAGTGCTCGTGAGGCGCAGACTTCCCTGGCCACCGCGTCGGGCGAAGCCGCCAACCACGTCAAGTCGCTGGCGATCGATGTCGAGCGTACGCTGACCAGCGTCGGTGCCGCGACTGCGTCGACCATCCTCGACAGCGCCCGCCAGGTGCAGTCGACGCTGACCACCAGCTCGGTCGATGCCGCCAGCCAGATCAAGGCGCTCTCTGCCGAGATCGAGCAGACGCTGTCGGCTGTGACCGCCAACACCACCGACCACATCCAGGTCAGCGCCTCGGCGGCCCAGGCCACCTTGGTGGCGATGTCCAACGAGGTCAGCGCCAAGATCAAGTCGACCTCGGCCGACGTCGAGCGTTCGGTGTTCGCCGCCAGCGGCAGCTTCGGCTCGACCATCACCGCCAAGAGCGAGGAGATCGTCGGCTACGTGCAGCAGCAGGCCGAACGGCTGTCGCTGATCATCGACGGCAAGCGCGGCGTGCTGGTCGAAGCCATCGCCGGCAAGACCAACCAGCTCACAAATGAAATCGATCGCGTCACCAGCGATGCGCTGAACGCCATCGAGTCGCGCGGCAAGACCTTCTCGAACTCGATCCTGACCAACGGCACCGAAGTCGCCCGCTCGATCACCGGCGCCGGCGATCTGGCCACCAATGCGATCAACAAGTCGCTCAAGGACCTCGACCTCGCGTCGCGGTCGGCGATCGAACAGTCGCGCCAGGTCTCGATCACCGCGGTTACCGAGATGCAGGAGACCAGCAAGATCCTGCGCACCGACACCGTGGCTCTGTTCGAGCGGCTGCGTGAAGGCAACATCCTGCTGCAGGAAGTGCTCACCGGCGCCCACGAGAACCTCAACTCGCTGGAGCGCGCGCTGGTCACCCGCGTCGCCGACTTCGTCACCACGATGAACGAGGTCAACGCCCGCAGCGGTGCCGCTACGCAGACGCTGGAAGACCAGCTCACCGGCTTCCACACCAAGACCGCGCGGGCGCTGGAAGATCTCGGCGCACTGTCGGCGCAGTTCGAAGCTCACGGCCACGCTCTGGCCGAGGCTGCCGACCTGCTCGAGCACAGCAACCGCCAGGCCTCGACCTCGGTCAGCGATCGCAAGGAAGCACTGGAATCGCTGGTCACCACCCTCGATCTGCGCACTGCCGATCTCGACCAGCGGCTCGGCCGGTTCACCAGCCTGCTGGATGAATCGCTCGCCGCCGCCGAGGAGCGCGCCCGCGACGTCGCGCGGATCGTCGCCGAAACCGCCGGTGCCGGCTCCGCCAGCATCACGCAGCAGTTCGAAGCGGTGCGCAGCGCCGCCGAGCAGGAGCGCCGTCTCACCGTCGAGGCGATGCATCAGGTCTATAAGCAAGGCACCCAGGAAGCCGACGCGCTGTTCAAGCAATCGGCCGATCGCTTCACCTCGATCGTCCAGGGCATCAAGCAGATGGCCGCCGAGATGCAGCACGAGCTCGAATCCACCCGCGAAGAGCTGCGCCGCGGCGTGCTCGAAATCCCGCAGGAGGCCGCCGAGAGCACCGCGCAGATGCGCAAGGTGATCGTCGACCAGATCGAGGCGCTCGCCGAGCTCAACCGCATCGTCGCACGCCACGGCCGCGGCATGGACGTGGTGACGCCGACCCGCGCCGCCACCGCGACCACCCGCGAGGAAGAGCCAGTGCTGGCCACCGCCAGCGTTGGACGTGCCGAAACGGTCGCCGCCCGCCCTGCCCCGCGCAGCCGGGAATCCAGCGCCGCGACGCTGCCCCCGCCGGACCTCGGCATGCCGGTCGGCCCGCGCCGCACCGAAGCGCCGCCGGTCGCGCCGAGCAACGCCGACCAGGGCCGTGACGGCTGGCTGTCGGAGCTGCTCAACCGCGCCGACACCAGTGCCGAGCGCGAGCCGCCGCGCGGCCGCGCCGCCCAGCAGGCGCAGACTGCGATGAGCGGCAATCCGCTGGAGTCGCTGTCGCTCGACATCGGCCGGCTGATGGACCGCAACCTCGCGCTGGAGATGTGGGAGCGCTATCAGCGCGGTGAGGCGAAGTCCTTCACCAAGCGGCTCTACACTCCGGCCGGCCAGAAGGCGTTCGACGAAGTCGCCCGCAAATATCGCAGCGAGCGCAGCTTCAAGCAGACCGTCGACCGCTACATCGCCGAGTTCGAGCGCCTGCTCGACGAGGTCGCCCGTGACGACAACGCCCCGCAGGCTCTGCGCGGCCACCTCTCGTCCGAGACCGGCCTGGTCTACACGTTGCTGGCCCACGCAGCCGGACGGCTGGGCTGATCGGTTGGCCTGGCGGCGACAAGGACGCCATAACGATTCAAGCGGAGGCCTCGCGCCTCCGCTTTTTCTTTGCCCGATGCACACCGGCCTCCGGGGCAAACGATCCCAATTGCCAGCGCCCAATAAAGTGGGCCGGCCTTTCGCTGCATCTGATTACCAGACGACGTGTTTTTGCCGGGACGTACTCACGCGCCGGCAACCACGGCAGACACTTTACCGCTCCGCAGGCGGATATCGGTCGATCCCGAGGATCGCTTCTCGCGCGGCGATCGCTTAGTTTGTCTTACAAGTAATCAATCGGCTCACCTCGGCTCCATTGCCCTCAGCCGAAGTGAGCAAGCGGCCCGCAGCATTCCGCCGGTCGCTCGATATCGACGCGTGCGTCCGTTTCGGCGTTCTGTTGTTGATCGCTCAGAGGCCACCGATGCCCTGCTCCCGCCGCTTCATCTTGAAATCGACCGCCGCCTGCGTGGTCGCCTCCGCAATTCCCGGTTTCGTCACCAAGGCTACCGCTGCACCAGATCTCGCCCGGCTCGACGCGCTGGCCCAGGCCGAGCTCGTCCGCAAACGCGAGGTCACCGCGCTCGAACTGGTCGACGCTGCGATCCAGCGCATCGATCAGGTCAACCCGAAGCTCAATGCGGTGGTGACCGCGATGTTCGACCGGGCGCGCAAGGCCGCCCGTAAGCCGCTACCCAACAGTCCGTTTGCCGGCGTGCCCAGCCTGGCCAAAGACGTCAACGACTACAAAGGCGTCCGCACCACCTTCGGCTCCCGACTGTTCGCCGACAACATCTCGACCAAGACCGAGCCGCTGCTGGCCGCCTATGACCGCGCCGGCATCATCTTCGTCGGCAAGAGCAACACGCCCGAATACGGCTTCCTGCCGACCACCGAGCCTTTGCTGCTCGGGCCCTGCCGCAATCCCTGGAATACCGAGCATTCGACCGGCGGCTCATCCGGCGGTGCCGCAGCGGCCGTTGCCGCCGGCATGGTGCCGTTCGCCCACGCCAACGACATCGGCGGTTCGATCCGGATTCCGGCGTCGTGCTGTGGCGTTTTCGGTCTCAAGCCGAGCTTTGGCCGAATCGAGCTCGGCTATGCCGACATCTCCTGCGTGATGGTGGCCGATCACATGGAAACGCGCAGCGTGCGCGACAGCGCGATGGCACTGTCGATCACCGAAGCCACCGGCCGCAAGGCGGCCTTCGCGCCGATCGGCTACGTTTCCGGCCCCGGCAGCAAGAAGCTGAAGATCGCGCTGACGATGGACAACGCCCTCGGGGCGGCGCCGGCGCCCGACGTCAAAGCGGCGATCGAGCGTAGCGCGAAGCTCTGCGCCGATCTCGGTCATGAGGTCATCCCGGCCGCGCATCCGCTGGCCGGCGATCACCAAATCATCGACGCCTACATTGCCCTGTTCGCCACAGACGCGGCGGCCCTGGTCAAGCTCGCCAGGAAGCGCGGGTTTGATCCTTCCTCGGTGCTGGAGCCGTGGACGCTCGGCAACGCCGCCGTCTTCGAGAAGCTGCCGAAGGACGCGGTGCAGAAGGCGCTCGCCTATCGACAGGAGATCGTCCGCCGGCTCGATGCGTTCTTCGCCAAATACGATGCGTGGCTGACTCCGGTGGTCGATCGCGCGCCGCCGAAGCTCGGCGAATTCGCCCCTACCGTCCCCTACGCGACATTGCGCGAGCGCTCGCTCGCCTACGCGTCCTACACGGCTCTGCATAACTTCGCCGGCACACCGGCAATGTCGGTACCGCTGTTCTGGAACGACGCCGGCTTGCCGATCGGCAGCCAGTTCTCCGCCGCGCGCGGCGGCGAGAAGACGCTGCTAGAACTGGCGTATCAGCTCGAGGCTGCGCAGCCCTGGGCCAGCAAATACCCGCCGGTGTTCGCCGGATAGCTGCTTTCTGAATCTACTGCTGTGGTCGGCGGCGCGCGGGCGCGGCTGTTCGACGCCAGCTGTGGCAGGTGCAGCTCGGATGAGCGCAACAGGAGCCGGACTTGCGTCGGGAACGGCTTATGCGGATGTGGGTGCGCTCGTCTGCGCTATAGTTTGATTTTCGTTGGGCCTTTGATGAAACCGGGCGATTGCACTATCTCGTCTCCCACCAAGACGCCTTACAGTTTCTGGGCCACCTCAGTCTAGGACGCACCATGCCTTCTGAACACCGCTCGCCTCGCCTTGCCGTTCTGATCGATGCGGATAACGCATCCGCCAAGATCGCGGACGGACTGTTTGAGGAGATCGCGAAAATCGGCGAAGCCAGCGTTCGCCGGATCTACGGCGACTTCTCCACCTCGCGCTCGAAAGGCTGGGCCGACATTCTGGCGAAACACGCCATCATCCCGCAGCAACAGTTCGCCTACACCACCGGCAAGAACGCCTCCGACATCACGCTGGTGATCGACGCGATGGACCTGCTTCACAGCGGCCGCTTCGAAGGCTTCTGTCTGGTCTCGTCCGACAGCGACTTCACCCGCCTCGCCTCGCGGATTCGCGAGCAAGGCGTCGATGTATTCGGCTTTGGCGAACAGAAGACCCCGGAGAGTTTCCGGCAGGCGTGCCGGCGCTTCGTTTACACCGAGAACCTGATCGCCGGAGCGAGCGACAGCAAGGGTACGGCGTCGACGGCGAAACCGCTTCAGCCGCCGAGCGCGGCCACTCCGATCATCGAGCGGGTGATCAAACAGATGGAGAGCGAAGACGGCTGGGTATCGCTCGGCGAAGTCGGCAAGCACCTGTCCAATCTGGCTTCCGACTTCGATCCCAGAACCTTCGGCTTCCGCAAGCTGAGCGACCTCGTGCGCAAGACCAACGCGTTCGAATTGGAGCATCAGGGCGGCCACGCGATGCGGATTCGCCTGAAGCCGCACGGCACTCCGGCCGACAAGCCGGCATCCCCGAGGAAGCGTCCTGCAAGACAGGACACGCGCCGCACCGGCGGGGCTACGTCCTGATCGTTCAACGAGGATCGCGGATCAGCTTGGCGTGCAGATCTCGCTATCAGCAAGCGTCGCACGGACGCGCGAAGCCGCATCCGTGCTTTGAGACGTCAGCGGGCGCGCTGAAATCCGAGAGCATCGTTTACGATCGAAGTGGGACCATTCTTCGGCGCGCTCGCGACTTTATGGTGAGGAGCGGCGAAGCACTGTCTCGAACCATCCGCTGCGAGTTGATGAGGGCTCTCCCGGAGCCGCCTTACTGCTGTCGGCGGCGCGGCGGGCGCGGCTGTTCGGCGCGGGCGGCGGTGGGCGGCGCTGCGGCCGGCTGCTCCTGCTGAGCGGTGTTGCTCGGCCCGAACAGCACCCGGGTCGGGTTGCGGTCGAAATTGTTCACCGCGCGGCTGATGTCGGCGAGCGTGCGGCGGCCGTCGAGGATAAGGGCGCCGGAACGCTTGTCGAGATTGTCGGCGAGTTCGCGGAACGACTTCACCGCTTGGAACAGCTCGCCGCCATCCTTGCCGCCGGCCAGCGCGTCGATGCCCTGCATCACGCTGTCGGTCTTGGCGATCACGCCGTCGACCCGCGACATGATGCTGTCGATCTTGTCGGAGCTGCGCGCCAGGCTCGAGGTGAAGGTCTGCAAATTCTCCAGCGAGGTCTTCACCGACTCCTGGTTCTCGGAGACCAGGCGGTTGACGTTGCGCAGCGTCGCTTTGATCGACTCGGAGATGTCCTGCAGCAGCTCGGGATCGGCGGTCAGCACCGGGGTGCCGTCGTCATCCAGCGGCACCGGCGGCGCGGTTTCCGAGCCGCCCTTCAGCGAGATCGCGGCGACGCCGGTCAGGCCCTGGAATTCGAGGCCGACCTGGGTGTCCTTGCGGATTGGTGCGGTGTTCTCGACCATCGCCAGCGCCACCACGCGGCGCGGATTGTCGAGCTTGACCGACACCACCTCGCCGACCCGGACGCCGTTGAAATTCACGCTGCCGCCGTTGCGCAAGCCGGAGGCCGCGCCTTCGAACACCACCCGCAGCGGGCTGCGCGCCTTGGTGGTGTGCAGGCTCTGAAACCACAGCACGAACCCGAACGCCGCGGCGATCACCGCGAGGGTGAACGTCCCGATCAGGAAGTAATTCGCACGCGTTTCCATTCGCCTCTACTCCAAACCAATCTGCGGCGCCGCCGGCTCATCAGCCGCCGCGCCACGCGGCAGGCTTTGAGCGCAGAATGCGGAAGCAAAACGACGCAGCCGCGGTGCGGCGGTCGAAATTTCCTGACGCGCCCCGATCATGGCGAACCGACCACCGCGCGGGCGCGCTTGCCGTGAAAATACGAACGCAGCCACGGATGCTGCGAGGCCTGCATGTCGGCGATGGTTCCGGCTGCGATCACCTTGCCATCCCCCAGCACCGCGATGCGGTCGCAGGCGGTGTGCAGGCTGTCGAGGTCATGGGTTACCATGAAAACCGTCAGGCCCAAAGTCCGCTGCAGCGTGCGCACCAGCTCGTCGAAATCGCCGGCGCCGATCGGGTCGAGGCCAGAGGTCGGCTCGTCGAGGAACACCAGCTCCGGATCGAGCGCGAGGGCGCGGGCCAGCGCCACGCGCTTGATCATGCCGCCGGAGAGTTCGGACGGATAGCGGTCGATCACTTCCGGCTTCAGTCCGACCATCACCAGCTTGGCGATGGTGATCTCATCGAGCAGCCGCTGCGACAGCTTCAGATATTCCCGCACCGGGAACTGGATGTTCTGCCGCACGGTCAGCGACGAGAACAGCGCGCCCTGCTGAAACAGGATGCCCCAGCGCCGCTCGACACCGCGCCGCTCGGACTTGCTGGCTTTGTCGAGATCGATACCGAACACCTCGATGCTGCCGCTCAGCTTCGGCACCAGGCCGATGATGGTCCGGGTCAGCACCGACTTGCCGGCGCCGGAGGGGCCGACAAAGCCGAGAATCTCGCCGCGCCGGACGTCGAGATCGAGCCCGTTCAGTACCCGCGTCGCGCCGAACTGCACGGAAACGTCGCGCACCCGGATGATCGGATCGGCCGCACCCGTCATCGTCAGATTCCAATTCCCGCAAAGAAGATCGCGAACACGCCGTCCATCACGATCACGAAGAAGATGCTCTTCACCACCGACGCGGTGGTGTGGCTGCCGAGCGACTCGGCGCTGCCCTGCACCGCCAACCCCTCGACGCAGGCGACGATGCCGATCACGGCCGCCATCACCGGCGCCTTGATCATGCCGACGGTGAAATGATCGATCGAGATCGCATCGCGCAGCCGCAGCAGAAACGCTTCCGGATCGACGCCGCCATACAGCCAGGCGACCAGCCCGCCGCCATACAACGCCGCCATCGCGCCGAGGAAGGTGAGGATCGGCACCGCAAGCACCAGCGCGATCAGCCGCGGCACGATCAGCACGTCGATCGGATCGAACCCCATGGTCCGCAGCGCGTCGATCTCCTCGCGCATCTTCATCGAGCCGAGCTCGGCCGTGTAGGCGCTGCCGGACCGGCCCGCCACCATGATCGCCACCAGCAGCACGCCGAGCTCGCGCAGCACCAGCACGCCGAGCATGTCGACCACGAACACGTCGGCGCCGAACTTGCGGAAATGAAAGATGCCCTGCTGAGCGACGATGCAGCCGATCAGAAAGGTGATCAGCAGGATGATCGGCACCGCGCGCCAGCACACCTGCTCGAGGTGGTGCACGGTCGAGGTCAACCGGAACGAGGTCGGCCGGACGATCACGCGCAGCACGCCGGCCATCACCGCGCCCATCATGCTGATCAGCGCGACGATGTCGTCGAAGAACGCGTACATGGTGCGACCGAGCCGCTCGATCGGCGCGCGCAGCGATCCGCCGCGGCGCGGCGCGGGTCCGGTGTCGCCGACCTGACGCACCTCATCGACCAGGCTGGCATAGTTGGTCGAGAGCCCGGCGATCCGCGCCTCGGTCCCGTCCTGACCGAGATTGCGCCGCATCCGTTCGATCAACCACGCCCCGAACGTATCGAGCCGCGAAATTCCGGAGACGTCGATGAAGACGTTGGGCTTGGTCTCGCCGATCTTCTCAGCTTCGGTGACCAACCGCTCCAGCGCCGGCGCGAACCGCGCGGTCCATGTTCCCGAGGCGCGCAGCGCCAGCTCTTCGCCACGCGCGATCCGTTCGAGCGACGGACCGCCCTCCAACGCTATCTGCTGTGTCATTTTGAGCCAATCCGGGTTCGAACGCCGCCTTGCGGGCCAAGCTCATTACCAGCCATACTTGTCAGCTCCGGGCAACCCTCGGTTTGAGCTGACAAGGCCTGCAAATGAACTCCCTGATAGCGCCTGAACTGACCGGGCGCATCGAACGCTGGCCGATCGCCGGCGCTTTCACCATCAGCCGCGGAGCCAAGACCGAAGCGATCGTCGTGGTGGCCGAGCTGCGCAGCGGCGACCACGTCGGCCGCGGCGAATGTGTCCCCTATGCGCGCTACGGCGAGACCCCGGAAGCGGCGCTCGCCGCCCTGGAGGCGATGCGCGCGCCGCTGGCGGGCGGTCTCGATCGCAGCGCGCTGCAGGCCGCAATGCAGCCCGGCGCCGCGCGCAATGCACTGGACTGCGCGCTGGTCGATCTCGAAGCCAAGATCAGCAGAAAGCGCGCCTGGGAGCTGTTCGGCAGCGCCGCGCCACGCCACGCCACCACCGCCTACACCATCTCGCTCGGCACACCTGAAGCGATGGCCGAGGCGACCGCCAAGGCTGCGGCGCGGCCGCTGCTCAAGATCAAGCTCGGCGGCGACGGCGACGACGCACGGATTGCGGCGGTACGTCGCGCCGCGCCGAATGCCGAACTGATCGTCGATGCCAACGAAGCCTGGACGCCGGACAATCTCGCCCGCAACCTCGCCGCCTGCGCCGACGCTGGCGTGACGCTGGTCGAGCAGCCGCTCCCGGCCGGGCATGACGAGGCGCTGGCCACCATCGCGCGCCCAATCGCAGTGTGTGCCGACGAGAGCGTGCACGACCGCACTTCGCTCGCCGCGCTGCGCGGCCGCTACGATGCGGTCAACATCAAGCTGGACAAGACCGGCGGCCTCACCGAAGCGATGGCAATGGCGCAGGACGCGCAAGCGCTCGGCCTGCAGATCATGGTCGGCTGCATGGTGGCCACCTCGCTGGCGATGGCCCCGGCGATGCTGCTGACGCCGTTCGCCCGCTTCATCGATCTCGACGGCCCGTTGCTGCTGGCGCGCGATCGCGATGACGGCCTGCGCTACGACGGCAGCACGGTCTATCCGCCCGAACCGGCGCTGTGGGGCTGATCGGCGCTCACCGGCGCAAGCAGCCGGCGACGCATCACCACCAGCACAATGGCACCCGCCAGCCCCATCGCCGCCATCATGTCGTACACGGCGAGGCCATGTCGGGCGAACACCGCGCCGGAGGCAATCGACGCGGCGCTCATGACGAAGCCCGCGGCCGCGGTGTAGTAGCCCTGCCCGCGCGCGATCACATGGCCGGGCACATGGCGCACCAGCAGCCCCATGGTACCGACCTGGGTCAGACCAAAGGTGAAGCCGTGAAGTAACTGCACCACGGTGAGCACCGGCAGCGACGGATCCTGGGCGGTGATCGACCAGCGCAGCACTGCACTCAGTGCGCCGCCGAGCATCAGCCACATCGGCGACCAGGTGAACCGCGGCGACAGCGCGAACACCACGATCTCGGCGACGACGCCGAGCACCCACAGCACCGAGATCGTGGTGCCGCTGAGACCGGCGCCCTGCCAGGCGATCGACGCGAAGGTGTAGTACGCGGCATGGCTGCCCTGGATCAGCGCCGCCGCGACCACGATCGTCAGGAACGTCGGATTGCGTAGCAGCGAGGCGCCGCGCTGCGGCGTCGCCGATTTGGCCGGTGCATCCAGCGGCCGCAAGCCGAAGCCGGCCAGCGCGCCGACCCAGGCGAATGCGACGATCAGCCAGATCAGTTGCTCCGCCGCCACCAGATCGGCCAGCACGCCGCTCACCAGCGCGCCGGCGATGAACGCCGCCGAGCCCCACAACCGCAGCGGCCCATAATTCAGCCCATAGCGTGCCACGGCCTTCAGCGCGTAGCCGTCAGTCAGCGGTACGATCGGCGTCCAGAAGCAGGCGGTGAGCACGAACACCACGAAGATCAGCAGCGGAGCACGTAGAATCCCGAGGAGGGAGAATCCGAGGGCAGTGATCACCGCGGTGATGATCATCGCGGCGCGGATCGCGTTGCGCCGTTCGGCCGCGGCAGTGATGAAAGGCAGAAGCGTGAAGCGCGTCACCGCAGGCGCCGCGACGATCAGGCCGATCAAAGAAGCCTCGATTCCAACGGCCTTCAGCCACACCGTGAAGAACGGCAGGTAGGTGCCGGCGACCGTGAAGCTGGTCGCGTAGAACACGGCGAGCCGCGACGCGAATCGCTTCGCATCCGGTGATGGGATGGGGATTTGTGATTCGGGAGACATCAATTCAATTGCGATTCGACGCGGATCGTGGTGATCGTTATCGTGACGCGCAGTGAATTGTGCAACGAGTCCCTTGATGACCGACGAAGCCTTCGCCCTTTCGCCGATCTCCGCCCGCCCGGTGATGCCGAGTGATGCGGACTACGATGCGATCCGCGAAGCCTTCATGGAGACCTCGCGGGGCCGTTGGTTCCTCACCGAATACGCCAAGCGCAACCGCAACGCCGACACCAGCATGGTGCTCGATGCGGTGGCGCGGATCGAGCAAACCCTCGCCGCGCAGAAGCAGGCCCAGGCCGAAGCCGCCGTGGAGTCGCTGGCGGCGATCCGCGCGGTGATCGGCGAGGCGCGCGCCAGCGTCGCCAAGGCGATCGCGACGCTCCACGACACCGCGACCCTGGTGGCTGCGCATCGCGGTGCCCGCGCGATCAGCGAGGTGGCTTCGACCTTGCGCGAATGCGGCGCCGACTCCCGGATCTGCGATTTGCTCGACCAGCAAGTCGCCGCCATCGACAGCGGCCACCGGCTGGTCGCAGGAATCGATCGCGATGCGATCGACGCAGCATTCGACCGGATGCTGCAGCACGTCGCGGCAATCTCCGGCGTCGCTCCCGAAGCCGCAGCAAACCGGGCCGCGCCGGAGACGACAGCCGCAGCGGCCCCTGCCGCGACACCGGCGACGGACGAGCCCGCCGCTGCGCCGCAGGCCGTCGCTGAGCCCGAAGCCGTCGCGCCGCAGCCGGCCGCGGCGGAGCCCGTTCCAACGCAGGCGGTTGCGCCGCAGGCCGCCGCTCCCGAGGCGGCAGAACCGACTTCCGCTCCGCAGGCGCAAGCTGCCCCGGCGTTCGTGGTGGTCAAGGGCACGCCGTCGGAAGAACTCGAATTCGTCGAAGCCGAAGACCAGACGCCCGCCCCCGCTGCGGCGGCGGTGGCGCCCGCCGAAGCTCCTGCCGCCGTCAGCGCAGCTGAGCAGTCGGAAGCCGCTCACCTGCTCGACGAGGTGGTGGCGCTGGACGCCGAGGGCCTGGAAGACGACGCGGTGCTCGATCTGGTCGCCCGCGAGATGTCGGCGCCCGAGGTCTCGGAGCCATATCGGCCCGAGGATGATGCCTATGCGGCGGCCGCGGCCAGCACCGCCGCGGAAATCGAATCCGACATCGCAGCACTGCAGCAGGCGCTGAGCGAAGAGATCGCGGTGTCGCCGGAGCCGATGGCGATCGACGACGCACCGGCCTCCGCCGCAGAGGCATTCGAGGCGGAGCCGGAGCCGGAAGCCGCGTTCGAACCGGTCGGCGAAATCGGTGAAGCCGCGCCTATGGAGGCCATGGCCGAGCCGATCGCCATCCATGCGGTCGCTGCACCGGTGACGATGGCGACCGCCACTGTCGCGAGCGAAGTCGCTGCTGCTGCGCCTGCTTCGCTCGGCGCTGCGGCGATCGCCAGCGGCGCGGTTGCGGCCCCGCCGCCGATGCGTAGCGACGCGCTGGTGCCGATCCGGCGGATGAGCCAGGCCGAGAAGATCGCGTTTTTCTCGTAATCAGCGGCTGCGGCGCGAACGCGTTTTCGAAATCAGGCTCGAAATCAGGCAATCAGGCGGCTGAACAGGTCGGCATCGACATTGCCGCCCGACAGCACGATCGCGACGGTCTTGCCACGAACGTCCAGCTTGCCGGCGAGCAGCGCCGCCAGCGCCACTGCGCCGCCCGGCTCCACCACCAGCTTCAGTTCGCGGAATGCGAAGCCGACCGCACGGCCGACCTCGACATCGGACGCCGCAACGCCACCGGCCAGCAGCACGCGATTGATTGCGAAGGTGACCTCGCCCGGGATCGACATCATCAGCGCATCGCAGATCGTGCGTCCACCGGCCGGATTGGACTCGCGGCGCCCCGCCACCAGCGAGCGGGCGTGGTCGTCGAAGCCCTCCGGCTCGGCCGACATCGCCAGCGCCTGCGGAAACCGCGCTTTGACAGCGAGCGCCGTGCCGGCGATCAGCCCGCCGCCCGAGGCTGGCGCCACCACCAGATCCGGCGCGATGCCCAACGCCGCAAGGTCTTCGGCGATCTCGCGACCGACCGTGCCCTGCCCGGCGATCACCATCGGATCGTCGAACGGCCGCACCAGCGTCGCACCGCTGCGCTCGGCGATGGCGCGGGCGATCGCCTCGCGGTCCTCACGGTCGCGGTCGTACAGCACCACCTCAGCGCCATAGCCGGCGGTGCGCTCGCGCTTCGAGGCTGGTGCATCCGACGGCATCACGATGGTGGCGTGGACGCCGAGCAGCTGCGCCGCGGCGGCAACGCCCTGGGCGTGATTGCCCGAGCTGAACGCCACCACGCCGCCGCGCCGGGCCTCTGCCGGGATCGAGGCCAGCTTGTTGAAGGCACCGCGAAACTTGAACGAGCCGGTGCGCTGCAGGACTTCGGGCTTGAGGAACACCCGCGCCCCGGTCGCGGCGTCGAGCGCCGGCGACGAGAGCAGCGGCGTCCGCACCGCAAAGGGCGCGAGCACCTCGGCAGCCGCATCGATATCGGCGACGGAAACAGGCAGCACAGGGGAATTGGTCATGGCCGGCATCTAACGCCGCGCCGCGCGCGCCGACAAGGTGCGATGATACGCGCGCTTCAGGCCACCATCCGATGCGGCTTGGCGCCGTGAGGATGAAGCCGGTCCGCGTCCAGCATCGACACTCGGCGGACGTTGTCGAGGAAGGCGTGTGCCGACGCTTCCCAGGTGTGATCGGCGGCGAACGCCAGGCAAGCCTCGCGCGAGATCTCCAGGGCGCCGAGACACGCCGCGCGCAGATCCTCGCTCAGCACACCAACCGGGGAATCACCGATCACGTCGCGCGGCCCGGTCACCGGAAACGCTGCGACCGGCACACCGCTCGCCAGCGCTTCGAGCAGCACTAGGCCGTAGGTGTCGGTCTTGCTCGGAAACACAAACACATCGGCGGCGGAATAGACCTTCGCCAGCGCCTCGCCCTGCTTGGCGCCGAGAAACACCGCGTTCGGGAAATCGCGTTCCAGCGCCGCCCGCGCCGGCCCGTCGCCGACCACCACTTTGGTGCCGGGCAGATCGAGCGACAGGAACGCTTCGAGGTTCTTCTCGACGGCGACCCGCCCGACCGACAGGAACACCGGCCGCGGCAAGCCGAGATCGGCATCCTGGCGCGGATGGAACAGATGCCCGTCGACGCCGCGCGGCCACAGCACGACGTTGCGGAAGCCACGGCCGCGCAGTTCGTCGGCCAGCGCCGGCGTCGCCGCCATCACCGCATGGCTGGCGCCGTGAAACCGGCGCAGCAGCGACCACACCCAGGACTCCGGGATCGGCGCGCGGGCCGAGACGTATTCGGGAAAACGCGTGTGGAAGCTGGTGGTGAAGCGCAGCCCGCGCTTGCGGCAGTAGCGTCGCGCTGCGAGCCCGATCGGGCCTTCGGTCGCGATGTGGATGCAATCGGCCTGCGCGGCATTGATCAGATGCGCGACCCGGATCGGATTGGGGATCGCGATCCGCAGGTCCGGGTAGCTCGGCAGCGCAACCGTCGGGAACGTTTCGGGCGTCAGAAACACCACGTCGACGCCGAGCGACTTCGCCGCTTCGGCCATCATCGTCAGCGTCCGCACCACGCCGTTGACCTGCGGGTGCCACGCATCGGTCGCGATCAGGATGCGCATCAGGCGGCCCGCGCAGCGACCGTCGGCACCGGCAGATTGCGCTTCAGCAGATCGGTCCAGGTGATGATCTCGAACCGGCCGTCCTCGTGCTCGGCAAGCGCCGTGCAGCTTTCGACCCAGTCGCCGCAGTTCATGTAGTTGATGCCGTGGAAGTCACGGATCGCGGCGGTGTGGATGTGGCCGCAGATCACGCCATCAGTGCCATGACGGCGGGCTTCCTGCGCCAGCGTCTCTTCGAACGCGCCGATGTAGTTCACCGCATTCTTGACCTTGTGCTTGGCCCATTGCGACAGCGACCAATACGGCACGCCGAACCAGCGACGGAACGCATTGACGACGCGGTTGAGCCGGATCGCGAGATCGTAAGCCTTGTCGCCGACATGGGCGAGCCACCTGGCGTTCTGCACCACGAGGTCGAAGATGTCGCCGTGGATCACCAGATAGCGGCGGCCGTCGGCGCCGGTGTGGATCGCGTTCTCGACAACTTCGATGCCGCCGAAATGCGTGCCGTAGTAGTTGCGCAGAAACTCGTCGTGGTTGCCGGGCACGTAGATGATGCGCGCGCCCTTGCGGCCCTTACGCAGCAGCTTCTGCACAAAGTCGTTGTGCGACTGCGGCCAGTACCAGCTCGATTTCAGCGCCCAGCCGTCGATGATGTCGCCGACCAGATAGATGGTGTCGGCATCGTGGACGCGGAGAAAGTCGAGCAGCAGATTGGTCTGCGATCCTCGCGCGCCGAGATGGACGTCGGAAATGAACAGGGTGCGAAAGCGTCGTTCCGGACCGTCGTCGCTCATCGGTCTTGTCCCATCCAAGGCCGCCCGCGGGCGGCGACGTTTCGAACCCGCTCTCAGGCCGCCATCGGCGTGGGAGTCCGCTCGAAACACACCAGCGTGTAGATGCCGAACGGCTTCAGCTTGCGCCGCTCGACCAGGATCGCGTCGGAGGTGGCCTGAGCCCAGGCCTGCAGCCGCGCGAACGGAAACTCCGGACGCAGGCCGAGCGCGCGTGTCTTCTGCGCCGCCCAGCGCTCGACCGCCGCGGCAACGCCGACTTCCGAGTACAGATGATTGACCAGAATGATGCGCCCGCCCGGCTTTACCACGCGGTGGCACTCCGACAGAACCTGCTCGGGATTAGCGACCAGCGTGATGACGAATTGCGCGACGACGCAATCGAACGTCGCGTCGGCGAACTCCATCGCGTGCGCATCCATCTGGCGCACGTCTTTGACCCACGGATAGCGCCCGGTCGCCATCTTGGCGCGCGCCTTCTCCAGCATCGGCTCGCACAGATCGATACCGGTGATTTCGGTCGTGGCGTCGTAATCGTCGAATGATAGCCCGGTACCAACACCGACTTCGAGAATCTTGCCGCCATGCGCGCGCGCTTCAGCAGCCGCGGCGCGTCGTCCCTTCACCATCACCGGTCCGCATACCGCGTCGTAGATCGGAGCCCAGCGAGCGTAGGCGGTTTCAATCAGGGACTTGTCGAGATCGGGAGTCATCGGTTCCGTTCGAATCGTAAGTTACTTACGAATTCGGATTATCAGCGGAGTACGACGACTGGACGACAGCGCACGGTCGGCCGGTTTGGGCCTTAGTCGAAGCCTTGGAAATGATGGATCGGACCGTGGCCGTGCCCGACCGAAAGCTTGTCCGCCGCGGCGATGGCGGCGCTCACCCACTGCTTGGCGGCGGCCACAGAGGCCTGCAATGACTGGCCTTTGGCGAGATTGGCGGCGATCGCGGAGGACAGCGAGCAGCCGGTACCGTGGGTATTGTTGGTAATGATCCGCGGCGCCGCCAACGCTTCCACCTCGGTTCCCACGAACAGGTAATCGGTGCTGGTCGGCCCGGTGCCGTGTCCACCTTTGATCAGGACCGCTTCGCAGCCGAGCGCGAGCAGGCGCTGTCCCTGGCGTTCAATTTCGGCCGGCTCGTCGGCAACCGGCTCGTCGAGCAGTGCAGCGGCTTCGGGCAGGTTCGGGGTGATGAGACGGGCACGCGGGATCAGCGTGGTGCGCAGCGCCTCGACGCAGTCGTCCGCGATCAACCGGTCGCCGGAGGTCGCGACCATCACCGGATCGAGCACAACATTGGCGGCGTGCCAGCGATCCAGCCCTTCGGCGATCGCGGCGATCACGCCGCGCTGCGCCACCATCCCGATCTTGGTGGCGGCGATCGCAAGATCGCTGAACACCGCATCGATCTGCGCGGTGACGAACGCGGCCGGAACATCGTGGATCGCGGTGACGCCGCGGGTGTTCTGCGCGGTCAGAGCGGTGATCACCGAGGCGCCATAGACACGGTTCGCAGAAAACGATTTGAGGTCGGCCTGAATGCCGGCGCCGCCTCCGGAGTCGGAGCCGGCGATGGTGAGTGCGATCGGAATGGCCATCAACGTGCTCGATTGAATGAGAGGGCGGACCGGCAGCCGATCGCGGTCGTAGCGCGCCCGCGCCGCAGCGGCAAGAGCTTGCGCCGACAGGGTGTTTTAGGCTTGATGGCGCAAATCAAGCTGCCGGAGAGACCCGCGATGGTGCCGTTTTTCGTCCAGATCAAATGCCAGCTCGGCCAGTCCTACGCCGTCGCCAACGCGATCGCCGAAGCCGAGATCGCCTCGGAGATTTATTCGACCGCCGGCGACTACGACCTGCTGGTGAAATTCTACGTCGATCGCTCGACCGATATCGGCCATTTCGTCGCCGACAAGGTCCAGGTGATCCCCGGCATCAAGGACACCCACACCATCATCACCTTCAAGGCGTTCGGGCCGAAGTGATCGCCGGTCACTCGGCCTTGGCCTTGCGCGGGGGCCGGACCGGCCCCTGCACCGGCGGCAGCGACTTGATGTAGGCCGCGATCGCCTCGCGGTCATCCTTGCCGAGTTGCGAGGTGTTGCGGATCACCTGCGCCATCGAGCCGCCGGCACTGTCGCCTTCCGGCGTCATGCCGGTCTCCAGGAAATAGGCGATGTCGCCGGCGCTCCAGTCGCCGAGCCCCTTCTGGGTGATGTTCGGCACCCAGCCCCTGCCCTCGGGATCGGGCCCGCCGGCAAAGCGCTGCGCCGCGACGATGCCGCCCAGCGCGTTGCGCGGGCTATGGCACTCGGCGCAATGGCCGAAGCTGTTCACCAGATAAGCACCGCGATTCCACTGCGCCGATTGCGCCGGATCGGGCGTGAACGGCGTGTCGTCGAAGAACAGCAGCTTCCATAGCCCGACCGCGCGGCGGATGTTGAATGGGAACGGCACCTCGTTCGGCGGCGCCCGGCCGGCCACCGCCGGCAGCGTCTTGATGTAGGCGAACAGATCGCGGACGTCGTCGAGCCGCGCATGTGCGTAGGACGGATACGGAAACGCTGGATAGAGATGCACGCCGCCGGGCGCGGTGCCGCGCATCACCGCGCTGACGAACTCCGCCTCGGTCCATTTGCCGATACCGTCATTCGGATCGGGCGAGATGTTCGGCACGTAGAACGTGCCGAACTCCGACTTCAGTCCCAGCCCGCCGCCGAGCTTGGTGCGATCGTCCTGCTTCGGCGTGGCGTGGCATTCGGCGCAACCGCCGGCGTAGAACGCGGTACGGCCATTCTCGAGGTTGGCGGTGCGCGTCGGCAGGCGGTCAGCCGACACCGTGGCCGGCCTCGTCAGCAGCCAGAACGCGGCGACGCCGATGATCGCCGCGACCCCCACTACGACTCCGAGAGTCCTGGCCACGGCCGATTCTCCGCTGCCGGCGGCGGTTGCCGCGTTAGCCTTCCTTCTGACGGAAATTCTCGTGGCAGCTGCCGCATGCCTTGCCGATCGGCTGCATCGCGGCCTTCAGCGTATCGACGTCCTTGACCTTGCCCTTGGCGCCGTCGACCGCCTTGGCGAAGTCGGAGATCTCGCCGTCGAATTTGGCGCGCTCGGTCCAGATCTTCGGCGAGGCGCTGTACTTGCTGTCGAACGGCTTCAGGCCCTTGGCGCCGTCCGGAAACAGCTTGGGGAGGTCCTTGGCGGTTTCGTCGAACTGCTTCAGCGCCGCATCGACCGCGGCCTGATCGTAGGGCTTCTCGCCCTTGGCCATGGCGCCGAGCACCATCATGTTCCGGCCGTTGTCCTTCATCAGTTTCTGGGTCTTATCGACCAGATCCTGCTGCGCCATCACGGCGCTCGCCGTCAACAAAACCGCTCCGGCCACGATCACAGTTCGCAACATCGCAATTCCTCCCGCTTGGTTGTTTCAACTCCGTCACCGGCCGCCGGTTCGGCGGCCTTCGCAGCGGTGGCTTAACGCCACTCTATTAGGTCTCGTTCGATCGACCCGGCTTACAGCCGGTGCCGGCGCTCGTGTTCGCGGATCGCCATCCACACCCGCTCCGGCGTCGCCGGCATATCGATGTGGTCGATCCGGTATTCCCGCCACAGCGCGTCGATGATCGCATTCATCACCGCCGGGCAGGAGCCGATCGCCCCTGCCTCGCCCGCACCCTTCACGCCCATTGGATTGGTGGCGCACGGCACGTTGTGTGTTTCGAAGGTGATCGGCGCGCCATCGGCCGCGCGCGGCAGCGCGTAGTCCATGAACGAACCGGTGACGAGCTGGCCGTCCTCGGCGTTGTAAACAGCCTGCTCCATCAGCGCCTGGCCGATGCCCTGAATGGTGCCGCCGTGGACCTGGCCGGCGAGAAGCAGTGGATTCAGCGTCACGCCGAAATCATCGACGATCACGTAGTTGACGATCCTGATCTTGCCGGTCGCCGGATCGAGCTCGATTTCGACCAGATGCGTGCCGTTCGGATAGGTGCCGTCGGCGCTGGCGAAGGTGGCGCTGGCATTGAGCTTGGCAGGATCGACGCCGGGCCGCTTGGCGAGATCGGCGAAGCTGATCGAGCGGTCGGTGCCGGCGATCCGGATGGTGCCGTCGCTGATTTCGAGGTCGGCGGCGCTGGTCTCCAGCGCATCGGCGGCGATGTCGCGGAGCTGCTCGCCGAGCTGATGGGTAGCGCGCTGCACGCTGACGCCGCCGGAGGGGATCGACGCCGAGCCGCCGGTGCCGAGGCCAGTGGCGATCCGGTCGGTGTCGCCCTGCACCACGCGTACCCGCTCCTGCGGCACGCCGAACTGCTCGGCAACGATCTGCGCATAAGCGGTCTGGTGCCCCTGCCCGCTCGACTGCGTGCCGATCAGCACGGTGATGTCGCCGTCGGGATCGAGCACCACCTTGGCGGTCTCCTCGCCCATGGTGCCGCAGACCTCGACGTACGAGGCGAGCCCGATGCCGCGCACCAGTCCCTGCTTCTTGGCGGCCTTGGCGCGCTTGGCGAAATCCTTCCAGTCGCCGATCTCCATCGCGCGCTTCAGATGCGCGGCGAAGTCGCCGGAGTCGTACACTTTGCCGGTCGCGGTCTTGTAGGGGAGCTTGCGCGGCGGAATGAAGTTCTTGCGCCGGATCGCATCCGGCGACATCGACAGTTTACGCGCGCAGGCATCAACCAGACGCTCGACCACGTAAGCAGCTTCGGGACGTCCAGCGCCGCGGTAGGCGTCGACCGGCACGGTGTGAGTGAACACGGTGCGGATGCGGCAGTGGAACGCCTGAATGTCGTACAGCCCCGGCAACATGCCGGCGCCGCCGTAAGGAATGTAGGGGCCGAAGGTCGACAGATAGGCGCCGACGTCGCCGATCAGATCGACATCCATCCCAAGAAACTTGCCGTCCTCCGCCAGCGCCATCCGCGCGGTGGTGACGTTGTCGCGGCCTTGCGAGTCGCCGACGAAGTGATCGCCGCGATCGGCAGTCCACTTCACGGTCTTGCGCAGTTTCTTGGCGGCGACCACCAGCAGCGCGTATTCGCGATACGGAAACAGCTTGGTGCCGAACCCGCCGCCGACATCCGGACAGATCACCCGCATCTTCTCGACCGGGATCTTCAACACGGTCTGGCACAGGATATCGCGCAGCCGGTGACTGCCCTGGCTGCCGACCGTCAGCGTGAAGTGATCGCGCTTGGCATCGTATTCGCAGACCGCCGCGCGGGTCTCCATGTAGTTGGTGACGATGCGCGGGTTGACGATGCGGATTTCAGCGACCGCATGCGCTTTGGCGAACGCCTCGTCAGTCGCGGCCTTGTCGCCGATGCCGGCATCGAACAGCACGTTGCCGGCGTGGTCGGGCCACACCTCCGGCGCGCCGGGCTCGACCGCGCGCGCGGCGCCAACCACGGCCGGCAGCGGCGTCCACTCCACCGCGATCGCTTCCAGCGCGTCGCGGGCACGCGCGAGCGTGTCGGCGACCACAAAGGCGATCGCATCGCCGACATGGCGGACCTCATCGCGCGCCAGGATCGGATAATCGGGCGCCTTGAACGGCTTGTCCGGCAGATTGAACAGGCACGGCAGACCGCCGAGATCGGCGACGTCATCCGCGGTCAGGATCGTCAGCACGCCGGGGAGGCCGCGCGCCGCACTCGCATCGAGCTTGAAGGTGGCATGGGCATGCGGCGAGCGCAGCACTAGCGCGTAAGCGGACGAAGCCGGCGCAACGTCGTCGGTGTAGCGGCCTTTGCCGCGAATCAGAGGATCGTCCTCCTTGCGCAACACGCTCTGGCCGACGCCGAACTTGGTGGGAGCCAACTTGGTTGGAGCCATGGGACCGTCACCTCCGATGCGATTGGAAAGCATCTTGCAGCGGATCGATGACAGGAGCAAACGCGCCGGCGCGAGCTTCGCGGCCGAACACCGAAATATGAACCCAGTGGCAGCAATCTGCACATTTGCGCCTGCAGCGCGCTCGCCTACGCGCCAGCGCAAAATGAAACAGGTGCATCGGTTACCCGATACACCTGTTCGGAAGCTCACGCCGGTCGGGGCGTCTCCGCCCCGCCGCGGCGAATTAGTAGCAGATCACCCGGCCGTAAACCGGATTGAACACACACCCGCCATAGCCACGATAGTAGCCACGGCCACGGCCGCGATAATAGCCAGGGCCCCAACCACGCCCACGGCCGTAATAGCCGCGCCCACGGCCGCGACCGCGGCCGCGCTGGGCCTCAGCCTTGCCGGTGCTTGCGGTCAGGAACAGCGCCGAGGTTCCGACGAGGCTGAAGCCGTAAATCGCGGTCAGCGTGACGGCGGCGAGAACGCGCGTCGTCCATCCCTTGCGGGCCTTGGAAGCAGTTTGAGCCATATGGATTGTTCTCCCGGTCGTTGAGCAGGTTACCGTCATGTCCCGTTGTTGGTGGGGTCGTGCGGGAAGACGGTTCAAATGCGCGGGGTCAATGCGCCCCCGTGATCGGCCTCGGCGGTCAAGCTTATGATCAAGCTAGGGTTTTGGTCAAGCCGCGATCGGCGCTGAACGCGGCGAGATGCTGCCAAACGTCGGAGCGGCCGAGATGTTCCAGCCACGCCGATGCTCGCTCTCTCGCGTGCAGCGCCGCATGGGCCGGACCGATCGCTCGGGGAACACGACGCGCCTGCGGGCGTCTCACCGATGTCCAACTTTACTGGTCCAGCTATAGTGCCATTCAACTGAACCGCATCGCGGTACGGATCGACTGTCAAGTGACGACACTCGCCTCACCCGCGCCGCTCCCGCGCACAACAAAGCAGCCCATGCCCCGTCAGCACACCTACGTTCTCGGCCTCAACACCTACGACCACGACGTCAGCGCCGTCCTGCTGCGAGACGGCGAGGTCGCCTTCGGCGTTGCCAAGGAGCGCATCACCCGCGAGAAGCACGCATCCGGATTCTACAAGGAGGTGATCGACTACTGCCTGAGCGCCGAAGGCATCACCATGGCGGACGTCGATCTGGTGGTGCGCAACTGTTACATTCTGCCGGTGCCGGAGATGGAAGACAGGCTGATCTTCCAGGACATGCCCGGCTTCCTGCCCGAGCATGAGCGCGGCACCGCCCGCAGCCACCCGCTGTTCCGCAACCACACCAACAAGGTGGCGACGATCTCGCATCACCTCGCGCACGCCTACAGTGCGTTCGCGCCGTGCCCGTTCGAAGAAGGCGTGGTGATGATCGTCGACGGCGTCGGCAGCTACCGGGCCGATGTCGACGAGCAGTTTCCTGGCGACGACGCCTCGCCGCTCGCCCGCGAATCCGAGAGCTACTACAAATTCAGCGGCACCAAGCTGGAGTGCCTGAAGAAGGTCTGGATGGAGCCGGAACGAGGCTTTCTCAGCGACGAGTTCTACAACATGCCGGGGCTTGGCGCCTACTACAGCCGTGCCTCCACCTACGTGTTCGGCGACTGGAACAAATGCGGCGAGCTGATGGGCCTGGCGCCTTACGGCCGGCCCGACGCCATCCCGCCGATGCTGCAGTTCGAGAACAACAAGCTCACCGTGCCACGTTGGACGCCGGAACTGAACCAGCCCTACATCATGGACAGCCCCGGCAAGTGGGAAGACAACCCGTCGATGCGGCACTGGGAAGATCTCGCCTGGCGGGTGCAGGACGACACCGAGCGGGTGCTGCTGGAACGTGCGCGCTGGCTGCGCGAGACCACCGGCGCCAAGAACCTGTGCATCGCCGGCGGCGTCGCGCTCAACTGCGTCGCCAACGGCCGGATCGCCCGCGAGGCGGGCTTCGAGAATGTCTGGATCCAGCCCGCGGCTGGCGACGATGGCATCGCGATCGGCTGCGCTTACTATGGCCACCTGGTGATCCAGCAGAAGCAGCGTGGCTTCGAGATGAAGCACGCCTATATCGGCCGGCCGTATTCGGACGCCGAGGTCGAGGAAGCGACGCAGCGGTTCTTCGTCAAGCCGCAGATCAACGTGGTCCGCTCGAGCGAGGTCTATAAGGAAACCGCGCGGCTACTCGCCGATCAAAAGGTGATCGGCTGGTTTCAGGGCCGCTCTGAATTCGGCCCCCGCGCGCTCGGCCATCGCAGCCTGCTGGCAGATCCGCGCAGGGCCGAGATGAAGGACATCCTCAACAGCCGCGTGAAGCATCGCCAGCCGTTCCGGCCGTTCGCGCCGATCGTCCTGAAGGAGCGCGCGGACGAGATCTTCGAGGGCAAGGGCGACTCGCCCTTCATGCTGATGGCCAAACCGGTGGCGCCGGCATGGCGCGACAAGATTCCGGCCGTTGTCCACGTCGACGGCTCCGCCCGCGTGCAGACGGTGGACGAAGAGACCGCGCCCGACCTCTATTACATCCTGAAAGAGTTCGAAGCGCTGACCGGCGTGCCGGTGCTGGTCAACACCTCGTTCAACATCAAGGGCGAGCCGATCGTCGAAACGCCGCGCGACGCGATGGCCTGCTTCCTCACGACGGGCATCGACCATCTGGTGATGCACGACACCATCGTGTCGAAGAACAAGGCGCACCGCTTCATCAATCCGGTGCTGCAGGTGTATTCCGACGTCACTAACTTGGTGCGGTCGACCACCGCGGCTTGATCAGCCGCGCAGCAGGCGCTTGATCCAGCGCGGTCCGAACAGGATCAGGATCGCGGCGCCGTAGGTGACGGCGCCGACCGCGATTAACAGTGCCAGCGCGGCTTCGCTACGCAGCGCGGGCAGCAATGCCAGATACGGCGGCGCGAACAAGGCGGCCAGCCACAACGCGGCGCCGAGCAGCACGCCGATAACGCCAAACTTGAAGATCGCGCGCACCAGTTCGCGATCGAACTCCAGGTAACCAGCACGCACCGAGAAGAAGATCACCAGCAGCAGATTGATCCAGGCGCCTGCGGCGGTCGCGAGCGCCAGGCCGACCTGCGCCAGCGAGCCCATCAGGGCAAATTTCAGCACCACGTTGGTGGCGACACCGGTGAGCGCCGCCTTCACCGGAGTCGCAGTGTCCTTGCGCGCATAGAACGGCGCCACCGCGCTGCGGATCAAGACGAACGGGATCAGCGCGATCGCATAGGCGGCAAGCGTGGTGCCGGCCGAGATCGCATCGGCGCGGGTGAAGGCGCCGCGCGCAAACATCGCCCGCATGATCTCATCCGGGACGGTAAGGAAGGCGGCGACGAAAGGTACCGAGAACAGCAGCGTAAATTCGAACGCGCGGCGCTGCGATGCCTTGGCGCCGGCATCGTCGCCGGCGGTGAGCTGCCGCGACATCTCCGGCAGCAGCACGGTGCCGATCGCGATGCCGATCACGCCGATCGGCAACTGGTTGAGCCGGTCGGCATAATACAACGCCGACAGCGCGCCGGCCGGCAGGAAGGTCGCGATGATGGTATCGGCAAACAGCGCAATCTGGGTGCCCATCGAACCGACTGTCGCCGGCCCCAGCGCGCGGAAGAACGCGCGGACATCCTCGTCGAGCTTCAGCTTGGAGAATCGCGGCAGTCCGCCGTGCAGCGACAAATCGCCGGCGAGCAGGAGATACTGCAGCACGCCGGAAATCAGCACGCCCCAAGCAGCAGCATGGCCTGCGCTCGGGAAGAACGCGGCGAGCGCCAGCGTCGCCATCATCGAGATGTTGAGGAAGATCGAAGCGGCGGCGGCGGAGGCAAAGCGCTGCATCACGTTGAGGATGCCGCCGTACAGCGTCACCAGGGTGATCAGCAGCAGGTATGGAAAGGTGATCCGCGTCAGCTCGATCGCCAGCGCGCGCTGCTCCGGATCATCGGTGAAACCCGGCGCCAAAATGCTCATCATCTGCGGCATGAAGGCGAGCGCAACGGCGAGCAGCACCAGCTGCGACAGAAACAGCAGCGTGAAGATGCGGTCGGCGAACAGCTTGGCGGAGGCCTCGCCCTTCTCGCCATGGACATGCGCATAGGCCGGTACGAAGGCAGCGTTGAACGCGCCCTCGGCGAAGATCGCCCGGAAGTGATTTGGCAGTCGCAGCGCCACGAAGAACGCATCCGCCACCGGACCGGCGCCGAGGATCGCCGCCAGCATGATGTCGCGGGCAAAGCCGGTCAGGCGCGACAGCAAAGTGAAGCCGCCGACGGTGAAAATGCGCTTGAGCATGGGGCGCTTCTACAGGAAGTCGCGACAGCGCAAAACAGGAATGGCTGGCTACGATCCCCTCACACGGGAGTCATTCCGGGGCGCGCCCGTCAGGGCGCGAACCCGGAATCCCGATGTGGTGGGAGCACCCTATCGGCAACCTCGAGATTCCGGGTTCGCTCGCTTACGCGAGCGCCCCGGAATGACGGGGAGGCTCAGTGCTCGACCCGAAGGACGGTGCCTTACCGTCCCAGCGCGCCGCGCACCGCATGGATGACGCGATCCTGCGTCGGCGCATCAAGATAGGCGTGCATCGGCAGCGCGATGACGTCACGCGACAGCCGCTCGCACACCGGCAGGCCGCCATCAGCGACTGGGAAGCCGCGATACGCGGTCTGCTGGTGCATCGACTTCGGATAATAGATCGCGGTCGGGATGCCTTGCGCCTTCAGCGCCGCGGCAAAACCGTCGCGATCGACACCGTGCGGCAACCGGATGGTGTACTGCGCCCACACCGAGGTGCAGTCCTCGGCAAGGCGCGGAACGGTAACGACATCGGCCAGCGCTGCCGAATAGCGCTCGGCGACGACGTTGCGCGCGGCGATCTCGTCTTCGAAGATCGTCAGCTTCTGCAGAAGGATCGCCGCCTGGATGGTGTCGAGACGGCCGGTGAGGCCGAGCCGGACGTTGTCGTACTTGTCGGTGCCCTGGCCGTGAACGCGAACGCTCTTCAGCGCTTCGGCGAATTCGGAATCATCGGTGAAGATCGCGCCGCCGTCGCCGAAGCAGCCGAGCGGCTTGGCCGGGAAGAAGCTGGTGGCGGTGGCGAGGCCGAAGCTGCCGAGCTTCTTGCCGCGGTGGCTGGCGCCGAAGCCCTGCGCCGCGTCATCGAGCACGAACAGCCCTTCGTCCGCCGCAACGGCGCCGACCGCGGTGTGATCGGCGGCCTGGCCGAACAGATCGACCGGAATGATCGCGCGCGGCTTCAAGCCGAGCTTTTTGGCGGTGCCGATGCCGCGCTTCAGCGAGGCAATGTCGATGTTGAACGTGACCTCGTCGACATCGACGAACAGCGGCGTCGCGCCGGTCAGCGCCACCGCTTCACCGGTCGCGCAGAACGTGAAGGACGGGCACAGCACGGCGTCGCCGGGACCGATGCCCTTGGCCATCAGCACCATCAACAGCGCATCGGTGCCGCTCGAGCAGGTCACGACGTGACGCGCGCCGGCGAAAGCGGCGAGCTTCGCCTCCAGCTCGATCACTTCCGGACCGTTGAGGAACTGGCAGTGGTTCAGCACCTTGCCGACCGCCTCGTCGATGCCGGCCCCCAACCTGCGGCGCTGAGCGCCGACATCGATGAAGGGCACCGGGTCGTTGCGGAGATGCTGATTCATGGGGCCTTGCCGGGTTCGGATGACGGGAATGCGCTGAAGACAGGTCGCGCGTTGGGCTAACCGGCCGCGCGGCGGGGCGCAGCGGCGGTCGCCGCGGGTCGTGCGGGCTGATCGAGACACTGGATCGCGATCTCAAGGCTGGCGACGCCCTCCTCGCCGGTCACGGCGGGCGTGCCGTTGCTGCTCACCGCATTGACGAAGGCGATCAGCTCGGCGCGCAGCGGCTCGTCGTGCCCGACCGGCAGATGCCGCATCGAATAGCTGCCGTCGGCCTTGAAGCCGAAGCACTCGGTGACCTGACGGGTCAGCAGGTCTCCCATCACGTATTTGCCGCGGGTCGCGACCGTCACGGTGCGCGCCTTGAACGGGGTCAGCCAGTTGGTATTGATGTGGGCGAGCACACCCGAAGCGGTGCGGAACTGCAGCAGCGCGATGTCCTCGCGCTCGGCGATGGCGCTGGAGAGCTGCGGCTGCACCTCGGTGATTTCCGAGTCGGTGAACCAGCGGATCAGGTCGATGTCGTGGACGGCGAGGTCGATGACGACACCGACATTCGACATCCGCGGCGGGAACGGGCCGACCCGGGTGATGCCGATCGACAGGATGTCCTCGTCACGAATCGCCTGCTTGATCGCCGCGACCGCCGGATTGAAGCGTTCGACATGGCCGACCATCAGGGTGACCCCGGCCTTCTTGGCGGCGGCGACGATCTCGCGGCCTTCGGCCACCGTCGAGGCGATCGGCTTCTCGACCAAGACATGGATACCGCGACCGATGCAGGTCAGCGCCACGTCATGATGCAGGTGGGTGGGTGCCGCGATGGTCACCGCGTCGACCCCGGCCAGCAGCAATTCGTCGAGCGTTGCGAAGGTCTTACAGCCGATCAGCTCGACCGCGCGGTCGCGGTGCTCCGGCAGCGGATCGACGATCCCGACCAGCGTCACTCCCGGCAGTCCCGCCAGCACCCGGCCGTGGTTGGTTCCCATCACCCCGGCGCCGATCACGCCGATCCGGAGCGAGGGGGTCTTGGCCGTTTCAGTGCTGGAAGTCATGGCATCGCGCCTTGGAAATTGAAGGTGCGGCTTCCTAGCACGCGGCCACAGATGTGGCGAACGTTCGGGAAACATGCCCAAACACGTTTTGATTCAATTGATTACACGTAAGGCCAGAACTGCGAATTAGACGCAGGAAACTACACCCGGTGGTAGTCGCGAAACCAGGTCACGAAGGCGCGGACCCCATCCTCGATCCGGGTCGAAGGCCGGAAGCCGACGTCCCGGACCAGCGCTTCGACATCCGCAAACGTCGCCGGCACGTCGCCCGGCTGCATCGGCAGCATCTCCTTGACGGCAGGCCGGCCGAGTGCGTCCTCGAGCAACGCCACCACGTGCATCAGCTCTTCGGGGCTATGGTTGCCGACATTGTAGACTCGCGCGGGTGCGCCGCCATTTTGGCCGGGCTGGGCTGTCGGCACCAGCTCCATCAGCCGGGTCACGACGCGCGTGACGTCGTCAATGAACGTAAAGTCGCGCCGCATCTGGCCGTGGTTGAACAGCTTGATCGGGCGCCCTTCGGTGATGGCCTTGGCGAACAGGTAAAGGGCCATATCAGGTCGGTACCATGGTCCGTAGATCGTGAAGAACCGCAGGCCCGTGGTCGGCAGCCGGTAAAGATGGCTGTAGCAATGCGCCATCAGCTCATTGGCCTTTTTCGTCGCCGCATACAGGCTGATCGGGTGGTCGGTCGGATCATCCACCGAGAACGGCAGCTTCGTATTGGCGCCGTAGACCGACGACGAGGAGGCATAGATCAGGTGGCCGCAGCCATTGTGGCGGCAGCCTTCCAACACGTTGAGGAAGCCTTCCAGATTAGAGTCCGCATAATCGTGCGGATGGCTGAGCGAATGTCGCACCCCGGCCTGCGCGGCGAGGTGGATCACCACCGGAAAACGGTGTTTTGCAAACAACTCTGCGATCGTCCTCCGGTCGGACAGATCGGCGTGAACAAAGCTGAAATGCGGATAAGGCGTCAGCAGATCGAGCCGCGCCTGCTTCAACGCCGGGTCATAATAGGCGTTGAGGCTGTCCAGGCCGACGACCGCATGCCCCGCCTGCAACAGCTCCCGGGCGATGTGATAGCCGATGAAGCCTGCTGCGCCCGTGACCAGGACCGGTGTCTCTGCCATCTCGTTTCCGCCCCTCGCGATCCAATGCGCGCCTGTTTAGCCAGCCGGCCACCAAAGCGGCAAGGGGAACCGGGGCGCTATTGCCAGATCGGACGCAAGTCCCTACCAAGGCGGCGACTTTCGCAATGGCCGGGCGCCGCTCGCTCTTGACGACCTGTTAACTTCCGACCCCAGCGATCTCTCATGCGCCGGTTTCTGCTTTCAGCAGCCAAGATCCTGGTTTCAGTGGCGCTCTTGTATCTGGCGCTCCGAAAGACCGATTTTGCCGCCCTCGCCGCACGGATCGATGCGACCAGCTTGGGCTGGCTGGCGGCTGCCGTCGCTGCAACGATCTTCCAGCTGTTCGTCAACGCGGTGCGCTGGCGCGCGATCGGTGCGTGCTGCGAAGCGCCGCTGACCGCCGGACGCTCGATGCGCTACGCAATGATCGGCTCGTTCTTCAATCAGACGTTGCCGTCCGCAATCGGAGGTGACGCGGTGCGGGTCTGGCTGCTGGCGCGGGCCGGTGCCGGCTGGCGTGCCGCCACCTATTCGGTGTTCGTCGATCGGGCGACCGGATTGATCGCCTTGTCGGCGATCATCTTCGTGACGCTGCCGTGGACGCTGCGATTGATCGACAACGCGGACGGTCGGCTCGGATTGATGCTGCTCGATTTTGCCGCGCTCGGCGCCGGCATCGTGTTCCTGGCTTTGCCGTTTCTGCGGTTCGGTCTGCTCGACCGGATCTGGGCCACCCGCCATATGCGCGGCTGCTCCGAAGTCGCCCTGAAGGTTCTGTCGACTCCGAAAAGCGCAGCGATCCTCATCGCCACCTCGTTGATCATCCCGGTTCTCGCAGTGGTGATCGCCTGGTGCGTGGCGCGGGCGATCGAATCGCCGAGCAGCTTCGTGCAGTTGTTCGAGCTCGTCCCGCCGATCATGCTGATCACCATGATCCCGATCTCGATCGCCGGCTGGGGCGTACGCGAAGCCAGCATGGGATTGGCGTTCGGCTATGCCGGCCTCAACCCCAGTGACGGCGTCGCGGTGTCATTGCTGTTCGGTGCCGTTTACTTCGTCGTCGGCGGAATCGGTGGCCTGATCTGGATCATGAGCGCTGAAAAAGCCGCCAAGGGCGATGCGCCGATCGAAGTTCCGGAGTAGCGCGATGCGCAGCGCCACGGGCGACAGGATGTCTTTAAACGTCAGGCTCAACGACTGATGGGGACGAGCTTGGTCACGCTGTTCGTGTTCGTGTCCGCAGCAGTCGGATGTGCGGCGCTCACGTGGGCACTGATGCCGCTGTTGGCCCGCTACGCGCTGGCCCGCCCGAACGCGCGCTCGTCGCACAAGATCCCAACGCCGCAGGGTGCCGGAATTGCCGTCATCGTCGCCACTTTGGTAGTCACGGCATTGGCTCTCGGCCTGACGGCTCCCACGCTACTGGCGCTCCTACCGTTATTTGCTGCAACCGTCGTCATTGCCATCGTTGGTGCGGTCGATGATATCAGACCGATTCCTGTGCTACCGCGCTTTGCGCTGCAAGCGCTGTGTGTCGGGGCGGTCGTGCTCACGCTGCCGTTCGACGAGCAGATCATTCCCACCCTACCGCTGTGGCTCGAACGCACCGCGCTGCTGATCGGCGGCTTGTGGTTCGTCAATCTCGTCAACTTTATGGATGGTCTCGACTGGATGACGGCTGCCGAAGGCGTGCCGGTCACGGCCGCCCTGGCGGTGTTCGGCTTGCTCGGAGCGCTGACGCAGTCGCCGATGCTGATTGCGGCGGCGCTCGGTGGAGCGCTCCTTGGTTTTGCTCCATTCAACCGGCCAGGCGCCGCCAAGGTCTTTCTCGGTGACGTCG
Source organism: Rhodopseudomonas sp. G2_2311 (assembly GCF_047501505.1). Lineage (NCBI taxonomy): Bacteria > Pseudomonadati > Pseudomonadota > Alphaproteobacteria > Hyphomicrobiales > Nitrobacteraceae > Rhodopseudomonas > Rhodopseudomonas sp. G2_2311. The sequence goes on from NZ_JAZDRK010000004.1 coordinate 168,219, forward strand.
GCAGCCTGCCGATCGGGCTTCTGCTCGGCTGGTGCCTGCTGCAGCTCGCCTTGCAAGGGCATGTCACCGCGGCGCTGCTCCTGCCGCTATACTATCTCGCCGACAGTACCCTGACGTTGTTGCGGCGAATGCTACGGCGCGAACCGTTTTGGCTGGCGCACCGGTCCCATTTTTATCAGCGAGCCACCGACAACGGCTTTTCAGTACGCGAAGTCACGAGACTTGTCTTCCTGACAAACCTAGCGTTGGCGTTGCTGGCCGGATTATCGATCGCGCTGAAGTCCATCGCCGCCGATGGCGCGCTGCTTGCCGTCGGCACCGCGGTGGTCGCGGCCCTATTAATGCGGTTTGCGCGTCGTAAAGCGTGACGCGTCAGCCACGGGCGCAGCTACGGCGCAGGCGCCGTTGGCTCGGTCCGGAATTCGGGCACCGCCCCCTTCAAGATCGCCACGACGTCCTCTTGGCGCCCTGCTGCTATAGCGGTTTCGAGTGCAGCGAGACCTTGTTGCAGCGTAGGGAGGGGCAACTCGTTCGGACACGCGGCCATGACGCCGGGAACGCCGATCTCGGTGGTGGGCTCGTGCTCGGCAAACAGAATTTCGTGCAACCGTTCGCCCGGTCGAACGCCGCTAAACACGATCTCGATGTCGTAACCGGGCTGCAGACCGGACAACCGAATCATCCGTTCCGCCAGCTCAACGATCTTCACCGGCTGTCCCATGCTGAGCACGAATACCGACGCATCCGTGTGTTGTGACTTCAACGCATGGGTCGCGGCGGTGATCACCAGGTCGCAGGCCTCACGGATGGTCATGAAGTAGCGGACCATATCCGGGTGCGTCACCGTCACCGGTCCGCCAGCCTCGATCTGCGCCTTGAACTTCGGCACTACCGAACCGTTGGACGCCAGCACGTTGCCGAACCGCACCGAGATCAGCCGCATTGCCCGCTTGTCACCGGAAGAAGTGGCGAGTTCCCGGTCGAGTGCTTGGCAATACAGTTCGGCGAACCGCTTGGTGAGGCCAAGCATCGACACCGGCTCAATCGCCTTGTCGGTCGAAATCATCACCATCGCCTCGGCACCAGCGGCACGAGCCGCGTCGGCAACGTTGACCGAGCCAAAAATGTTGGTCTTGACGCCCTCGCCCCAGTCGCGCTCGAGGATCGGCACATGCTTCAGCGCCGCGGCGTGGAATACGAGATCAGGTTTAAAGTCGTTAAAAAGCTGAAATATACGCGCGCGATCACGGATGTCTGCGATCCGGCCCTCGATTTTTGTGCTACTGGCCCGAGCACCTAGAGCTTCTGTTGCAGCGTAAAGCGCGGGCTCCGAATGCTCGATTACGAGCAGCCTAGCGGCACCAAAGGTGGCGACGCGGTCGCACATTTCGTGCCCAATCGAACCACCGCCGCCCGTGACAGCGATAGCTTTTCCGCGAAGCAATTCCTCCAGTCTGGTGTAGTCGATATTCACGCTGGGCCTCAGCAGAAGATCCTCGACAGCAACCGGCGCCAAGCGCGGCGCATCGCGGCTTTCTTCGAGCGAAGGCAACCGACTGACTGTGAGTCCCAGCTTGCGAGCCTTTATCAAAATCGCCTCGGGCTCAGCGTCTTTCTCAAACGCTGACGGCGTCATCACCACATGGCGGATCGGTTTATTTCGACCAGCGAAATCCTGCACAACATCTGCCAAATCGTCGAGACCACCGAGCACGGGAATGCTGCGGATCGACTGCCCACGATCAGATGATGCGGGTGACAAAATGCCGACCGCCCAAAGCCTGTTGACTGCTCCACTTTCGATACCTCGTAGGAACACCTCGGCATCAGCAGCCCGGCCAACCAATAGCGTCGGCGCAGCATCCGTCCGGCGGGCCTTGTTCCGTGTGCGGGTGTAGCGGAAATAACGATAAGCGAGGCGGGAACCTGCAAGGAAGAACACCTCAAGAAACCAATACAAGACGATCGTGGTTTTCCCGAGGAAAAACGCACCGTAGATATTCGGCGCAAGAAAAATGTAATCAAGCACCAAAAGCGCGATTGTTAAAGTGGTTGCCGCCCTCAGAATGTTGAGCAGGTCGGGAATTGAGATGAAGCGCCACTTCGTGGTCGTAAGTTGAAAAACGTAGCAGACAAGAAAACTGAAGAAGACAAAATAGGGAAGGATCTTCAGCAACAACGGCAGGCGATCCAACAGGTTATCACCATCGAACCGAAGATAGAAACTCAGAAGGACTGCCACCGTGGTAGCCAACGCATCGTGGGCAGCGATCAGCCAATTCCGATAAGAAAACGAAGAAATGGGTGTCAACATCGCCCGCCCTGCAATTAGATGGTGTTAAATACTTAGCGCCCCTCGCGCGCCCGCGCTACCAGCGAGGTGGTGCTGAAACCCGGCAGCACGTCGACCAGCAGCACGTCGCCGCCCTTGGCCGCAACGATCTCGTGGCCGACCACCTGCTCGCGGGTGTAGTCGCCGCCTTTGACCAGCACGCTCGGCTCGATCCGCGTGATCAGCCGCAGCGGGGTATCTTCTTCAAAGATAGCCACCAGGTCGACCGCTTCGAGCGCGGCGAGCACCTCGGCGCGGGCGCGTTCGTGCTGCACCGGCCGGCTTTCGCCCTTCAGCCGCCGCACCGAGGCGTCGCTGTTCAGCCCGACGATCAGCCGATCGCAAGCACCGCGCGCTGCGGTCAACACCTTGACGTGGCCCGGGTGCAGAATGTCAAAGCAGCCGTTGGTGAACCCGACCCGAAGGCCTTCGCGGCGCCACTGCTTCAGCCGCTCGTCGAGCTCGGCATCGCTGCCGATGATCTTCTCTTCCGCCGCCAGCGAGGCATGCGGCAGGATTCGCCGGCGTAGTTCGGCCGGCGTCACCACTGCGGTGCCGTTCTTGCTCACCGCCACCGCCGCTGCCGCACTCGCCGCCCGCATCGCGGTTGCCCAGTTCGCCCCGGAAGCCAACACCACGGCCAGCACAGCCGCCACCGTATCGCCGGCGCCGGAGACGTCGCGCACCTTTACCGGCAGCGCCGGCACATGGATCGGTTCGCCTCCGCGCGGCACAAGCGTCATGCCGTGCTCGCTCTTGGTCACCAGCATCGCCTCGCATTCGGCGAGCGCCATCGCGTCCTGAGCCGCCGTGGCAATCTCGTCATCGGTCGCTGCTGCGCTTCGCGTCGCCGCGGTGAATTCCTTGCGGTTCGGCGTCAGCAGCGTGGCGCCGCGATAGATCGCGAAGTTGGCGCTTTTCGGATCGACGATCACCCGCTTGCCGAGTTTTTTGGCGGCATCGATCGTGTCGCGAATGACCCTCGCCGTCAGCACGCCTTTGGCATAGTCGGACAGCAGCACGATGTCGGCACGGGCAAGCTGCGGCAGGATCGCATCGAGCAGGCGCTGCTCGACGTCCGTAGCGGCCGGCGCCGCCGTCTCCCAATCGGCCCGCAGCATGTGGGTCGAAAAGTGCTCGGAGACGAATCGCACTTTCCGGGTCGTCGGCCGCGAGGCATCACGGACTAGCACCGGCTCGATCCGCGGCTCGCTGCCTAGCTCAGATTCCAAAAAACGCCCGGTAGCGTCATCACCGATCAAGCCAACGAAGATACAGCGCGCGCCGATCGCCGCGATATTGCGAGCTACGTTGCCGGCGCCGCCGATATTGGTCTCGCTGCGTTGAACCGCGATCACCGGTGCCGGAGCTTCCGGAGAAATCCGCGACACCTCGCCATAGACGAACTCGTCGAGCATCAGGTCGCCGACACACAGGACGGTCTGACGAGCGATCGCTTGCAGCAAGGCGTCGAAGCTGAACATCCGAATCCAAACGGTTGCGTGCGATCAGCGGAAGCGATCGCTGCGGTCGAGGTAACCAGTGACGTAAGACGTGACCGCCTCTTCGAGCGGGGTGAATCCGCCATTGTAGCCAGCGGCACGCAGCCGGTCGCCCTCGCTCTGGGTGAAGTATTGATAGCTGCCGCGAATCTGTTCCGGCATGTCGATGTACTCGATCTGCGGCGCCGTGCCGAGCGCCGCATAGGCGGCCAGGATCAGGTCGCGGAAGCTCCGGGCATGGCTGGTGCCGACGTTGAAGATGCCGCTGACGCTAGGCGAAGCGAACAGCCACATCATCACCCGCACTACGTCGTCGACATAGATGAAGTCGCGGCGCTGGTCGCCGTCGGCAATACCTTCGCGGTGCGACTTGAACAGCTGGACCACCCGGCCGGACTTGATGTCGTCGAACCGCCGCGCCAGCACGCTGGCCATGGTGTCCTTGTGATATTCGTTCGGGCCGAACACATTGAAGAACTTCAGGCCGGCCCATTGCGGCGGCAGCTTGTGGCCCTTGGCGGCGCGCTCGGCGACCACCAGGTCGAACAGATGCTTGCTCCAGCCATATAGGTTCATCGGCCGCAGCTGTTTCAGCGCGGCCAGCGAGAAATCATCGTCGAACCCGTGTTCGCCGTCGCCATAGGTCGCCGCCGACGAGGCGTAGATCAGCGGCGTGCCGGTCTCGGTGCACCAGTCGAGCAGCCGCAGCGACAGGCGGAAATTGTTCTCCATCACCATGTCGCCATCGGTGGCGGTGGTCGCGGAGATCGCCCCCATATGGAAGACCGCGTCGAGCTTGCGGCCTTTCAGCCAGTCGGCGAGTTCCGCCGGCGGCACGAAATCTGCCAGCTGCCGCTTGGCGAGGTTCTTCCACTTGCCGTCATGGCCGAGAAAGTCGGACACAGCGACGTCGGCCCGCCCGGCGTCGTTCAGAGCCGCGACCAGATTCGATCCGATGAACCCGGCGCCCCCGGTGACCAGCAGCATGACTTCTCCGCCTCGATTTGCGCGGCCACCTTTGCCCCACTCCGCCCGGGCAGGCAACTTCAACTCTGAATTGCTGTGAATGCGGAATGGGCTCGGCGCGAAATGCCGGCTGGACGCGGGCCGCCGCAGGCGCTAACCGGCTGGGCCGATCAGCCCCTGCTAGGCAGGGCAACAGAACAAGCGATGAATTACGAATCACTCAAAGCCAGCCTGGCGACCGCGCCGGACCGCAACGAGACCAGCCCGGTGCTGCTGGTCCCGTATATGTGGATCGGTGACTTCGTGCGCTGCCACACCGTGGTGCGGGTCCTGAAGGACCGCTGGCCGAACCGGCCGGTCGACGTCCTCACCACCACGCTGTGCGCGCCGCTGGTCGACTACATGCCCGGGGTGCGCCAGGGCATCGTCTGGGACCTGCCGCGCAGCAAGATCTCGCTGTCTGAAGAGCGGGCGCTGGCAGCGAAGCTGCGGCAGCAGGGCTACGGCGCCTCGGTGGTGATGCCGCGCACCTTCAAATCCACCATCGCGCCCTGGCTTGCCGGTATTCCGAAACGCACCGGCTTCATTGGCGAGGTCCGGTTCGGCCTGCTCAATGACTGGCGACGCGGCGAGAAGGCGTTGCCGCGGATGATCGACCGCTGCGCCGCGCTGGCGCTGCCGCCGCTGCCGGAACTGCCGCTGGACTGGCCCGAGCCGCAGCTTCAGGTGCCGGAAGCCGAGATTGTGGCCTGGCGGCAGGCGAACGGTCTGCACGGCCGGACCGTGGTGGCGCTCGCGCCCGGCGCTGTCGGGCCGGCGAAGCGCTGGAGCTACTACGTCGAGGCCGGCAAGGCGCTGGCCGAGCGTGGTTTTGAGGTCTGGGTGGTCGGCGGCCCGGGCGAAACCGCCAAGGCGCAGGAGATCGTCGCGGCCGGCGGCCCGCATGTCCGCGATCTCACCGGCACAGACCTGCGCAACGGCATCCTGGCGCTGGCGGCGGCCGATCTGGTGATCTCCAACGATTCCGGCCTGCTCCACGTCTCTGCCGCGATCGGCAGCCGGACCATCGGCATCTTTGGCCCGACCAGCCCCTGGCATTATGCCCCGCTCAACCCGATCGAGACGGTGATCCAGGCGCCCGGGGATATCCCCTGCCGGCCCTGTCACAAACCGGTCTGCCGGATGGAGCATCACCGCTGTATGCGGGACATCGCGGTCGAGGACGTGACCACCGCGGCGCTGCACGCGCTGGAGGCCGCCGGCATCGCACCGGAGGTCTGAGCCCTTGGGTTGCGCCGGCCCCGGCCCTGGGCTTTACCAAAACCTTCAGTTTCAGCTTTCAGGTGTGACGTGAGCCAGGACAAGATCGCCGCCCATTTCCAGCTCTCGCTTGCCGCGATGACTGCTGCCGCCGGCGATGCAACGCTGCTGTCCGCATCGCGGGCGATCGCTGCGGCATCAATCAAGGCACTGCAGCAGGGCCGCAAGATTCTGCTCGCCGGCAATGGCGGCAGTGCCGCCGACGCCCAGCACATCGCCGCGGAGATCATCGGTCGCTACAAGCGTGACCGCGCCGCCTGGCCGGCAGTGGCGCTGACCACCGACACTTCGGCGCTCACGGCGATCGCCAACGACTATGGCTTCGAGCGGGTGTTCGCCCGGCAGGTCGAAGGACTCGGGCAACCCGGCGACGTCTTCATCGGCATCACCACCTCCGGCCGCTCGCCGAACATCCTCGCGGCCCTCGAAGTCGCGCGTCAACGCGGCCTCGTCACCGTCGGCATGACCGGCCCGAGCGGCGGATCGATGGGCACGCTGTGCGATCATCTTCTGATTGCGCCTGCCCCCGAAACTGCGCTGGTTCAGCAGATTCATCTGATGGCCGCGCATGCGATCTGCGACGAGATTGAAGTCGCGCTGGGCAAGCCGTCGCCATGACCGCGTCCGCGCCGCGCCGTCCTGCCGCCTTCCTCGATCGCGACGGCGTCATCAACTACAATGATCACTATGTCGGCACGCGTGAACGCTTGCGCTGGATGCCGGGCATCGCCGCGGCGATCCGGCAGCTCAACGCCGCCGGCTACTACGTCTTCATCATCACCAACCAGTCCGGCGTCGCCCGCGGCATGTTCAGCGAGGACGACGTCCGTGCCTTGCATCGCTGGATGCAGGATGAATTGCAGGCACAAGGCGCGCAGATCGACGATATCCGGTTCTGCCCGCATCATGTCGAAGGAACGATCGACGCCTATCGTGTCGCCTGCGAGCATCGCAAGCCGGGCCCCGGCATGATCCTGGATCTCGCCAAGGCTTGGCCGGTCGACATGACCCGCAGCTTCGTGATCGGTGACAGCGCAAGTGATGTCGAAGCCGCGCAGGCTGCCGGCATTCCAGGGTTTCGCTTCGAAGGCAAAGACATCGACGGCTTCGTCAAACAGGTGCTGATCGAGATGAAGCGCGCCGCTGCATCCAACTAACCGAGCAGCTGCTCCGCTGCCTCGATCGCCTGCCGCGCCGAGGGGCCGCCGCTCTTGCCGCCGAGCACCCGCAGCGGACCGCTGCCGACCGGGCCTGTCAGTCCCGGATCGGTCGCAACATAGATCCCGACCAGCGGCACCCGATAACTGGCGGCCAGATGCAGCAAGCCGGTATCGACGCCGATCACCACCGTGGCGCCGGCGATCACGCCAGCGGTGAGATCGAGTGGCTGACGCGGCAGCACGCGACTTCCGGGAATCGCGCTCGACAGCCGTTCGGCGGTCTGCCGCTCGGTGTCGGTCCCCCACGGCAGAACCGGCTGCAACCCGCGGGCTTGCAGCCAGCGGCCGATCTCGATCCAATCGTCCGCGCGCCATTCCTTCGACACGCGCGAGGTGCCGTGCAGCAGTAGTGCGTAAGGCGCATCAGCGCCACGCGCCGGCTTGATCAGCCCGTAGTCGATGTCGTCCGCCGGCTGATAGCCCAGCGACAGCGCGGTAAGCGCGCGGTTGCGCGCCACCGCATGCAGCGACCGGCTGACGCTGTGGCGGACGTCGTAGAACCGCGACGCCAGCGGCTCGCGGATGCTCTGCGCGTCGTAGCCGTGGCGCTCGCCTTGCGCGAGCCAGGCGATGATCGCCGAACGGATCAGGCCCTGGGTGTCGATCACCTTGTCGAACTCAGGCTCACGCAAACGGGTGTTGAAATCGCCGATCTCACGCCAGGTGGCGCGGCTCGCCAGATGCGAGCGCCAGCGCCGCGTCGCCACCGGGATCACCTCGCTCACGGAGGGATGCAACCGTGCCAGCGGCGCGAACGCCTCCTCCACCACCCAGCTCATGCGCAGGCCCGGCAGCGCGCGCGCAGCGTCGGTGATCGCGGGCATCTGATGCACCACGTCGCCGAGGGAAGAGGTCTTGATGATGAGGATGTCCGACATTGACGCAAAAGGCCCGCAATTGCGCGGTCTTCGTTACAGGATTGACAACCATAGAGTCGAATCCCCGGCAAAAACGCTGGCAATTCGCCGCTGAGGCGGCCCCGCTATACCGCAATTCCATTGTTTGTCGACAGGCTGGGGCAAATGCGCCAGACGAACCAGCACCTTGGACGGAAACCACGATGACCGTACTCGTCACCGGCGGCGCCGGTTACATCGGAAGCCACACGGTTCTGGCGCTGGTCGAGGCCGGCGAAAGCGTGGTGGTGATCGACAACCTCTCCAACGGCTTTTCGCAGTTTGTGCCTGAGGGCGTTCCGCTGTTCATCGGCGATGCCGGCGACGAAAACTTGATCGACGGCGTGATCGCCTCGCATCGCGTCGACGCCATCATCCATTTCGCAGGCTCGGTGATCGTCTCGGACTCGATGCGCGATCCGCTCGGCTATTATCGCAACAACACCTCGACGTCGCGCAATCTGCTCGCCGCCGCGACGCGGCGCGGCGTCAGGAACTTCATCTTCTCCTCGACCGCAGCGGTATACGGCAACCCGGACCGGGTTCCGGTCGGCGAAGACGCGCCGACACGGCCGCTGTCGCCGTATGGCCGCTCCAAGCTGATGACCGAGATCATGCTGCATGACGCGGCGGAAGCCTACGGCCTCAACTACGTGGCGCTGCGCTACTTCAACGTCGCCGGTGCCGATCCGCTGGGCCGGATCGGGCTTGCCACCGTGGGCGCCACGCATCTGTTGAAAATTGCTGTGGAAGCTGCGACCGGGCAGCGCAGCCGGATCGACGTCTACGGCACCGACTATCCGACCCCGGACGGCAGTTGCATTCGCGACTTCATTCACGTCACCGATCTTGCTGAAGCGCACGGCGCCGCGCTCGGTTACTTGCGCGCGGGCGGCGGTCCGGTGACGCTGAATTGCGGCTATGGCCACGGCTATTCGGTGTTCGAAACCATCAATGCGGTGAAGCGCGTCGCAGGCCGCAACTTCGCCGTCGCCGCGGCACCGCGCCGGCCCGGCGACATCATGACGATGGTCGCCGACACCAGCCGAATCCGCCGCATGCTGGATTGGACCCCGCGTTACGACGATCTCGACACCATCGCGGCCCACGCTTTGGCGTGGGAGGAAAAGCTGCTGCGCCAACGCCAAGCGGTTGAATTGCAAGCGATTCCGGCCTGACAACGCCTCGGGTTCCGCCGTTTTGGCTTGAAAATCCGGCCCATCGGGGGCAAGGACTCCGCCAAGACGCACGCCTTCCTCGCGCGCGACCCTTGTCCGACGCCGTCGATGGAATGCGGGAATGACCGAAGCCCCACGCAAGATCACTGACGACCCGTATGGCGCGTGGCAGCTGATCCGCCGCCTGGTGATGGAACAGGCCGCCGCCTATTGGCGGCGCTACGCGCTCGCCTTCGGCCTGATGGCGATCGCTGCGGCCGCGACCTCCGGCTCGGCCTTCCTGCTCGGCAAGGTGATCAACCAGGCCTATGTCGATCGCGACCTGCAGGGCATCATGTTCTGGTCGGTCGTCACCCTTGTGGTGTTCAGCCTGAAGGGCGCGGCAACTTACGGCCAGTCGGTGATCCTCACCCAGATCAAGAACGCGATCCTTGCCAACAATCAGCGGCGAATGTTCCACAAGCTGATGAGCGAAAGCATCGGCTTCTTCTCGCAGCGGCATTCGTCCGAGTTCCTCGCGCGCCTCACCGCCGGCGCCAACTCCGTCACTGAGGTGCTCAACCTGCTGATCAACGCGATCGGCCGCGATTTCCTGTCCCTGATCGGTCTGGTGATCGTGATGGTGGTGCAGGATCCGTTCATGGCGCTGTTCGGCCTATTGGTCGCGCCGCCGGCGGCGTTTGTGGTGCGCAAGCTGGTGAAGCGCGTGAAGGGCCTGGCGCTGACGCAGTTCACCGGCAACGCGCAGATTCTCGAGACGATGCAGGAGTCGCTGCAAGGCATCCGCACCGTGAAGGCGTTCTCGCTCGAAAAGACCATGAGCGACCGGATCGACGCCAACATCGCCGCGGTGCAGGCCAACGCCGACAAGATGGCGAAGGTGTCGAACCGCTCCAGTCCGCTGATGGAAACGCTCGGCGGCTTCGCGGTGGCGGCGTCGCTGATGTATGGCGGCTACCGCGTGGTCGCGACCGGCGCCACGCCCGGCGAGTTCTTCTCGTTCCTGACCGCGTTCCTGCTCGCCTACGAGCCGGCTAAGCGGCTGGCGCGGCTCAATATCGAACTCAACAGTGGTCTGGTCGGCGCCCGGATGCTGCTCGAGATCATCGACAGCCCGCCGAGCGAGCCGAACGATAGCCACAAGCCGGCCCTGCAACTCACCAAGGCGCGGGTCGAGTTCGACCACGTCTCATTCGCCTATCGGCCCGACGAGCCGGTGCTGAACGCGATGAGCTTCGTCGCCGAGCCCGGCCAGACGACCGCGCTGGTCGGTCCTTCCGGCGGCGGCAAATCGACGGTGCTGGCGCTGCTGCTGCGGCTGTACGAAGTGCAATCCGGCGAGATCCGCATCGACGGACAGTCGACCGCAACCATCTCGCGCGAGTCGTTGCGGCAGCAGACCGCCTATGTCGGCCAGGACGTCTATCTGTTCCGCGACACCGTCCGCGCCAACATCGCGTTCGGCAAACTCGGCGCCACCGACGACGAGATCGTCGCCGCCGCGAAGGCCGCCTGCGCGCACGACTTCATCATGAGCTTCCCGCTCGGCTACGACACTCCGGTCGGCGAGCACGGCGCACAACTGTCGGGCGGTCAGCGCCAGCGCATCGCGGTCGCCCGCGCGCTGCTGCGCGACGCGCCGATCGTCCTGCTCGACGAAGCCACTGCGGCGCTCGACTCCGAGTCGGAAAAGCTGGTGCAGGAGGCGATCGATCATCTCGCCCGCGGCCGCACCACCATCGTGATCGCGCACCGGCTGCACACCATCATGCATGCCGATTCCATCCTGGTGGTCGAAGCCGGCGAGATCGTCGAGCAGGGCCGCCATGACGACCTGCTGCGCCGCGGCGGCCGCTATGCCTCGTTCTTCCGGCTGCAGCAGCGCCACACCGCGCCGCTGGCGCCGGCCGCCGCCACCGCCTAACCTGACCGGACCTGATCCCGCGCCCTCCCGCCCCGCCTCCTTGGCTTGCGAAAGACACTCATGAGCAATGCTGGTTTCGTGATCGCCCCGCCGCCGCAGCCCGCCCTCGCCGTCGCCGGCTCGGCCGACCGCTTTCCGGTGCGCCGGATCTGGTGCGTCGGCCGCAACTATCTCGAACACGTCCGCGAGATGGGCAATGACGAGCGCCAGCCGCCATTCTTCTTCGCCAAGCACGCCGACATGGTCGCGCCCGATGGTGCCACCATCGCGTATCCGCCGCTGACCAAGGATCTGCACCACGAGGTCGAGCTGGTGGTCGCGCTGAAGAGCGGCGGGCTGCACATTCCGGTCGAGAAGGCGCTCGATCACGTCTGGGGCTATGCGGTCGGCATCGACCTCACCCGCCGCGACCTGCAGATCGCCTCGCGCAAGAAGGAGCAGCCCTGGGAGATCGGCAAGTCGTTCGACGCCTCGGCGCCGTGCGGCGCGCTGCGCCCGGCCTCCGAAATCGGCCATCCGGCCACCGGCAAGATCTGGCTGTCGGTCAACGGCACCGAGCGGCAGACCGGCGATCTGTCGGAGATGATCTGGAACGTGCCGGAGATCATCGCCAAGCTTTCGGCGCAGGTCGAGCTCGCCGCCGGCGACATCATCATGACCGGTACCCCGGCCGGCGTCGCGGCGCTGTCGCCCGGCGACAGCATCGCCTGCGGCGTCGACGGCATCGGCACCCTCAATGTGACGATCGGCAAGCCGGCCTGACCGGGCCGGTTGGTGGCGCGTTAGCAAGCCATTAACCATAAACCGGGAGTATCACGGCGGGGGCTGACCAGGAGCTGCCGCGATGATGTCCGACTTCGGAAGATATCTTCTGGCTGTCCTCGCGACCGTGGCGTTTCTGGCCACGGCCCAGACTGCCGGCGGCCTGAGCTGGCGCGGCCAACCTCAGATCGCGATCGCGGCCAATCAGTAGTCAGTTCGACCTGAACTGCGGCCGAAACCGGCGCGGCTGAAAGCCAAGATCGGCCGCAGCCGGGCCGACGTCGAACGTCATATTCTTCGCCATCCGGGTCGCCATCGTGGCCGACAGCCCAGGCAACACCTTCACCGCCACTGGCAGGATCATCCGCCATGCCCAATCCGGCACCGGCACGATGATGCGCGGCAGGCCGAGCCCGTCGAAAATCCGGCCGACCATCTCACGATAGGTCAGCGTCTCGCCGCCCGGCAAATTGTAGGTCTTGCCGATCGCATGCGGCCGCGCCGCGGCAGCGACCGCCGCTGCAGCCAGATCATCGGCATGCACCGGCTGGCGAAGCCCCTCTCCGCCCGCCATCAGCGGAAAGAACCGGAAGCGCCGGATCAGTCCGGCGATCCGGCTGACATTGCCGTCGCGGCCTTCGAGATAGATCAGGGTCGGCCGGAGAACGGTGCAGCCGACATTGTGGGCCGCGCAGGCCTCGATGACGCGCGCTTCGCCGGCGCCCCAGTCGCGAATGAAAGCGCGTTCGTCGGGATCGGGCGTATCCCATTTGGTTTCAATGCTGGTCGAGGTGAACACCACAAGCCGGGTCATCCCGGCCGCCGCCAGCACCGGCACCGCATCGGCAACGCGCCCGACCGGCGCAGTCGCGAACACCACATCGAGCGGCGGCAGCGGGACACGGCTCAGATCGCTGAGATCCCCCGCGATCCACCGCACACCATCCGCCGGCGGCCGGGCCTGCCGCGACAGCCCCACCGGCTGCGCGCCCTCCGCGATCAACCGACGAACGATCGCACCACCGACCATCCCGGTGGCCCCGATCACGAAAGGCTGCGGCTCCCTCATTGCGACCCCACGGCTCGTCCCAGCCGAACAGAGCCGGGATTTGATTCGCTGCTATTGAGGGAGGTTGAATAGCAGGAAAAGCCGTACTCATGCGGGTACGATAAAGCCTGGACCTCACCTCATCGCCGCCGCCTCGCAGCGCGGCGTGAGGGCTGGCACCAGGGGCGGCGCCGGATCGTGACAGGCGCGGCAGATGACGCGGTTGCGGCCGGCGTGTTTGGCGTCGTACAGCGCCTGATCGGCGGCCTTCATCAGATCGGAGACGTCCTTCATGCCCGGCAATGCGGTGGCGACGCCGATGCTCACCGTGGCAGGGATCGCGTGCGAGGCGACCACCAGAGCGTTGCCGGCGACTTCGCGGCGCAGCCGTTCGGCGACGACTTCCGCCTGGGCGAGATCGGTCTCCGGCAGCAGCAGCGCGAACTCCTCGCCGCCGAGCCGCGCCAGCACGTCGCAATCCCGCTTGCAGTCGCGCGCCAGCCTGGCGAGATGCACGATCATCTCGTCGCCGACCTGATGCCCGAAGCCGTCATTGATCGCCTTGAAGTAATCGATGTCGATCATCAGGAATGACATTGGCCGATCATAGCGGCGGGCGCGCGACCATTCACGGTCGGCCAGCGTCAGGAAGTGACGGCGATTGTACACCCCGGTCATGCCGTCGGTGGTCGCCAACCGTTCCAGCTCCTCGGCGTTACGCACGATGTCGGTGACATCGCTGTAGATCAGCATCCGGCCGCCGCCGGGCAGAACGGCGAGATGGCAGCGCAGCGCGGTGCCGTCGGTCATCGCAAGATCCATGGGCTTCGGATCGCCGGATTGCACCCAGGCCAGTCGCCGCGAGACGTAGTCGTCGAGATTGACGGCGACCGCCTGCGCGGAGGCGGCAAGCATCTCGGCATAGAGCGGACGGTTCTGCCGGATCTCTTCGGCGCTGTTGGCCCTGAACATCACGTGCAGCACCGGATTGCTGTAAACGGCGCGCAGCTCTTCATTCAGAATCAACAACCCGGCGTCGACATTGTCGAGCGCGGCGTACAGCGTCTCCAGCGCCTGCTTGGCCTCGGCCAGCTCGCGCTGCAGCCCCGCGGTCTCCGGCTGATCCGGCGATCCCGCGGCGTAGTGCGTTTCCTCAGGTCGTCTCTTGTGCATTGTCACGCCTCCAGGACGCGCCAGTGACTCACTTACACCACGAGTTGCACGGCAGCAGACAACAACTGATAAATTGCACAGCAGCATTTCGGCCGCGTGGTTAATGCACAATGAAGACAGCGGCAGCGGCGCATCAGCGACGGCCACAGATGAACCTCGTGAAGTTCGACGTCAGACTCGATTACCAGCCGCCAGATGATCGGCTCATGTCACCGATCCTTGATAGCGGCAGTGTCGACGGTGTGAACCAGTTCACAACGGTGCGCGCTACCTCGAACTACAGTGAGCAAAGGAGATGGTTCGGGAGCGAGCATCATGGATACGATTAGGCATATGACGCAACTCATCGAGCGGATCGGTCTTGCAATGGCCGGACTTGCTTGCGGCACATTCGTCGCGGCTTCGGTCGGTCATGCCAACATTGGCGTCCTGCAGTCCGAATGGGCGTCGCTGGTCATTGTGGTGGCAGGCGGGATCGGCTTTCCCGCCGCGAGCGGACTTCAGTACCGGGAGACGCAACGCTCAGGACTCGATCCGGTTTGTCTGCTGTGCGCCGCCGGCACGTTTCTAACCTCGGTCATGGCTTTGACATCGGTCGGTGTGCTCGTCATCGGCGCAGACCCTCCGGCCGTTTGGCTTTCCCTGCTCGCCGCCAGTTGGATCGGCGGCGTGGTCCTTCAAATCGCGGCCGCCGGCGTGGCGCGCTATGGTGACAATCGACTGCCTCGGCGGTCGATCCTGGTGGCCCCCGCCCAGCTTCGCGACGCCGCCTGAGGCGGCCGGCTTATCCACCAACAGGAGACAAAGAGCTAATCAACCTTCACCCGCAACCGTACGAAGGACGTCCGGCTGAACAATCTCCAAGGTCTGCGGTCCAAGCCTGATCCACCCTTGCGAAGCCCAGCGCGCCAGCTGCTTGTTGACGCTCTCACGTGACATCCCAGCCATCTCACTGACCTGCTGCTGGGTCAGCTCGATACGAAGCCGAGCCCGGTCGGTGTCACGCTCCGCCAACCGCATGATCGTGCCGGCGAGCCGAGCCGGCATCGACTGCAGCATCAACCATTCGACCTGCTGACTGGTCGCGCGAACCCGCCCGCAGAGCAGAACAATGAGCTTCATCATCAGATGAGGCTGCATGTTGATCAGATCGAGGAGTTCGCGCCGCGCGATCGACAGCAAGACGGAATCGCAGTGCGCGATGGCATCCGTCGTCCGCGGCAACCCGTCCAACACGGCAACTTCACCAAAAATCTCGCCATTGCCGATCAGATTGAGCATCGCGGTGCGTCCATCGGCCGACCCCGAGCTCACCCGGATCGCGCCTTCGACCACGATGAAGAGAGCGTTGGCTGCGTCTCCCTTGAGGAAGATCGTCTCTCCCCGTCTGAACCGGACGATGCATGCGGAACGACAGAGCTGGTCGAGCGCGTCGGGCGCAAGATCCTGAAACAGCCGGTGGGCACGGACGACATCAATTATCTTGGTCGACCTGCGACCCAGGTTCGTTGTCATCGACGTCATCAATGTTTCGACGGGCCAAGTCCCCAACGAGACTCAAGCCCGTTCCTCCTCACCCGACACGTTTGCCGGGGCCGCTTGCCAGCCACAGAGCGGAGGCCTCCGCTCTGCCGTCCAGAATGGTTGGTCACAATGCCAGTTTGATCATCCTAGCCGATCGGCGCAGCGAACCGGTTGATAGATCTGCTGACTGTTTGCGGCACCGCGCTCGCGATCTCGATAACTCGACAGATCGTGGATCAGACGGGCAAAATCAGTACCCGCGTGCATCGCATCGTTGAACGTCTGTAGCGCCGCGAGCGTCCGGAATGCCCAGATCGTACGGTAGAGGCCACTGCCCTTTTCACTCGTCGACGAAACCGCGTAGGTCCCGCGATAGGTGACCCCCTCGGGGGTTACCTGATCGAGCTTCTGCTCGTTGGCGATCAGCCATTTCCGAAACTCGTCATGCTTGTTGAAAGGAACATCGTAGCCCCACTCGATCACCAGAGCTCCCAGCAGCACGCTGTCATTCAGGAGACTCTCGATCTCCTGCTTGCCTTCGCCATGCTTGAGAAGATCGCAGAATGGAAAGAAACCACCCGATCGGACCTCCGGCTCAATTGCCGCAACGGTTGGAGGCACCAGCGTTTCGCCAGCAATCAAACTGGCGGCAAGTCCGGAGGACTCGATGTTGGCCATGATCAATCTCCTTGGTGTGTCAGTTCGATCAATCCCTGTTCCTGCAATCGCTGAATTCCAGCTCTGAGGTGATTTCGCGCCTCCTCCTCCCGGTTCTTGGCCGCAACCTGCTCGACGTATTTCTGCTCGATCTGCTCGGCGGTGCCGCCGTCGCAGAGTTCGAGGATAAACCACGCGTTCAGATTCAGCATGAACAACTTCGGCGGATCAGGCCGAAACACCACGCAGCTCTTCATTTCCTTAAGTGGTCGCAGTCGGAGGTTTTGGGTGTGGTTGTAACAGCCATTCGGGTAGGACACGCAGGTCTACTCCCCTGTTCAGCACCTTATCGAACGGATCGGGGGCGTCCCAAGCCCCGTGAAACGCATAGGCCGTCGCACGGCACCCTCCGTGCGAACCTTGGCTGGATGCACAACTCGGACAACTATCCTTGACGCGCCCGGATCTGAGTTCCCGGTAGAGCGGATGCTCCCAGGTCTCCATGAAGGAGACCTGCTTGATGTTGCCGTAGTTGACGTACTCGCGCAGATAAGCGCAGCCGATCGAATCTCCGAAGGCATTCACTGCCGCCATCTGCCAGCAGGAGTTGCCGTCATTCGGATGCCATGACTGCATCAGCTTCATGCCGGGCGGCAGGCGGAGCGCGTCGAGCGCCGCGTGCATCTCGTCCAGAGACAGCGCGAACTCCGCCCAGCGATACTTCATTCGGCCGAGGGGATAAGGGCGCAAAACCCCAGCAGTTTTGACCCCAAGCCGGTCGGCGAGATCGATGTAACCTTGAAGATCGGCAACGTTCTTGCGGCTGAGGATGCACAGAGTCTGCACCTCGATGCCGGCCTGCAACATGGAGCTGATCCCGTCGCAAGCGCGAGCGTGGCTCCCGGATACGCCCGTGATCTCATCATGCACCTCCGCTCGTGCGCTGAATAGATCGACCAGCACGATGCCGACTCGGATGTCCTTCAGGTAGCGGGCCGTCTGCGGCGTGATCAGCGTGCCATTGGTACGCACCTCGGTGAGAAACCGGCCGGATGCGGATGCCAAAAACGGCAGGAAGTCCGGCCGGTGAAATGGCTCACCGCCTTCGATGTAGAGATAGATCACGCCGAGTTCGGCAATCTCATCGAGAAAGCGTGACCAGTCTTCGCTGCTCAATTCCGCTCCCGCCTTGTCAGGCGAGCAATCGGAATAGCAGTGCTGACACGCGAGGTTGCAGGTCTCAGTAAAACAGATCGAGAGCTTTAGTGGCTGCTCGAGGGCGAACGGATTCTCGATTTGCGCCATGGCCTTGAACCATTTCGCTGTGAGATGAACGAATCTAAGCCCCTGTCGTCCAATGTTCGATCGTTAGAGATGGGAGTGAGCTAATCATACTATCGTCTAAATAGCAACGGACACTAATCAGTATGCGTTGCTCTGCCTGCGGCTTCTCGGCCCCGACGGAGGCGAGCTTCTGCCCACGTTGTGGCGCAAAGCTCAGCCTGCATTGCCAGAGTTGCGGATTTCGGAGCCCGCTCGGGTCGCACTTCTGCGGCGGCTGCGGCGCCTCCCTCATCGAGGCTTCAGAGACGGCCGTCACCGGTGCGTCGAGCGGCTTTGCGCCCGTTCGCGATCAGCGACCGGAGCGGCGCCAGGTCACGATTTTGTTCGTCGATATGATCGGCTCGACCGAAATGTCGGTCCGTCTCGACGAAGAAGACTTCAAGGAGGTCATCTATTGCTACCGCGACATCTGCGCGAGCGCGGTACGTCAATTCGATGGCTGCATCGTCCGCTATATCGGCGACGGCATCCTTATATGTTTCGGTTTTCCCTTCGCCCATGAGGACGATCCGATCCGGGCCACGCGCGCCGGCCTTGCACTTCTCGACAATCTGCAGCGCTTCAATGCCGAAGAGGAGATGAAGGCGATCCACGTGCGGATGGGCATGCACACCGGAATCGTCATCGCAGGCGACCTCAGATCCTCGGACAGTTTCGAGGCAATGGGTATCCTCGGCGAAACGCCTAATATTGCCTCGAGGGTGCAGAGCCTCGCCGCTCCTGATCGTTTGATAATCACCAATCAGACCGCGCAACTCCTCGGCGAACGATTTGATCTCATCGATCTCGGATTGCAGCAGGTCCGCGGCCTCGATGAACTGCTGCATCTGTTTGAGGTTGCCGGCGAGCGGACTGAGGCGGTCCGGGAACGGCCTGCCGCCAGCCACAAGATGATCGGGCGCCAACAGGAACTGGCGCTGCTACAGGACCGCTTCTTCCGCGCACAGGATGGTGAAGGCCAGGTCGTGCAGATCACCGCCGAAGCCGGCGCCGGCAAGACCAGGCTGGTGCGGGAATTCAAGGCCCGCCTCGATCCGGCGACGTTTCTGCCGATGACCTGTTACTGCTCGGCATACAGCCGCTCCAGCGCATTCTATCCGATCATCGAGATGATCCGTCGCGTCGTGAGACCCGACGGCGAGGCGGATGCCGACGAATTGGCGGCGAATCTGCAGCGCGCCTTCGTCGGCTTGGAGACGATCACCCCGGAGGCCACGGCGCTGGTTGCCGAGCTACTCGAGTTGCCGATTTCCGCCGCGATCAAGGACATCCCGCCGGCCCGGCGGCGCGAACTGCTGCTGGAAGTGCTGACGCAGTGGGTCCTCAAACAATCCGAGCACGTTCCTGTCGTCCTCGTCATCGAGGATCTGCATTGGGCAGATGCGTCCACCACCACCCTGCTCCGGCACATCGTGGAACGGCTCTCGAACTGGCGGGTGATGGCCATCCTTACGTTCCGGCCGGAATTGACGGCCGATTGGCTGCTGGGACCGCAGGTGACCCGGCTGGGCCTGCGCCGCCTCTCCAAGAACGAAGCAAGAGCGCTGACCGCACAGATTGCCGAGACCTCGACCGTCCCGGAAGACATCATCGCGTCGATCGTCGCCAAGACCGGCGGAATTCCGTTGTTCATCGAAGAGCTCACCAAAGCGGTTCTCGCTGGGGCTTCTTCTGCAGATCATGATCCGGTGCGATTGACGGCGCTCGTCGATAGCATTCCATCCACGCTCCGTGGCTCGTTGGCGGCAAGGCTCGACCGCCTTCAGATCGCAAAGCCGCTGGCGCAGGTCGCCGCGACGCTGGGCCGGACGTTCGACAGCGAAGTGTTGGCGGCCGTCACCGGAGAGAGTCAGCAAGCGCTCCGCGCGCAGCTCGACGAACTGTTGCGCCAGGGCTTCATCCATCAGCACGGAACGCAGGTTCAGGCCAAATACTCGTTCAAGCACGCCCTGATCCAGGAGGCTGCCTACGACTCGCTGCTCAAAAGCGAGCGACGATCGATGCACCGCAGAATCGCGGAAGTCATCTCCACCCAATTCGCTGATGTCGTCGCGGCCACTCCCGAGGTCCTGGCCGAGCATTATGCAGCCGCGGATCTTGCGGAAGCGGCGATCGCGCATTGGGAGGCGGCCGGCAACAAGGCCGCCGAGCGTTCGGCCAATGTCGAGGCTGCCAGCCACTTTGCCAGCGCTCTTGCGATCCTTCGCCGATTACCCGACACGACCGAGCGGGCACGGCGAGAACTATCGCTCGAATTGGAGCGCGGCTCGCAACTTCTCGCCATCAAGGGGAATGCCGCGCCGCAGGTGGAGGAAGTCTTCACCCGCGCCTATCAGCTCAGCTGGAGACTGGGCGAGCACCGGCTGCTGTTCAGGGCCCTTTATGGGCTCATGATGTTCTTCATCGTGCGAGGTCAGCTCGAAAAGGCGCATCAATGCGGCGTGCGATTGATCGAACAGGCAGAGCGCGCCGGCGACGACGGCCTTCAGTTGCAGTCCAAGCGGCCGCTTGGACTGACCCAGTTCTATCTCGGCCAATTCAGTAGCGCGAAGGAGACTTTGAAGCAGGCGCTGCAGCTGTACGATCCCGATCGGCATCATCACCATCGGTTCGAATATGGCTCCGATCCGGCGGTTCTGGCGCAATGCAATCTCGCCTGGACCGAGTGGTTCGTCGGTTTGCCGGATACTGCCGTCGCGGACAGCGCAGAGGCGATGGCGCGGGCGATCCAGCTCAATCATCCCCACAGCCTCGGCTTCGCGCTCAGCTTTGAGGCCTCGATCAGGCAGAGCCGTGGCGAGCCGAACGAAGCGCTCCAGGCCGCCGAGCAGGCGATTCAGATCGGCCAGAGCTATCGCTTCCCCTATTGGAGTGCCTGGGGGCGGATATTGCGCGGCTGGGCCACCGGCAGGCTGGTCCGCCCGGCAGCGGGCGTAGTCGAAATTAAAGCTGGGCTGGACGATTATCGCGCCACGGGCGCCGAGCTGATCCGGCCCTACGGCCTGATGCTGCTCGCCGAGACACTTGGTGCCGAAGGCGCGGTCGAGGATGCGTTGGCTTTGCTGAACGAAGCGCTCGACATCACCGAGATCAACAAGACGCTGTTTTGCGGGCCGGAACTGTACCGGCTTCGCGGATCGCTGCTGCTGGCGGCGGACCCGCAGGATGATGCGGGCGGCCACGACCTCGAGAAAGCGGCCGATCTGGCGCACGCGCTCGGCTCGCCGATGCTGGAATTGCGGGCCCTCGTCAGTCTCGTCTCGGCTTCCCCGCATCGGGACAGTTCGGCTCCGCTTGAGCGTCTCGAGCGGCTGCGCGCCGCCATGACCGAAGGCTTCGCCACCGCCGACCTTGCCGAGGCCGCGCGCGTCATCGAACTCGCGGCCACGCGTCGCCGCTAGGCGAACGTGGGGCGCCACAGCCATTACCGGGGGCTTTTGGGGCCGCTCATCGGACCTGGGTGAGGAACCAATGGCGCCGGGACCAGGATTAGCCTAAAAGAGCGCAACCTCCCATCATCGGCGGCTTGTTGCGACGTGCATCGTCCAAGGCCCGCCGGTCGACCGATCCGGTCCCGGGATTTCCCATTCGGCGTGATCGCCCAGAAGGTTGTCGTTCGTGACATTTCCGACCAGTCCCCCGCCGCTCGCGCGAGCTTTGGCGGAGCGTAATTATCTCCAGGCGACGCCGGTGCAAAGCGCGGTGCTGGCGCCCGACACGGTCGGCCGCGACCTGTTGGTGTCGGCGCAGACCGGCTCCGGCAAGACCGTCGCCTACGGGCTGGCGATCGCACGCGACGTGCTCGGCGACGCCGAGCAGTTCGAGCCCGGCGCCGCACCGCTGGCGCTGATCGTGGCGCCGACCCGCGAATTGGCGCTGCAGGTGCACCGTGAGCTGAGCTGGCTGTATCGCCACGCCGGCGCCCGCATCGTCTCCTGCGTCGGCGGCATGGACCCGCGGCGCGAGCAGCGCGAGCTGGCAGACGGCGCCCACATCGTGGTCGGCACGCCGGGGCGGCTGTGCGACCATCTGCGCCGCAACCGGCTCGACGTCTCGCAGCTCAAGGCCGTGGTGCTCGACGAGGCCGACGAGATGCTCGATCTCGGCTTCCGCGAGGACATGGAGTTCATCCTCGAAACCACGCCCGAGACCCGCCGCACCCTATTGTTCTCGGCGACGCTGCCGCGCGGCATCATCGCGCTGGCCAAGACCTATCAGCACGACGCGATGCGGATCGAGGTCGAAGGCGCCGAGGGCGGCCACGCCGACATCGAGTATCGCGCCATCCGCATCGCGCCGAGCGACGTCGAGCACGCCGTGGTCAACGTGCTGCGCTACGTCGAATCCCCGACCGCGATCGTGTTCTGCAACACCCGCAGCGCGGTGACGCATCTGCAGACCGCGCTGCTGGAACGCGGCTTCGCCGTGGTGGCGCTGTCCGGCGAACTCACCCAGAACGAACGCACCGGTGCGCTCAACGCGCTGCGCGACGGCCGGGCCCGGGTCTGCGTCGCCACCGACGTCGCGGCGCGCGGCATCGATCTGCCGAACCTCGGCCTCGTCATTCACGCCGAGCTGCCGAACGACGCCGAAGTGATGCAGCATCGCTCCGGCCGCACCGGGCGGGCCGGCAACAAGGGCATCAGCGTCTTGTTAGTTCCGCCGGCGCGGCGGCGGCGCGCCGAGCTGCTGCTGCAGCTCGCCGGCATCGAGGCGAACTGGGGCACCGCGCCGCAGGCCGACGAAATCCGCAGCCTCGATCAGCAGCGCATGCTGCAGGACCCGTTGTTCACCGAGGAGCCGACCGCCGAAGATCAGGCACTGGCGCAGGCGCTGCTCGCCGAGCGCTCGCCCGAGCAGATCGCAGTGGCGCTGGCGAGGGTCGTGCGGGCGCGGATGCCGGCGCCGGAGGACATTCTCGATCCCGGCGAACGCCCGGCCCGCGGCCGCGACGAACGTAGCGGCAAGGCCGCGCGCGAGCCGCGCGATCACGAGGCGCGCGACAAGGCGCCGCGGACACGCTCGGCCAAGGCCGGCGAGAAGCACGCGATGGCGGGCGGCGTGTGGTTTCGCGCCGCGATCGGCAAGCGCAAGAACGCCGAGGCGCGCTGGCTGCTGCCGATGATCTGCCGCCGCGGCGGCATCACCCGGCAGGACATCGGCGCGATCCGCATCCTCGATACCACCACTGAGTTCGAGATCTCGCCCGCCGCCGCGGACGCGTTCACGGCGCAGATCAAGCGGCCGGATCACGACGACAACATCCGGATCGAGCCGCTGATCGGCGCCAAGCCGATCCCGCCGCGCGAGGACAAGCGTCCGCCGCGGCCGGATGCGGACCGCAAGCCGGATCGCGACGCGAGACGTGCCAAGCGCCCCGACTCGTGGTCGCCGCTGTCCGGCGAACCGCTGCCCGATCCGCGCGAGCAGGACGCGCCGCGCCCCGGCAAGCGCGCGCCGCACGACGACGCTCCACGCGGCGGCAAGCCGGCGCGGTTCAAGGACAAGAGCTTCAAGGATAAGGGCTTCAAGGCGCGCGGCGAGGAGTCGTTCGAGGGCGATTTCAAAGCCAAGCCGTTCAAGAAAGACGGCTTCAAGGCGAGCAAGGCGAAGGGCGACAAGCCGGCCTATGTCAGCAAGGCCCGCCGCGCTGATCCATCGGCCAAGAACCCACCGTTCAAGAAGAAGGCGAAGAAGAAGTTTCGCTGAGGCGTGAGTTCAACGTGAGGCCGGCCTCGCGCCGCGCATCCCACAAATAACAAGGCCGGGGACAATGCCCCCGGCCCTGATGTCGTCACACTGACAGCGGTCGCTTACAGCGTCAGCTCGTGGCGGCCGACCACCATCCAGTGCACTTCGTCCGGACCGTCGGCGAAGCGGAGGTGGCGAACGTCGGTGTACATCTCGGCGAGCGGGGTCCACTGCGAGATGCCGGTGGCGCCGTGCATCTGGATCGCCTGGTCGATGATCTTGCAGGCGCGCTCCGGCACCATCGCCTTGACCATGCTGACCCAGACGCGTGCTTCCTTGTTGCCGAGCACGTCCATCGCCTTGGCTGCCTTCAGCACCATCAGCCGCATCGCTTCGATCTCGCAGCGCGCCTGCGCGATGATCTGCAGGTTGCCGCCGAGATGCGCCAGCTTCTTGCCGAACGCCTCGCGGGTCAGGCCGCGCGCCACCATCAGGTCGAGCGCCTTCTCGGCCTTGCCGATGGTGCGCATGCAGTGATGGATGCGGCCGGGGCCGAGGCGCAGCTGCGAGATCTCGAAGCCGCGGCCTTCGCCGAGCAGGATGTTCTCCTTCGGCACCCGCACATTGTTGAAGCGCATGTGCATGTGGCCGCGCGGCGAGTGGTCGTGGCCGAACACGTGCATCGGGCCGAGCACTTCGACGCCGGGGGTGTCGACCGGCACCAGGATCTGCGACTGCTGCTTGCTCGGCGCGGCGGTCGGATCGGTCTTGACCATCACGATCATGATCTTGCAGCGCGGATCGCCGAGACCGGAGATGTAGTACTTCTCGCCGTTGATCACCCACTCGTTGCCGTCGAGCACGGCCGAGGTCGAGACGTTCTTGGCGTCGGACGAAGCGACGTTCGGCTCGGTCATCACATAGGCCGAACGGATCTCGCCGTTGAGCAGCGGCTTGAGCCACTTCTCTTTCTGCTCAGGGGTGCCGACGCGCTCCAGCACTTCCATGTTGCCGGTGTCGGGCGCCGAGCAGTTCATCACTTCGGAGGCGAGCGGCGCCTTGCCGAGTTCGACCGCGATATAGGCGTAGTCGAGATTGCTGAGGCCTTCGCCGGTTTCGGCGTCGGGCAAGAAGAAGTTCCAGAGGCCCTCTTCCTTGGCCTTGGCCTTGGCCTTGCCGAGCAGATCGAGCTGTTCCTGCGAGAACGACCAGCGGTTCGGATTCTTCGCTTCCGCGATATCGAACTCCTGCTGCATCGGCTCGACGGTCTCGGCGATGAACTTCTTCACATG
This sequence comes from Rhodopseudomonas sp. G2_2311, assembly GCF_047501505.1. Classification (NCBI taxonomy): domain Bacteria; kingdom Pseudomonadati; phylum Pseudomonadota; class Alphaproteobacteria; order Hyphomicrobiales; family Nitrobacteraceae; genus Rhodopseudomonas; species Rhodopseudomonas sp. G2_2311. Next base: position 193,048 of record NZ_JAZDRK010000004.1, read on the forward strand.
GTCGTAGAGCGGCCGGACGGCCTCGCTCATCCGCAGATCGTTGAGCGCGTCTTCGGGCGTGAGCGTGTAAGGGGTCTGGCGGGGGACGTAGGCCGTCTGCATGCGGGCGTGCTCCTCGTGGCTTTTCTTGGTTGCGTTTCTTGGCGTCGTTGGCGGGCCGTCCCGGGCGGACGGCCGCGCATCGGTTATAGACACGAACCCGCCGGGTTGTCTTGATCGAACTGCGTTTAAAACAGCGTGTGAACCTAATCCCGCATTGCGAAAAATCGTCTCCGCCGAACTCCACGTCGAACGGTTCCCCGCGTAGCAACGCACTCGCCCCGTGATCATCCAACGGCGTTGCGCTTGATTGCCGGGGGCCGAATGAGTGTTACCATCGACCCGATCCCGCCGCTTCAGCTCCATCGCTGCGGAGATCATCACCGAACGGAGCACGAGGTATGGCGGAAGTGATCAAGGCGACGATCGTGTTCGTGCTGTCGAACTTTTCCCTGAGCTTCTTCGTCATCGGCCTGCTGTTCGGGCTGGTCGCGATCGCGCGCGCGCCGAAGCCGCTGCGATTCCCGAACGTGATCGACCGGTTGCTGGCCTGGCACCTGTTCTGGTCGATCGGCGTCTGCTACTTCTACAACTTCGTGATGCACGGCTTCTTCGGCAGGATGTCGGCGGCGTTCATCGGCTGGGCCGACAGCCCGTTCCAGTTCGAAGTCGCCACCGCGAGCCTCGGGTACTCGGTCGTCGGCTTCCTCGCCGCGTTCCGCAGCTTCGATCTTCGCCTCGCCGCGATCGTCGGCCCCGGCCTGTTCACGCTCGGCGCCGCCGTCGGCCACATCAATCAGATGGTGACGCAGCACAATTTCGCCCCGGGCAACGCCGGCGTGGTGTTCTACACCGACATCCTCATCCCGCTGTTCGGCGCGACGCTACTGTGGCTGCAGCATCGCAGCCGAGCCGATCGCGTGACAAACCGGCCGTCGGCCGGGTGATCATCCCGAACGCAGCGCGTTGAACTTGCAAGCGCGCTTCCCGGACAAAAGGGAAGTCGACCGACGCCGCAGCAGGCTGCTCTGCGCCCCCATCTCGATCATGCCGATGGGCCGCCGCGAGCTTCTCGGCGCCCGAGCAGCGAGGACGCGCCGCATGCCCATCATCATGCTGAGTGCCGTGATCGGCATCCTGTTTCTGCAAGCGACCGGCGCGATCCCCGCAGGCAGCGTCGGCGGGCCGATGCTGATCGCGCTGGCCTTCCTGCTCGGCGCGTTAGCGGTCGGCATCCACGACGCCCGAACCAGCCGCCGCGGCCCGCTCGGCTGGTTCGTCAGCATCGCCGTCGCCCTCACCGGCGCCTTCCTCTCCGCCCCGCTCGGCGGCATGGCCGTGACCATGCTGCTCGCCCCGTTCGTGCATGGCTCATCCTCCCTCGCCGCCGCCGGCGGCCCGGTGATGGCCGCCGCGCTCGCGGGCGCGATGATCGTGACGCTGGCGGGAGCGTGGGGGGCGATCTGGGTGGTCAACAGATGGCGGTGAGCGGCGGCTTGGATAAAGCGAGCGCAGCGATCATCAAGTCCAGCTGACCAATGTGAGCCTGCCTATCTAGTCCCCGTCCCCGCCCGACAGCTATCCCCATCCGAGTGGCAATGGCCTCCGCTTATCGCGGAGCCCGGACCACTCACGTCGGCGCCGAATGGATCTCTTCCTTTCTTCCGAAGCGGCCAAGCCAAGGCCATCGCCCCGCAGAAAACAAGGATCAAAACCATCACGGCAATCAAATGGGACAACATGTCTTCGACCAGCCTGAATCCCAGATCTAAGCTACCGACTGACAATTCAATCGTAACGCGGTGCAGCGGCGGCGACAGTCAGCGCCGTGGGCCTGTAGCCTGGATGAAGCGCAGCGAAATCCGGGGAGCACTGCGCGCGCCGAACCGCCCTCCCCCATCGAACCGCCTTCCGCCTACGGCTTGACCGTGATGCCTGCGCTCTAAATATTCTAGCTAGATTTTCCAGCCAGAAAGAACCGCAAAATGGCCGAGCGGAGTTGGTCGGTGCAGGACGCCAAGAACCGATTCAGCGAAGTCGTCGAGGCCGCACGGCGCAGCCCGCAGACGGTGACCAAGCACGGTAAGCCCGCCGTCGTCGTCATCGACGTGGCCGAGTACGAACGCCTGCGGCGGTTCGAACGCGCGCAAGCGCCATCGTTCGCCGAAGCGCTGCTGGCGATGCCGCAAGACGACGGCGACTTTTCGCGCGACGCCGTGCGGATGCGCGACGTCGAGCAGTGACGTTCCTGATCGGTGCCGTCACGCTGTCTCAGACGACAAAAGCAGCTGCACTATCGTAGGGCGGGTTAGCCAAAGGCGTAACCCGCCGAACAGTCACAGGCGCGATCTCGGCGCGATGGCGGATTACGCTACGCTAATCCGCCCTACGGGCTGCTTGGCGCAGAATGCTCGGAAACGATAAATCAGCCTCGCCACTAATACGCATCCAATAGTAGCATTATCTCAAAAATGCACAATCCATGATTGCATTTCGTGCCTGCGACAGGTTAGCTTATTCGACGGCAGACTTATGAGCTTCGATGCAATGCCCTCCAAGCCACCCGATTTGAGCGAAGGTACATGGCTAGGAGCTACCATTGCAGTAGGAGGGCTTCTTTGTGGCATCGTGAGCGTTGCAGCGATCATCTGGAGTAGCCCGATTATACTACTTGGGATTGCTGCTGGAGCGGGCTGGGCTCTGAGCATTGCGTTTGCGGCGCTCTATTCGTCTCAGCGGACAGCAATACGAGCTCTTGAGACCGAGTTGGCGGCATCACGCAGCCAAGCTGCAGAGTGGAGCGCGTCAGCCAATAACGTCGCCACCTCTTTCCGAGCCGTACTTGAATTAGTTAGCTCAGCGCCCGGGGCGCCTCGCAGACGTCCCCGCCCTAAACCTGACTAGGGAACACAGCATGACTCCAGACGATTTGGATACAATTAATTACTTTCCGACGATCCGATCTCGTCAAGCCGAATTGAAGGGTTACCAGCATCTGAGAACCTCCACTAAGCAACGCATCCGGCCGTTAGTGTCTCTCGGCAAACTCGGACAATTAGACCAACCGGAGCGGATCCTCGAAACAATCCGGAACACCATCGGAGGAGAGGGCTTCGTCGATTTGAATTCTAACCCAGGGCAACAGTGCAGCGGTTTCGACGCACTTCGCGATCCTGCGGGCAATTATGCCGCTTGGCGCAACCTGTTTACGGGCGACAAGCAACTGACCCCGGCCGCCCTCCTCAGAGACAACGTCGCTGAACGGCCATTTGTCCGGCAAGTTCTTCAAATTGAAAACGACCATCAGGTTGTTGCTATCCGAGCGAAACGCCCTGCTCAGGACTTGCCGTTGCTGCAGGCGGCTCTATCTGCGGTCGATGACGTAAACAACGTGATGATCGTCTTAGATTTTGGCTATGTGCGTCCGTCCTTCGCCATAAAGGAGCAAGAAGCGCTTCGAGTTATCTCAGCCCTGCGGACCATCGACGAAAGCGCTCGTATTGTTGTAATGGCCTCCAGTTTTCCGAAAGCCGTCTCCGCATTTGGCGACCAGCGCGGTACACTGGAAATACTTGAAAGAGATTTTCATGCCCGCATTGGAGGCGATGAAGTCGCAATATACGGCGACCACGCCGCAATTTACCCTGAGCCCTTTGAACCCTCCATAAGCCGTTTTGTTCCCCGCATCGACTATTGCCTCGAGGGAGCATGGCTCTACGAAAGACGCCGGACAGACAATGGTGGGTACGTAGCGTGTGCCGATAGTATCGTAACCTCCCCTGACTGGGATGAGGCATTCTGCGACATGGCGTGGGGAGCCAGTATTATCAGACAAACGGCCGATGCCTGCACGACACCTGCTGGATTTAGAGCGCCTTCAAATTGGATCGCTGCGCGGGTGAATATGCACATTGAGCGACAAAATGAAGCCGCCGAACACTTGGCCGAAGACGAATTTGATGACGACAACTAAGCCCGACTAAGACGGCGCTTGAGAACTCGACCGGCAGGTGCCTCGAACAACAGAGGATGATCGTTCGCCAACTCTAACTCTGGCAAAGGGAAAAGAGGAAGCACAGCGTCATTCTGCTTGGCTTTCTTTTGATCAAATCGACGTAATGCGTCGATTGCTGCCAGAGTACCTACACTGGCCCGACGCTCAACAAATGCACGATGGCTCCTACGAAATCTCTGCTTGACGGCCTCCCGCGCTGCATTTGCAAGGTCAACCACCGGAAACTCGTTCGCCATCTCCTCAAGGATCGCACGTGGTGCGCCTTTGATGTACCTCACTCCGTTGCAACTCAAAAATCCCCTCAAGTCTGCGGCAGTCATCAATGATAACGCCGCGTCCAATTTCAATGGAAGAGCTCTAGAACGGACACGCTCCTTGAGACACCCGTCACTCTCTTCGACCCAAAGGCCAACACCATCGGGTAACATTTCCCGGACTTGCGCCTCAAAGCGAGGGGCCACCACAATTGTTAGCTTCTCGAAATGAGCCGCAAACGTATTAACCTGTCCAGGCAACCGAACGAGCCTATCGGCTTCAGACTTAATCTCGAATGCCCAGAGTCTTCCATTCGCTAAAACTATGTCAGCGCGTCTCGTCCAGTTGGCTACAGTCATCTCCGAAATTAGAACCGAGTCATCGTCCACGCGCTGCCCTTCGAGCAGGCGATCAATCACCGCCGCCTTCATCCTTTTCTCGGCCTGGACTGCGCTGACCATACAGGAACTCAAAGGGCTTTCGGTTGACCGCGCCTTAGACTCGCTCGCATCTAAAGGCTTGCAGCGAGGTTTTCAACGCCGATAAGTACAGTCCATGACGAATCATGGAGTGCCGTGCCAGCGAGGCTATGCCCATCCTGAGTATCGGATTAGCACTTGTCTATTCAGTAAAACGCACCGGAAAGGTTACTCTGGGGCTTTGTTTCTCGATGGATGGTCGGATCAGGCCCGGCCATGACGCTCTGAGGAGTAGCAGCGGCCGCGCAACGCACGACCGCCGCCTACCCCTATCAATACCGGTAGTGATCCGCCTTGAACGGGCCCTCGACCTTGACGCCGATGTAGTCGGCCTGGTCCTTGCGCAGCTCGGTGAGCTTGACGCCGATCTTGGCGAGGTGCAGGCGGGCGACCTTTTCGTCCAGCGTCTTCGGCAGCACGTAGACCTTCTTGTCGTACTTGCCCTGGTTCTGGAACAGCTCGATCTGCGCCAGCGTCTGGTTGGTGAACGACGCCGACATCACGAAGCTCGGGTGACCCATCGCGTTGCCGAGGTTCACCAGGCGCCCTTCCGACAGCAGGATCATCCGCTTGCCGTCCGGGAAGGTGATCTCGTCGACCTGCGGCTTGATGTTGTCCCACTTCAGGTTCTTCAGGTGCGCGACCTGAATCTCGTTGTCGAAGTGGCCGATGTTGCAGACGATGGCGCGATCCTTCATCGCGCGCATGTGGTCGATGGTGATGATGTCCTTGTTGCCGGTGGCGGTGACGAAGATGTCGGCGATCGGCGCCGCGTCTTCCATGGTCACCACCTGATAGCCTTCCATCGCCGCCTGCAGGGCGCAGATCGGATCGACTTCCGACACCATCACGCGGCAGCCGGCCTGGCGCAGCGAAGCAGCCGAGCCCTTGCCGACGTCGCCGAAGCCGGCGACCATCGCGACCTTGCCCGACAGCATCACGTCGGTGCCGCGGCGGATGCCGTCGACCAGCGATTCACGGCAGCCATAGAGGTTGTCGAACTTCGACTTGGTGACCGAGTCGTTGACGTTGATCGCCGGGAACAGCAGCTTGCCGGCCTTCTCCATGTCGTACAGACGATGCACGCCCGTGGTGGTCTCTTCCGACACGCCCTTGATGTTCTTGGCGAGCGTGGCGAAGTAGCCCTTCGGCTTTTCTTTCAGGATGCGCTTGATCAGCGCGAAGAAGATCTCTTCTTCTTCCGAATTGTGCTGATCGAGGAACATGGTGTCGCCGTTCTCGGCGCGCAGGCCCTGATGCACGAACATGGTGGCGTCGCCGCCGTCGTCCAAGATCATGTTCGGGGTGCCGCCGTCCGACCAGTCGAACAGCTTGGCGGTGTAGTCCCAGTAATCCTTCAGCGTCTCGCCCTTGACGGCGAACACCGGAATGCCGGCAGCGGCGATCGCGGCGGCGGCGTGGTCCTGGGTCGAATAGATGTTGCACGACACCCAGCGCACCTCGGCGCCGAGCGCCACCAGCGTCTCGATCAGCACCGCGGTCTGGATCGTCATGTGCAGCGAGCCGGCGATCTTGGCGCCCTTCAGCGGCTGCTTCGGGCCGTATTCCTCGCGGGTCGCCATCAGGCCCGGCATTTCGGTCTCGGCCAGCGAGATCTCCTTGCGGCCGAACTCGGCGAGGCCGATGTCCTTGACGATGTAATCGGTGAACTTGGCGGTCATGCGGATGGGTTTCCTGATGTCTGTGTCAGTCGAACTGAGCACTACGAACTGAATCGGGCAGTTTGAGGCAGTGCATTTGCGCTCCCTCTCCCCCGGGGGGGGGGGCGGGGGGGGGGCGGGGCGCGTCGCCGCGAGGCCGAGAGGCTCGGCTGCGCTGAAGCGCCCCCTCACCCGACCGCTTCGCGGTCGACCTCTCCCCGCAGGCGGGGAGAGGTTGAGAGGGCGGGTATCGCTCTAGTTACACCGCACGCTTCATGGCGTCGGCAAGATCGGTCTTCTCCCAGGAGAAGCCGCCGTCGGCGTCCGGGGTGCGGCCGAAATGGCCGTAGGACGAGGTCCGGGCGTAGATCGGCTTGTTGAGGTCGAGGTGGGTGCGGATGCCGCGCGGGGTCAGGTCCATCACCTCCGCCACGATGGTCTCGAGCTTGTCCTCGGCGACCTTTCCGGTGCCGTGGGTGTCGATGTAGATCGACAGCGGGCGCGCCACGCCGATCGCGTAGGCGAGCTGCAGGGTGCACTTGTCGGCGAGGCCGGCGGCGACGACGTTCTTGGCGAGGTAGCGCGCCGCATAGGCTGCCGAGCGGTCGACCTTGGTCGGGTCCTTGCCGGAGAACGCACCGCCGCCATGCGGGGCCGCGCCGCCGTAAGTATCGACGATGATCTTGCGCCCCGTGAGGCCGGAGTCACCATCCGGGCCGCCGATGAAGAACTTGCCGGTCGGGTTGATGTGCCAGATCGTCTTGTCGGTGATCCAGCCGGCGGGCAGCGCCTGGCGCACATACGGCTCGACGCAGTCGCGAACCTGGTTCGAGGTCAGATCCTCGACGAGGTGCTGATGCGACACCACGATCTCGCGGACGTATTGCGGCTTGCCGTTCTCGTACTGGATGGTCACCTGGCTCTTAGAGTCCGGACCGAGCACCTTCTCCTTGCCGGAGTGGCGGGCTTCCGAGATCAGCCGCAGGATCTTGTGGGCGTAGAAGATCGGCGCCGGCATCAGGTCGGGCGTCTCGTTGGTGGCGTAGCCGAACATGATGCCCTGGTCGCCGGCGCCCTCTTCCTTGTTGGTGCCGGGCTGCAGCGCGTCGACGCCCTGCGCGATGTCGGCCGACTGCGGATGCAGCAGGATCTCGATATCGCAGGTCTTCCAGTGGAAGCCGTCCTGCTCGTAGCCGATGTCCTTGATGGCTTCGCGGACCACGTGCTCGATCTGCTCGTTGGTGACCGAGGCCGGGCCGCGGGTCTCGCCGGCGATCACCACCTTATTGGTGGTCGCCAGCGTTTCGCAGGCGGCACGGATCGCCCACGGATCGATCCCGGCCTTCGGCCCTTCGCGGTAGAACAGATCGACGATCTCGTCGGAAATCCGGTCGCAGACCTTGTCCGGATGGCCTTCGGACACGGACTCACTCGTGAACATATAAGACGCGCGCATCACCAACCCCTTGTCCGCCGGACCCCGGCGGTGTTTTCGTGAAAGATACCTATCCTGAGAGATGTCAGTCGCGCCTGCGCGAGATGACGTAGGATTCGTCGTTGAACCAGAGACCGCTGTGCTTGCGCAGAACTTCTCTGGTGGCTTCCAAGTACTGGCCGTCCCGGGTCACTTCCGTGAGCCGGTCGTCCTCGATCTGCGCGACATACACCGCGGCATTCCATGCTGCAAAGGCCGTCGAATTGCCGATCGGTCCGGTGACCTCATTGGGCAAAGCCTCCATATCGTAGCGAAAGATCGAGCGGTTATCGGCATAGGCATTGAAGTTCAGGTCTCTACCAGCCGAGCCGAGCTCGTATTTGACCGCGCGCAACAATTCGTGGCGGCTGACCGAGAACGGGTTCTCGTCCGGCCAGATCGATTGGACGATTTCCAATCCGGGATCGTGGCCGTGGGAATGGATGCCGATCAGCCGGCCGCCGGGGCGCAGCGCGCGGGCCAGCGGCGCGATGATCCGCTTGGCCCGGAAGTTGACGGATGATTTCGCCCGGTAGGGCTGCGAGGCGATGATCAGGTCGAAATTGGCCTCGGTGCGGCCGGCGCGCGGGATCACGGCGTCGAGCAGGAAGCGGTGGTCCTCGCGGTACAGCACGATCGCGACCGGGCGCTCGTACACCGGCATCCCGGTGCGGGGGCTGACATTGGCGCGCCAGTTGTCCTGCAGGAACGGCGCCAGCTCGGCGATCTGGGTCTCGAATTCGCCCGAAGAGCCGCCGCGCAGCGCCACCTCGTGCCAGATCATCCCGGCGGCGGCCGCGGAGGACGCCGGCGTCAGCCAGGGCGCCTCGGCATAGTTCATGTTGGTGAACACGAACACCGAGGCCGGGTGCTCGAACAGCCGGTCCGGCACCTTGTCGAGCGTCAGCCGCAGGTCTTCGACGCTGAGCTCCTTGCCGGAGACGTAGAACGGTATCTGGGGAAACCGCCCATGCATCGCGCGCAACACGCGCGCCAGCACCGTCCCGTCGCCGCACCCCGCATCGAACACGCGCAGTGCGGGCGGGCGCGGGTGGATGTTGGCGAGCTCCAGCGCGACGCGGTCCGCCACCACCCGCTTTTCCCCGCAAGTGTGGACAAACAATAGATATTTCTGGCGGTTCTCGAAGAACCGGAAGTTGCTGCGCGGGTCCCGCCGCTCCAGCGGCACCACCAGCCCCCGCGGCGGCGGCGCAACGCCCAGCCCAGCAGCAACAAACGCCTCAATCCGCTCCAGAGTGTCCAGTGTGATGCGTTTACCCTCGCGCAGCCGGTACACCAGCTTGCCGTCATTGACCGCACGCCGGCCGAACGTCGTCTCGGCCATCCCGGCCTGACGGCAATAGTCCGATATCCGGTTGAGAAGCTGGTCGTTATTCATGCAACGGCGGGGTGGGCAGTTCCACTTCGGTGAAGTCCCTTAGCACGCATTTCCCACCGCCGGAAGGGCGACGATGAGATGAGTACCATCGATAAATCGGTGCAAATCCGATTAAGCGCCTAATAGTCTGTCATTGGGAAACAGCAACCCATCTGCTAAGAGGCGGGCGAGCCCTGGAACGGCTCGGTAGCCTACGGAACGGATTGAGCGATGCGCATCACGATGATCGGGACGGGTTATGTGGGGTTGGTGTCTGGGGCTTGCTTTGCGGACTTCGGCCACCAGGTGACCTGCGTCGACAAGGATGCCGGCAAGATCGCGGCCCTCCATCGGGGCGAAATTCCCATTTACGAACCGGGACTTGACGAGCTGGTCGCAGCCAACGTCAAGGCCGGGCGGCTCGACTTCACCACCGATCTGACCGCCCCGGTGGGCGAAGCGGACGCGGTGTTCATCGCCGTTGGAACTCCGTCGCGTCGCGGCGACGGTCATGCCGACCTGTCCTATGTGTATGCGGCTGCAAAAGAAATCGCCGCTGCCCTAAAGGGCTTCACTGTCGTGGTGACCAAGTCGACGGTCCCAGTCGGCACCGGCGACGAGGTCGAGCGGCTGATCCGCGAGACCAATCCCACGGCCGACGCGGCGGTAGCTTCGAACCCCGAATTCCTGCGCGAGGGCGCCGCGATCCGCGACTTCAAGTTCCCCGACCGGATCGTGATTGGCACGGCCGACGAGCGCGCCCGCAAGGTGATGGGCGAGATCTACCGCCCGCTGTCGCTGAACCAGGGCCCGCTGATGTACACCGCGCGGCGCACCGCCGAGCTGATCAAATACGCCGCCAACGCGTTCCTGGCGACAAAGATTACCTTCATCAACGAGATGGCCGACCTCGCTGAGAAGGTCGGCGCCGACGTCCAGGACGTCGCCCGCGGCATCGGCATGGACAACCGGATCGGCTCCAAATTCCTCCACGCCGGCCCCGGCTTCGGCGGCTCGTGCTTTCCCAAGGACACCCGCGCGCTGGTGCAGACTGCCCATGACCACGACGTGCCAGTGCGGATCGTCGAAGCGGTCCTCGCCGTCAACGACAACCGCAAGCGTGCAATGGCTCGCAAGGTCTCACACGCGCTCGGCGGCAACATGCGCGGCAAGACCATCGCGGTGCTCGGCCTGACCTTCAAGCCGGACACCGACGACATGCGCGAAGCGCCGTCGATTCCGCTCGTCACCGGGCTGACCGACATGGGCGCCCGGGTGAAGGCGTTCGATCCCGCCGGCATGGCGCAGGCCAAGGCGGAGCTGCCGGATATCACCTATTGCGAAGACGCCTACGACTGCGCCAAGGGCGCCGACGCGCTGGTGATCGTCACCGAGTGGGTGCAATTCCGCGCGCTCGATCTGCCGCGGCTGAAAGCCGCAATGGCCCAGCCGATCGTCGTCGACCTGCGCAATATCTACCGTCCCGCCGAAATGGCCGAGCACGGCTTCGACTATCACAGCGTCGGCCGCGGCGACGCGTAGTTACGCCGCCGGCGCTGCTGATTTCTTAGCGCCGGCCGCGGCGGCACGGCACCCGCCTCTCCGATCTCCATCCTGCTTGCTGATCGCGCCGCACCAGCGGTCGCGGTCGCGCGCCCTTGCGCAACACTATTGACCGACCGTTCGGTTAAGCTTTACGATCAGCAGAAAGCATAAGGTGCGATCGGCGCGGTCGGCGTCGTATACAAGGCACCGGGATTGGATCAGGCCAAAGACGCTCGCAAGAAGCGCAGCCTGCAACGGAGGAAACAGATTCATGTCTCGCTACACGCATGTCCTGCGCAGCGTCGCCGTCGGCGCGACGGCTCTGGCGTTGTCCAGCTTCTCGCTGATGCACGGCGCATTGGCGCAATCCACCATCAAGCTCGGCTCGGTGCTGTCGATCACAGGCCCCGCGTCGTTCCTCGGCGATCCCGAGGACAAGACGCTGAAGATGTATGTCGAAAAGATCAACGCCGCGGGCGGCGTCGACGGCAAGAAGATCGAACTCGTCGTCTATGACGACGGCGGCGACGCCAACAAGGCGCGCACTTTCGCCACCCGCCTGGTCGAGGACGACAAGGTGGTGGCGATGATCGGCGGCTCGACCACCGGCACCACGATGGCGATGATCCCGGTGTTCGAGGAAGCGCAGATCCCGTTCATCTCGTTTGCCGGCGCGGTCGAAATCATCGATCCGGTCCGCAAATACGTGTTCAAGACCCCGCACACCGATAAGATGGCGTGCGAGAAAATCTTCGAGAACATCAAGGCGCGTAAATTCACCAAGGTGGCGATGATCTCTGGCACCGACGGCTTCGGCTCGTCAATGCGGGCGCAGTGCCTCAAAGTCGCGCCGAACTACGGCGTCAGCATCGTGGCCGAAGAAACCTACGGCCCGCGCGACAGCGACATGACGGCGCAGCTCACCAAGATCAAGGCCGCTCCGGGCGTCGAGGCGGTGGTCAATCCCGGCTTCGGCCAGGGCCCAGCGATCGTCACCCGCAACTACGCGCAGCTCGGCATGTCGTCGACGCCGTTCTACCAGAGCCACGGCGTCGCCTCGAAGAGCTTCATCGAGCTCGCCGGCCCGGCGGCGGAAGGCGTGCGGCTGCCTGCTGCCGCGCTGCTCGTCGCCGACAAGCTGCCGGATAACGATCCTCAGAAGAAGGTCGTCACCGAGTACAAGGCGACCTACGAAGACACCACCAAGCAGCCGGTCTCGACCTTCGGCGGCCACGCTTACGATGGCCTTTACATCCTGGTGGATGCGATGAAGCGGGCGAAGTCGACCGATCCGAAGAAGGTGCGCGACGAGATCGAAGCCACCAAGGGCTTCGTCGGCACCGGCGGCATCGTCACCATGTCGCCGACCGACCACCTCGGCCTCGACCTGTCGGCGTTCCGGATGCTCGAGGTCAAGAACGGCGATTGGATGCTGGTGCAGCCGGGAAGCTGATCAAAACTCGGATGTCATTCCGGGGCGCGGGCGCCAGCCCGCGAACCCGGAATCTCGAGCTAACAACTTCTGGATTCCGGGTTCGCGCGTTTCACGCGCGCCCCGGAATGACGAGAGCTCTGGGCGATCTGCCGCGCGTTCAATCGATCTGAAAGTCACTCCGGCGCCATGTCCGAACTGCTGCAATTCTTGATCTCGGGGCTGACGGTCGGAGCGGTGTATGCGCTGGTCGCGCTCGGCTTCACGCTGGTCTATCACGCCTCCGATGTCGTCAATTTCGCCCAGGGCGAATTCGTCATGCTCGGCGGTATGGTCACCGTGTTTGCGTACGCGGCTGGCGTGCCGCTACCGCTGGCAGCCCTGGTCGCGGTGATCGTCGCCGTGGTGGTCGGGCTGCTGCTGTATTGGCTGGCGATCGCGCCGGCGCGCGGCGCCTCCGCGGTATCGCTGATTATCATCACCATCGGCGCCTCGATCCTGCTGCGCGGCGCGGCCCAGATCGTGTTCGACAAGCAATTCCACAAGCTGCCGGCCTTCTCCGGCGACATGCCGATCCACCTGCTCGGCGCGGTGATTCAGCCGCAGAGCCTGTGGGTGCTCGGCGGCGCGGCGCTGGTGGTGGTGACGCTGTACTACGTGATGGAGCGGACGCTGATCGGCAAGGCGGTGGTCGCCACCGCCGCCAACCGGCTCGCGGCGCGGCTGGTCGGCGTCAACGTTGCCACCGTGATGGCGCTCGCCTTCGGCGGCTCGGCCGCGATCGGCGCCATCGCCGGAATCCTGATCACCCCGATCACCCTGACCAGCTACGACGTCGGCACGCTGCTGGCGCTGAAAGGCTTTGCCGCCGCGATGCTCGGCGGCATGGGCAATCCGCTCGGCGCCGTGATCGGCGGCCTGTTGCTGGGCCTGTTGGAATCGTTCGGCGCCGGCTACGTGTCGTCGACCTATAAGGACGCCATCGCCTTCATCGTCATCCTCGCCGTGCTGTTCGTCGCGCCGCAGGGGCTGGTCGGCCGTCGCACCGTCGAGCGGGTTTGAGTGATGCTGAACCTGTTCGGACGCCGGTCCGTCATTCTGGTCACGCTCGCCGTCGTGATGGCGGTGCTGCCGCTGCTGTTTCCATCGAGCTATTACTTTCGGGTCGCCTCGCTGGTCTGGGTGTCGGCGCTTGCGGCGATCGGGCTCAACATTCTGATGGGCAAGGCCGGCCAAGTCAGCCTCGGCCATGCCGGGTTCTTCGGCATCGGCGCTTATGCGGTGGCGATCGGACCGGCGCATTTAGGCCTCAACGCGCTGCTCGCGGTGCTGGTCGGCGCCCTGCTCTCCGCCCTGCTCGCCTTTCTGGTCGGCCGCCCCATCCTGCGGCTGAAGGGGCATTACCTCGCCATCGCCACGCTCGGGCTCGGCGTGCTGGTGGCGATGGTGATCACCACCGAGAGCGGTTGGACCGGGGGGCCTGACGGCATGCCGGTGCCGAAGCTCAGTCTGTTCGGCTGGCGCGTCTCCGGCTCGAACACCTGGTACTGGATCACGGCGGGGCTGCTGCTGATCGGCACCTGGTTCGCGCTCAACCTCGACGACACACCCACCGGACGTGCCTTCCGGGCGCTGCATGACAGCGAGATCGCCGCGCGCACCGCCGGCGTGCACGTCGAGCGCTTCAAGCTGCAGGCCTTCGTCATCGCGGCGGTGTACGCCTCGATCGCCGGCTCGGCGCTGGCGATGATGAACGGCTTCGTCAATCCGGATCAGGCGGGCTTCCTGCATTCGGTCGAGCTGGTGACGATGGTGGTGCTCGGCGGCCTCGGCTCGATCGTCGGCAGTATCGTCGGCGCCGCGGTGCTGGTGGTGCTGCCGCAACTGCTGACGGTGTTTCAGGATTATGAGCATTTCCTGCTCGGCCTGATCATCATCGTGTCGATGATCTTCATGCGCGACGGCATGGTGCCGATGCTGGCAAAGCTGACCATGAGGGCGCGGCGATGACGCTTCTGAAGGTCAGCGATGTCGGCATCGCATTCGGCGGCGTCAAAGCGATCGACGGCGTCGGCTTCACGGTGGCGCCCGGCGAAATCCTGTCGATCATCGGCCCGAACGGCGCCGGCAAGACCACGCTGTTCAATGTCGTCTCCGGCATGTACGCCGCCGATCACGGCCGGATCGAGCTGGACGGCCGCGACGTCACCGGCTTGCCGCCGGACGAACTCGCCACCCGCGGGCTATCGCGCACCTTCCAGAACCTGCAGATCTTCCACCGCATGACCGCCGCCGAAAACGTGATGGTCGGTCGGCATCTGCAGGAGCGCTGCAGCCTGTTTGCCGATCTACTGCGCCTGCCCTCGGTGACGCGGCAGAACCGCGCCACCCGCGCGGCAGCGCTGATGCTCCTCGATCAGGTCGGCCTACGCGACGTCGCCGACGTCGCCGACGTCGCCGCCGGATCGCTGTCCTACGGCGCCAGCAAGCGGCTGGAAATCGCCCGCGCGCTCGCCGCCGAACCGCGAGTGCTGCTGCTCGACGAGCCGGCAGCCGGGTGCAATTCGGTCGAGACCGAGGAAATCGACCGCCTGATCTGCCGCGTCGCCGACCAGGGCATCGCGGTGGTGCTGGTCGAACACGACATGAAGCTGGTGATGAAGATCTCGCATCGCATCCTGGTGCTCAATCAGGGCCGGATGCTGGTCGAGGGCACGCCCGACGAGGTGCGGCACAATCCGCTGGTGGCGGAAGCCTATCTCGGACGCCACGGGGCGCGGGAGGCGGCGCGTGCTTGAGGTAAAGGACCTGCACAGCGGCTACGGCCGGATCGACGTCCTCAAAGGCATCGGCCTCGAGGTGCGTGCCGGCGAAGTCGTCGCGCTGATCGGCTCCAACGGCGCCGGCAAGACAACGCTGCTGCGGGCGCTGTCCGGCGTGCAGCCGGTGTCCGGCGGAGAAATCCGGTTTCTCGGCCAACGCATCGATAAGCTGGCGCCGCACAAGCGCGTCGGCCTCGGCATCACGCAGTCGCCGGAGGGGCGCCAGATCTTCGGCCCGCTCAGTGTCGCCGACAATCTCAGGCTCGGCGCTTATTTGCGCAAGGACGACGGCATCGAGGCCGACCGCGAGCGCGTCTATTCGATGTTTCCGATCCTGAAGGACAAGCGCGACCAGCAAGCCAGCGGCCTGTCCGGCGGCCAGCAGCAGATGCTGGCGATCGGCCGCGCCCTGATGGGCCAGCCGAAGCTGCTGCTCCTCGATGAGCCCTCGCTCGGGCTTTCGCCGATCCTGGTCGACCAGATCCTCGACGCCGTGGTTGCGATGCGCAACAGTGGCATCACCATCCTGCTGGTCGAACAGAACGCCGCGGCCGCCCTCGAAATCGCCGACCGCGGCTACGTGATCGAAACCGGCCGCATCGTTCACGCCGGCCCCGCCGCGGAGCTGCTCACCGATCCGAAGGTGAAGGCGGCGTATCTGGGGATTGATTGACGGCAGGCGATAGGCGCGTCGTCAGTCTCCCTCCCCCACACCGTCATTCCGGGGCGCGCGGAGCGCGAACCCGGAATCTGGAGCTGTCGAGCCCCGACATCACCATAACTCCTGGATTCCGGGTTCGCTCGCTTCGCGAGCGCCCCGGAATGACGGTGTCTCCTAGATACGCAAATGGCCGGGACAAGCCCGGCCATCAAGCAGATCCAAAGGTTGGAACGAGACGCTTACTTGCCCCAGACGTCCCAGGACACTTCCACCGCGAGGCGGAGCTTGTCCCACTGCTCCTGCTCGGACAGGATGTTGCCCTCTTCGGTCGAGGCGAAGCCGCATTGCGGCGACAGCGCGAGCTGGTCGAGCGGCACGAATTTCGACGCCTCTTCAAGCCGGCGCTTGATCGCGTCCTTGCTCTCCAGCTCGCCGAACTTCGAGGTGATGACGCCGACCACCACGACCTTGTTGCCCTTGGGCAGGAAACGCAGCGGCTCGAACCCGCCGGCGCGCTCGGAATCGTATTCCAGGAAGTAGCCATCGCAGTTGATGCCGCCGAGCAGCGTCTCCGCCACCGGCTCGTAGCCGCCGGACGAAATCCAGGTCGAACGGAAATTGCCGCGGCAAACGTGGGTGGTGATCACCATGTCGGCCGGCCGATCGGCGATCGCGTAGTTGATCACCCGCGCATAGATCTGCTGCAGATTGTCCGGATTGTCGCCGCGGGCACGCGCCTTCTGCAATTCGTCCTGTGAGCACAGATACGCCCACACGGTGTCGTCGAATTGCAGATAGCGGCAGCCGGCGTCGTAGAACGCCTTCACCGCCTTGCGATAGGTCTTGGCGAGATCCTGGAAAAAGCCGTCGAGATCCGGATAGACCTCGCTGGAGATCGCCTTGCGGCCGCCGCGGAAGTGCAGCACGGCCGGCGACGGAATGGTCATCTTCGGCGTCACATGCGCGATGTCGGCGTGCTTCTTGAGGAAGCGGAAGTGATCGAGCATCGGATGGTCATCGGGGAAGTCGAGCTTGCCGATGACGCGGATCGAATCGTTGCGGGTCTGCACGCCGGCGAACTGAATGCCGGTGTCGGGATGGTAGAGCTCACAGCCGGTGAGATGGCTCAGGAAGTCGAAGTGCCACCATGAGCGGCGGAACTCGCCGTCGGTCGCGAGCTTCAGCCCGATCGCCGACTGCTTATGGACGACCTTCTCGATCTCCATATCCTCGATCTCGCGCAGATTGGCGGCGGTGATCTCGCCCTTCTCCAGCTTGGCGCGGGCTTCCTTGATCTTCTGCGGCCGCAGCAGGCTGCCGACCTCGTCGGCGCGGAACGGTGGCTTTGTTCTTTGCGTCATTGTCACTCCCCAAAGTCAGCTCTTGGCTCCGCCGGAGACGCCCAGATAGCGTTCCAGCGTTGCGGCATCATCCTTCAGCGCCGCGCTCGCCGCATCATGCACGATCGCGCCGCGTTCCAATATCACAACCCGATCCGCGAGCTGGAGGATTTTTCGCGCGTTCTGCTCGACGATGATCGAGCAGATGCCGCCGGAGCGGGTGATGGTGCCGAGCGCGGTTAGCAATTCGTCAACGATGATCGGCGCGAGGCCCTCGGTCGGCTCGTCCAGCAGCAGCACCTTAGGATTGAGCGTCAGCGCACGGCCGATCGCCAGCATCTGCTGTTCGCCGCCCGAGAGCTGATTGCCGAAATTGCTGCGGCGCTCCTCCAGCCGCGGAAACATCTCGTACACCCGCGCCACCGTCCACGGCCCCGGCTGCGCCACCGCGGTGAGGTTCTCCTCGACGGTGAGGGACTTGAAGATGTTGCGCTCCTGCGGCACCCACCCAATGCCGGCGCGCGCCCGCTGATCCGGGCGCAGCGCGGTGACATCGACGCCGCCGACCGCAATGGTGCCGGAGAAGCGGCGGGTGACGCCGACGATGGAGTTGATCAGCGTGGTCTTGCCGGTACCGTTGCGGCCGAGCAGCGCGAGCACTTCGCCTTCGGCAAGACGCAGCGACATCGACGGCAGCACCACCGCCTCGCCGTAGCCGGCGCGGAGCTTGTCGATCGCGAGCAGGTCAGACATTGGCCAGCTCAGGCATTTCGCGTCCAGACATTACGAGCTCAGACATGGGCATCCTCGCCGAGATACACCGCCTTGACCTGCGGATCGCGCGCAACCTCTTCAGGCGTGCCTTCGGTCAGCAGCGCACCGGAGACCAGCACGGAGATGCGGTCGGCGAAGGAAAACACCAGGTCCATGTCGTGCTCGATGAGCAGCACCGTCACCTCGCGCGGCAGGCCGGCGACCACGGCGAGAATGTCGTGGCGCTCGCTCTCCGGCACACCCGCGGCAGGCTCGTCGAGCAGCAGCACCCGCGGCTTGGTAGCGATCGCTACCGCGATCTCAAGCAGCCGCTGCTTGCCATAGGGCAGCGTGCCGGTCGGCTCGTTCATCACGTCGAGCAGCTTGAAGCGCTCGAGGTTCTCGGCGATCTCGCCGTTGATATCGGTGCGCGTGCCCATCCGCCGCCACCAGTCGCCGCCATGGCCGGAGCGCTCCGACACGGCAAGCCCGATGGTCTCGAGCGGCGTCAGGTCGGCATAGAGCTGGTTGATCTGGAAGGTGCGCGACAGCCCGCGCAGCACCCGCTTATGTACGGGCATATGGGTGATGTCGTGGCCCTCGAGCAGGATGCGCCCGCCGTTGGGCTTGAGCACGCCGGTGAGCTGATTGATCACCGTGGTCTTTCCGGCGCCGTTGGGACCGATCAGGGCATGGCGCGCGCCGGCTTCGACACTGAGCGACAGGTTGCGGGTGACGTTGAGCCCGCCGAAGTGCTTCTCCAGCCCGATGGTTTGCAGCGCCAGGGTCATTTCGCGCCTCCCGCCGCCGGCTTACCGCCGCGCACCGCGCGCGCAATCGCACGCGGCAGGAACAGCACCCAGCGATGCAGCCGCTCGCGGCCGATCAGCACGATCACCACCAGCACCAGGCCGATCCAGAACAGCCAGTATTGCGGCGTAAGGATCGAGAAGGTCTCCTGCAGTAGCTTGAACACCACCGCGCCGATCAGTCCGCCATACAGATAACCTGTGCCGCCGAGCACCAGCACCAGGATCAGATCAGCCGAACGCTCGAACGAGAACACGTCGAGCGAGGCGAGCTGGGTGGTCTGGGTAAACAGCGCGCCGGCGATCCCCGCGTAGAACGCCGCGAAAGTGTAGATCGCGACCAGCCGGCTGTTGACCGGGATGCCCACCGCCGAGGCGCGCAGCGGGTTGTTGCGGATCGCGCGCAAGCTCAAGCCGAAAGGCGAATGCACCACCCGGCGCGCCAGCAGGAACAGCACAAACAGGACTGCAACGGTGTACCAGAACCCGACCTTGCCGAAGATGTCGAACTCGAAGATGCCGAGCAGCGGCTGCATCACGATCCCCTGCAGGCCGTCGGTGCCGCCGGTGATGTTGGAGAACCGCTCCGCCAGCGCTTCGAGCAGCAGCGCGATGCCGAGCGTCACCATCAGCCGGGTGAGATCGACGCCGCGAATAACCAGGAAGCTAGTGGCGAAGCCGAGCACAGCGGCGGCGAGGCCTGCGACCAGCAGCGCCAGCACCGGCTCGCCGACGATGCCGTGCAGCGCCAGCAGGCCTGCGCTATAGGCGCCGACACCGAAGAATGCTGCGTGGCCGAGCGACACGATGCCGGCATAGCCGAGGATCAGATCCAACGACAGTGCGAACAGGCCGAGCCGCACAATCTCGGTCATGATCAGATAGCGCGACGGAAACAGCAGGCCGCAGCCGATCAACACGGCCCAGAACGCCAATTCAGACCAGTGCCATCGCGCGGTACGGCGGGCGTGGAAGCCGACAATTTCGGGAGGAGTCGACATGCTCATCAGCGCGCCGCGGTGCGGCCGAACAGGCCATTGGGACGCCAGATCAGGATCACGATCATGATGGTGTAGATCACGAACGGGCCGAGCTTGGGCAGATAGTATTTGCCGGCGACGTCGCCGATGCCGAGCAGCAGCGAGGCAAGGAAAGGCCCGGTGATCGAAGAGGAGCCGCCGACGGTGACGACGATCAGGAAGTAGATCATGAACTTCAGCGGGAAATACGGATCGAGCCCGAGGATCTCGGCGCTCAGCGCACCGCCGAAGCCGGCCAGCCCGCAGCCGAACGCAAAGGTCAGCGCGAACACCTGCGGCACGTTGATGCCGAGGCCGGATGCGACGCGCGGATCATCGACCGCGGCGCGCAGCCGACTGCCGAACCGTGTCTTCGCTAGGGTCAGTTGCAGGCCGACGGTCAGAAGGCCGCAGATCACGATGATCATCAGCCGGTAGCGGCCGATGCCGACGCCGAACAGGTCGATCTGCCCCTGCAGTGCCTCCGGCAGCTGCATGAACACCCGCGACGAGCCCATGATGTAGTCGACTGCGGCGACCGACATAAACACCAGCCCGACGCTGAACAGCACCTGATCGAGATGGGAGCGGGTGTAGAGATGCCGGTACAGCAGCCGCTCCAGCACCGCGCCGATCGCGGCGCTGGCGAGGAAGGCGAGCGGCAGCGCAGCGAAGAACGGCCAACCGGCGCGATTGACCAGCACCGCGCAGACATAGCCACCGGCCATCGCGAAGGCACCGTGCGCGAGATTGACGAAATTCATGAGGCCCAGCGTCACCGCCAGCCCGCACGCGAGCACGAACAGCAGCATGCCGTAAGCAACGCCGTCGAACAGGATGGTGAGCAGGGTCATCGCGATTCAATCATCAGCGTTCGTCATTCCGGGATGCGCCCCTCTTGGGGCGCAGGCCCGGAATCCATACTCCCTGCAGGGGTTATGGATTCCGGGTTCGCGCTTCGCGCGCCCCGGAATGACAACATTCAATCCGGAGCGCGCGGTCGCTTACTTCTTCGTCTTGCCCGGGTCCTTGACCGCGTCGACCTTGTCGAACTCGACGTTGTAGAGCTCGCCGTCGACCTTCTCGACCTTGCGGATGTAGACGTTCTGGACGATGTCGCGGGTGTCGGGATCGATCGAGATCGGGCCGCGCGGGCTCTCCCAGGCCATGCCCTTCATCGCGGCGATCAGCGAGTCGCCGTCGGCCTTGCCGCCGGTCTTCTTCAGCGCTTCGTAGATCAAGTGGATGCCATCGTAGCCGCCGACCGCCATGAAGCCCGGCCGCTGGCCGAATTCCTTCTTGTAAGCCGCGACGAACGCCTTGTTCTTCTCCGACGGATGCGCCGCCGAGTAGATGTGGGCGGTGACCACGCCGATCGCGGCATCGCCCATGCTGTTCAACAGGTCGTCATCCATAACGTCGCCGGGACCGATCACCTTGATGCCCGACTTGTCGAGGCCGCGCTCGGCGAACTGCTTCATGAAGTTGCCGCCCTGCCCGGCCGGCACGAACACGAACATCGCGTCCGGTTTTGAGTCCTTGGCGCGCTGCAGGAACGGCGCGAAGTCCGGATTGGCGAGCGGCACCTTGACCTCTTCAACGATCTGGCCGCCGCCGGCGGTGAAGCGCTCCTTGAACGCAGCCAGCGCGTCGTTGCCGGGCGCGTAATCGGACGTCAGCGTCACCACCTTCTTTATGCCGTTCTTCACCGCCCAGTCGCCGATCACAGTCGAGGACTGCGGCAGCGTGAACGAGGTGCGGACGATGTAGGGCGAACGCTCGGTAATGATCGAGGTGCCGGCCGCCATCACCACTTCGGGCACCTTCGCCTGAGTGGCGAGTGGCGCCGCGGCCAATGCAGCGGGGGTGATGCCGAAGCCGGCGATGACGTGGACCTTGTCATTGACGATCAGTTCCTGCGCGAGCCGCTTGGTGTTGTCCGGCACCGCGGCGTCGTCCTTCAGGATCACTTCGATCTTCTTGCCGGCGACGGTGTCGCCATTCTGCTTGATATACAGCTTGATGGCGTTGTCGATCTGCTTGCCGGTCGACGCTTGGCCGCTGGTCATCGGCACGATCAGGCCGATCTTCACGGTGTCCTCGGCGTGCGCCACCGCGATCGGCGCGGCGCCTGCCAGTGCGATGCAAGCTGCCTGCAACAGCGTTCGTCTGCCCATCCGCATGAGTGTTTCCTTTTCCCTTGCCTCTTTGTCGAGGCTTATGGCCCATCCCACCTTAGCCGACGCGGCGCCGCGCTGTCTCACGAAGCGCGCGATGGTCGGCGGGCGACACGTCGAGGCGCCGGATGATGTCCCACCGGCCGACGACAGCGAGATTGCCGACGATCCGACGTCCACGGTTCCGCCGCAGGCTTGGCCATATCATTGCCACGGAAACTGAAATGATGGTGCGATATCAGGTATGCTGTTATCCAATAGCGGTGCGGGTTTGGAGCGATCGTCCGAACGCGGTAGACAGCCGGGCCGGCGCCTTCTGCCGGTGACGACGAAGCGAGATGTATCGATGCGAGTTGGGTTGGTTCGGGGACTGCGCTTAGCGTGCGCCGTGTTGATGCTGGGCGCGCTGACGGGCTGCGGCTCGATCAACAGCGCGCTCACCACCGGAATGGCGGACTATGTGCCGCAGTGGGCCGGCGGACTGCCGGCGGACGCCCCGCCGCGCCCTGGTACCGCCAGGTACGACGCCTATATGAAGGAGCAGGAACGGCTCCGGAAAATGCCGGCGGCCGAGCGGGAAAAGCTCGAAGCGGCAAAGGCCGCCGAAACCGGACAACCGCCCGCGGGCGCGCCGGCCCGATAGGACGAACGCCAGCGGTCGTCCTCGACTCCCGCGTCTCTCGGAGTTTGGACCATCATGCGCTGGTTGTTCGGCGGCCTCGCCGCGCTCATCATCCTGGTCATCGTCTATGTCGGCTCCGCAGTCGCCTCGCTCGGCAACCTTGCAGACGCGGTGCGCAGCGGCGACGGCGCCGGCGTGATCGCCCGCACCGACGTCAAATCGCTGACGCAGTCATTGGCCGACCAGATCGTCGCGGCCTATCTCGAACGGATCGGGCAGACCCGCGAGATCCGTCCCTCCGAGCGCATGCTGGTGCGCGCCGCCGGCCTCGGCATCGCCGACGCGATGATCGCCAAGATGCTGACGCCCGACCATCTGACGCAGCTGCTGAAGACCGGAAAGCTGGACGGCGTTCAGGACCTGCCGCCGATCGCCGGCCTTCCGCAGCTCGGCACCATCGACACCAAGAACGTGCTGGCGACGCTCGGCCGGTTCCGCTTCGTCGAGCCGGTCGAGTTCGCGGTACGGATCAGCGACACCACCGATGCCGATAGCTACAGCGAAATCCGGCTGCACTTCGCCGGCTCGGGCTGGCAGCTCGCCGGCCTGGTGCTGCCGAGCCGCGTCGCCCGCGAGCTCGCCGCGACGCTGCCGGTGAAGTAGGCCTCAGTCGGTGAACACCACCGTCTTGCGACCGTTCAGGATCACACGGTCGTCGAGGTGGTAGTGCAATGCTCGGGACAGCACCCGGCGCTCGATATCGCGGCCCTTGCGCACCAGATCGGCCGGGGTGTCGCGATGGCTGATGCGTTCGACGTCCTGATCGATGATCGGGCCCTCGTCGAGCGCGCTGGTGACGTAATGAGCGGTGGCGCCGATCAGCTTGACGCCGCGGTCGAACGCCTGGTGGTACGGCTTCGCACCCTTGAAGCCGGGCAGGAACGAGTGGTGGATGTTGATGCAGCGGCCGGCGAGCCGCGCCGACATCTCGTCCGACAGGATCTGCATGTAGCGCGCCAGCACCACCAGATCGGTGTGAGTCTGGGCGATCAGCGCGGTAATCGCCGCCTCCTGCTGCCGCCGCGTCTCCTTGTTCACCGGGAAGTGGTAGAATGGGATGTCGCCGAAATCGAATCCGCTGAAGGTCTCGCGCGGGTGGTTGGAGACGATCGCGGTCGGGATCATGTGCAGGTCGCCGACCCGCCAGCGATACAGAATGTCCGCCAGACAGTGGTCGGACTGCGACACCAGCAGCATCACCTTGCGCCGGGTCTCCCGGTCCCGCATGTGCCAGCCCATCGTGAACTTGGCAGCGATCACGCCGAAGCCGGTCCGCAGCGACGCGAGCGGAATCACCTTCTCGGCGGCGTTGAACACCACCCGCATGAAGAAGTGGCCGCTCTCGGTATCGTTGTATTGCTGCGCGTCGAGAATGTTCTGCCCGTTCTCGAACAGAAACGTGCTCACCGCGGAGACGATCCCGGCGCGATCCGGGCACGACAGAGTCAGGACATACTGATGATGGGGCATGGCGATCTGGGCGGCAGCGCCGACGGCGCTGGAACTCGTTGCGGTGCCCTGCTGTAGCATCGCCGCATCGCTTGCGCCAATCCCGGAGACCGGCGCAAGATGCCCCGACAATGGGCGAAGGGCGAGACTGCATGGCCGAACGGCTCCAAGGCACCCGTATCCTGATCCTGGAGACGCGCGAGGAGGCTCAGTTCGCCCGGCTGCTGGCTGAACAGGGCGCCGACGTCCTGCAGTGCCCGATGTTCGAAATCCGCGATGCGCCCGACCCGGCCCCGGTCTCGGCCTGGATCGACCGGATGATCGCCGCGCCGTTCGACGATCTGGTGCTGCTGACCGGCGAAGGGCTGCGGCGCCTGACCAAGCTTGCCCGCGCGACCGACCGCGAACAGTCTTTCGTCGCTGCCGTGGGCCGGACGCGAACCTTCATCCGCGGACCGAAGCCGGGCCGCGCCCTACGCGAGATCGGGCTGGAGCCGCAGGTGACCGCCGAAGCGCCGACCTCCGAAGGCGTCGCTGCCACCCTGAAACGCTATGATCTCGCGGGCCACCGGATCGGCGTTCAGCTCTATCCCGAACGTGACCACGACGCGCTGCTCGATGCCATCACGGCGCAAGGGGCGACCATCGATGCGGTGCTGCCTTATGCCTACGACGCGCGCGCGGCCGAACAGACCGTCGTCACGGCCGTCGAGGAGATGGCGCAAGGCCGCGTCAACGCGCTGGCGCTGACCAGTTCCGGTCAGGTGCGGCGGCTGTTCGACGTCGCCCGCGCACACGCCTGCGAAGACCGCCTGCGCGAGGGATTGAGCCGTACGCCGATCGCCTCGGTCGGCCCGGTGGTCACGGAGGAACTCGCCGCGCACGGCTTCGCGCCGACCATCACCCCTGCCAATGAGGCGTTCTTCATGAAACCGCTGATCAGCGCGATGATCGTCGCACTTGGTGGATGCAAGCCTCGCAACACCGCGACAGGTTGATGCGCCACGTCTTCCACACTCGGCCCACTCGATCGTCCGGTTCCACTGCACGGAATTTGGACCGGAGGCGTCGTCCATCTTTTGGACGGCATGATGCGGCGCTCGGCAACTAGCTACCGACCAAAGACTGAGCCGGTGTTTATTAACTAATCGTCAGCAAAGGGCGGTTGAAACGCACGACTGATCTGGGCTAACACCGAAACAACGATCTAACGAACAAAGTTTTCAGGGAGGACTGCTAAATGCGTAAAGCTCTGCTTGCAGCCGTCGCTATCGCGCTGCCGATGTTCGGATCGGTTGCGATGGCGCAAGAGACCGTCAAGATCGGTTACATCGATCCGTTGTCCGGCGGCGGCGCCAGCGTCGGCGAAGGCGGCCTCAAGACCTTCCAATATCTCGCCGACGAGCTCAACGCCAAGGGCGGCATCCTCGGCAAGAAGGTCGAGATCGTTCCGCTCGACAACAAGACCAATCCGCAGGAAAGTCTGATCCAGGCGCAGAAGGCGATCGACGCCGGCGTGCGCTACGTGACCCAGGGCAACGGCTCGTCGGTCGCCGGCGCGCTGTCCGACTTCCTCACCAAGTACAATGAGCGCAACCCCGGCAAGGAAGTTCTGTACTTCAATTACGCCGCGGTCGATCCGGTACTGACCAACGAAAAGTGCAGCTTCTGGCACTTCCGCTGGGACGCCAACTCCGACATCAAGATGGAAGCGCTCACCAACTACATGAAGGACGTCCCGGCGATCAAAAAGGTCTATTTGATCAACCAGGATTACTCCTTCGGTCAGTCGGTACGGACCCAGGCCCGGGCGATGCTGGCCAAGAAGCGTCCGGACATCCAGATCGTCGGAGACGAACTGCATCCGCTGCTCAAGATCTCCGACTTTGCGCCCTACGTCGCCAAGATCAAGGCGTCCGGCGCCGACACCGTCGTCACCGGCAACTGGGGCCAGGACATCGCGCTGCTGCTGAAGGCGGCCGCCGACGCCGGCCTCAAGGTGAGCTGGTACACCTACTACGCCGGCGGCGCCGGTGGCCCGACCGCGATCAAGCAGACCGGCCTCAACCATCAGGTGTTCCAGATCACCGAAGGCTTCGCCAACGTCGAGCACAAGCCGTCGCAGGACTTCGAAAAGGCGTTCCGCGCCAAGGTCGACCTGAGCCTGTGGTATCCGCGCGCCGTGAACGAGATGCGGATGTTCGCGGCCGCGGCCGAAAAGGCCAAGTCGCTGGATCCGGTGAAGGTCGCCCAGGCTCTCGAAGACATGAAGTTCGAAGTGCTGGACGGCGGCGAAGGCATCATGCGGAAGGACGACCACCAGTTCTTCCAGCCGATCTACATCTCGTCGTTCGGTGACATTCCGGCCGGCCAGTTCGATGAAGAAAAGACCGGCTGGGGCTGGAAGCAGGTCGCCAAGATCGACACCGCTCAGACCATGCTGCCGACCACCTGCAAGATGGACCGGCCGTAAGCCTCACCCCGTCATGCCCGGCCTCGTGCCGGGCATTCACGCCTTCGGCGTGGACTCACAACAGACGTGGATGGCCGGGACAAGCCCGGCCATGACGACCTCACATCGTCAGGCGGCCTAACCCCATCATGCTCGAACTGATCGTCATTTCCACCCTCAATGGCGTTCTGTACGGAATGCTGCTGTTCTTGATGGCGAGCGGGCTCACCGTCATCTTCAGCATGCTCGGCGTGCTGAACTTCGCTCATGCCAGCTTCTATATGCTCGGCGCGTTCTTCGGCTATCAGATCAGCCGCTGGACCGGATTCTGGCCGGCGCTGCTGATCGCGCCGCTGCTCGCTGGCGCGATCGGCGCCGCGGTCGAACGCTTTGGCCTGCGCCGCGTCCACCGCAACGGCCATGTCGCCGAACTGCTGTTCACCTTCGGGCTCGCCTTCGCGATCGAGGAAGTGGTCTCGATCATCTGGGGCAAGGTCCCGGTCGACTACCGCACCCCGGCGCTGCTGGATTTTCCGGCCTTCACGATCTTCTCGACCAACTATCCCGCCTACAAGATGTTTATGCTGGCGGTGTCGGTGGTGATCTTCGTCGGCCTCCTGGTCGCGCTGAAAAAGACCCGGATCGGCCTGATCGTTCAGGCGGCGCTGACCCACCCGCACATGGTCGCGCATCTCGGCCACAACGTCGAACGCATCTTCATGCTGGTGTTTGGCGTCGGCACCGCGCTTGCCGCCGTTGCCGGCGTGATCGCCGGCCCGTCGCTGGTGACGCAATCCAACATGGCGGCGCTGCTCGGTCCGATCCTGTTCGTCGTCGTGGTGGTCGGCGGCCTCGGCTCGCTGCCCGGCGCGTTCATCGCCTCGCTGCTGATCGGGCTGCTGCAGACCTTTGCGGTGTCGATCAATGCCTCGCCTGCCTCGCTGTTCGGTCCGCTCGGTCCTGATCTCGCGGCCTCCTGGCTCAACGACATCTGGAATGTGACCATCGCTCAGATCGCGCCGATCATGCCGTATCTGCTGCTCGTGCTCATCCTGATCTTCCGGCCGATGGGGCTGTTGGGAACCCGCGAAACATGACCGACCTCGCCTCCAGCGCCGCGCCGCCCCGGCCGACGCTGTCCGAACGTGCCAAGTTCTACGGACTCTGGATCGCCACCGCTTTGGTGCTGCTGCTGCTGCCGAAGCTGTTCGCTTCCGGCGGCTCGCTGACGACCTTCAGCCTGGTCGGCATCTCGATCATCTTCGCGCTGTCCTACAACATCCTGCTCGGCCAGACCGGGATGCTGTCGTTCGGCCACGCGGTGTATTACGGCCTCGGCGGATTCCTCGCGATCCACACCATCAATATCCTCGGCTTCAACAAATGGCCGATCCCGCTGCCATTTGTGCCGCTGATCGGCGGGTTCGCCGGCTTGTTCTTCGCCGCTCTGATCGGCTGGGTGATGACCCAGCGCTCCGGCACCGCGTTCGCGATGATTTCGCTCGGCCTCGCCGAGCTGGTCGCCTCCTCGGCGCTGATCCTGCGCAGCTTCTTCGGCGGCGAGGCTGGTATCTCGGCCAACCGTACCAAGCTGTTCAAGGTATTCGGCCTGTCGTTCGGTCCGCAGATCCAGATCTATTATCTGGTAGCCGCCTGGACTCTGATCGCCATCATCGCGATGTACGCGCTGACCCGGACGCCGTTGGGCCGGATGTGCAACGCCGTCCGGGACAATCCGGAGCGTGTGCAGTTCGTCGGCTATGATCCCCACGTGGTGCGCTATCTGGCGTTCTGCTTCTCGGGCTTCTTTGCCGGCATCGCCGGCGCGCTCGCTGCGATCAATTTCGAGATCGCCAACTCGGCCTATCTCGGCGCGGTCCAATCCGGCACCGTGCTGTTCGCGGCCTATATCGGCGGCATCGGCTTCTTCATCGGCCCGATCGTCGGCGCGATCTTCGTCACCGTGCTGTCGCTGGTGCTGAGCGACCTGACCCAGGTCTGGCAGCTGTATTTCGGCCTGTTCTTCATCATCGTGGTGCTGTTCGCACCGGGCGGCATCACCGGCGTCCTGATGATGCATCGGCCGCTGCTGCGCGCCGGCATGCTGACGCGGATGCTGCCGAGCTATGTGATGGCCGCCCTGCCGACGCTGGCGCTGTGCATCGGGCTGATGCTGATGATCGAGACCACCGTGCACTACACCGTCAATCCGCACGAAGATCCGAACCGGGTGGCGTTCGGCATTCCGTTCAATGCCGCAAGCCCGCTGACCTGGGCGGCTTCGGCCGTGCTGATCATCGGCGGCTTCATCCTCGCCAAGATGGCGTGGAGCCGGGTCACACAGACCTGGGACACCACGCTGACCGCCGCCCGCGCCAAGGTTCATGCCCTATGAGCACCGCGATCGAACTCCGCGGCGTCGAAAAGAGCTTCGGCGTCACCAAAGTGATCCAGAACATCAACCTGACGATCGCCCAGGGCGAACGCCACGCGCTGATCGGCCCGAATGGCGCCGGCAAGTCGACCACCTTCAACCTGATCAGCGGCTACATGCGGCCGACCACCGGCAGCATCCTGCTGCGCGGCGAAGAGATCGCCGGCATGAAGCCGTTCCAGATCAACCGTCGCGGGCTGTCGCGCTCGTTCCAGGTCACCAACGTGTTCGCCAACATGACGGTGTGGGAAAACCTGCGCTGCGCGGTGCTGTGGGCGACCGGGCATCGTTACGCGTTCTGGAAGAACGTCGACAATCTGCCCGAGGTGCGCGAGCGCACCGCGCAGATCCTGGAAGACATCCACCTCACCTCGCGTCGCGACGTCCCTGCGGGCCTGCTCACCTATGCTGAGCAGCGCGCGCTCGAGATCGGCATCACGATTGCCGGCGGTGCCAATGTGATCCTGCTCGACGAGCCGACCGCGGGCATGAGCCATGCGGAGACCGAACGTGCGGTGACGCTGATCCGCCGCCTCACCGAAGGCCGCACGCTGCTGATCGTCGAGCATGACATGAGCGTGGTATTCGGCCTCGCCGACCGCATCTCGGTCCTGGTCTATGGCCAGATCATCGCTTCGGGAACGCCGGACGAAATCCGCGGCAATCCGAAGGTCAAGGAAGCCTATCTCGGCGAGGAAGCGGCCTGATGCTCGAGGTCAAAGACCTGCACGCCTATTACGGAAAGAGCCACATCCTGCAGGGCGTCGACATGCATATCGACGCCGGCGAGGTGGTCAGCCTGCTCGGCCGCAACGGTGTCGGCCGCTCCACCACCGTCAAGGCGATCATGGGCGAAGTGCCGCCGCACGGCAGCATCCTGTTCAAGGGCAAGAACATCGCCGGGCTGCCGAGCTACAAGATCGCACATCTCGGGCTCGGCTACGTCCCCGAGCATCGCGACATCTTCCCGGGCCTGACGGTCCGGCAGAACCTGATGCTCGGCATCAAGAACCCGCGCAACCCCGGCAAATGGAAGCTGGAGGACATGCTCGACATGTTCTCCAACCTCAAGGCCCGTGCCGACACTCCGGCCGGCGTGCTGTCCGGCGGCGAGAAGCAGATGCTGACGATCTGCCGCACGCTGATGGGCGATCCCGAATTGGTGATGATCGACGAGCCGACCGAAGGGTTGGCCCCGATCATCGTGCAGCAGGTCGGCGACCTGATCGCCGAAATCGCCCGCCGCGGCGTCGCCATCCTGCTGGTCGAGCAGAAGTTGTCGATCGCGATGCGGATCTCGCACCGGGTCTATGTGATGGGCCACGGCAAGATCGTGTTCGAAGGCACCCCCGACGACCTCAAGGCCAACGCCGCCATCCGCAAGGAATGGCTGGAGGTGTAAGCCGCGAGCGGCTCAGTTTCGGCAAGGAGGAGGCTTGGGCTTGCCTCTCCGGACGGGAAGGTCCCCGCGGCGTGAGACCCTGGCACCCGAGCAGCGCACATCACGGACGCTTTCCCGGCGGTCAGGTTCCAGGCTACCCTTCCGGCCCGATCGCCGATCCCTTGTGAGACCGATGCTGCCCCCTGCCCTGCTCCGCGCCACCGACTGGTTGCGCGCTTACGCCGATAATCCCGATCCCCTCGCCGCCACCGGCAACCTGGTGGCCCTGGTGCTGGCCGGCAACGGGCCGTTTTATCCGCTGTATGTCGCATTCGTCGGGGGCACAGGCGGGATGCCATGGCTGTTGCTGACGCTGCTGTCGTTTCCGTGCTTCCTCGCGGTGCCGGCGCTGGCCCGTCTCCAATCACGGCTCGGGCGGGTGACGCTGTCCCTGATCGCGACCGGCAACACAATATTCTGCACCTGGCTGCTCGGCGTGCCCTCCGGCGTCGAACTGTTTCTACTGCCCTGCGCGATGCTGGCCAGCGTGCTGTTTCGTCCCAGCGAGCGCCTGCTGATGCTGCCGCTGTCTGGCGTGCCGGTCGCGGCCTACCTCTTCCTGCACGATCGCTACGCGCCACCGCCGCACAGCTACCAGCCGGCCGAATATGCCGGTCTGTTCTCGATGAACGCCTTCAGCGCCGCCATGATCTCGATCTTCATCGGCATGGTCTTCTCGCGCCTGTACGCGGCTGACCGGACCGGCGCATAGCGTTTCTGCCGTCAGCAGAAAGATCGAGAAACACCCCGCCTTATCGCAGCCGCCGCAGGCATGCTATCGGATGATCGGAGCGGCCGGACATCACGGTGGTCGCGATCGCTGGGGATCTCGATGGTGGATGTTGGGCGGCAGGACGACCGGACGACAGGCACGCAGGTGATCGCGCCACGTCCAATCCCTGCGGCATCTCCGGCTGTCGGCCAGCTACGCGACCAATCCCGCGATTGGCTCGACATCGGGGCGTTCCTGATCGTGCTCGCCGCGGCGATCGGCATCGCCGGGATCATGCTCGCCGGCTACTATCACGCGCCTGACCTACTGTGGCGCGGTTTTCACCACGACCGCAATTCGCACTACAGCTTTGGACTCGATCTCGCACTGGCGATCCGGACCTTCGATCCCGCCTGGTTTTTCGGCGAGCTCGAGAAGGCCAAGGTCTGGCCGCCGTTTCACGGGCTGGTGCTGAGCGCCGTGTTGCTGCTCGGCGGCATCGACCATCGGCTCGGCATCGTCCCCAGCCTGATCGGCTGGGTGATGACGGTCGCTTTCGTCTGGCTGATCGCACGGCGGCTGTTCGTCGACCGTTGCAGCGGCCTGTTCGCCGCGGCGGTTGCGGTGATCTTCACCGCCGCCAGCCCGGCCTTCCGCCTGATCAGCGCCGACGTGATGCTGGAAGGCCTCGGCGCCGGCCTGTCGGCTGCCGGACTGTGGGCCTATCTGCGCGCCGAAGCCAAGCCGGATGCCCCCGGACGCTGGCGGCTGCTGGCGCTGATCCTGACCGCGCTGTTCTTCCACAAGGGCAACTATTGGGGACTGCTGATCGCGCCGCTGGCGATCGCCTATGCCTCCGAGCATTGGGCACCGATCGCCCGAACGCTTCGGCAGATCTGGGCGGCGACCCGTGTGAAAGCGGTGCTGAAGGCTACTGCCGGCTCACCGTTCTTAATCCTCGCAGCGTTGGTGGCGGGCCTGGTCGCAGCAATCTATGCGCACGGGCCGGCTGCCCTGGAGCTATTCGGCCGCTCGGTGTCGCTGTATCCGCCGGAAAACCTGACCACGGCCGCCTATGCGCTGGTCTTCCTGTGGTGGACGTTCACCTGGTTGCGGCACCGCGCCGCGATCGACCGGACCCTCGGCACCGCCGGGCGGGCGCTCCTGTATTGGCACCTGACGCCGATCGCGATCTCGTTTCTGCTGCCACACCGGCTGTCGAAATTCCTTTGGTTCGTCAGCCCCGCCAATAATCCCGATCCGAACCACAGCCTCTCCCTGGGCCTCCAGTTCTATTGGCGCGTGTTCGCCGACGGTTTTCATCTGGTGTCGTGGCTGGCGCCGATCGCCATCGCTCTGGCGCTGATCGGACTGATCGCGATTCCGAAGCTGACGCCTGGAGCCCGCGCCGTCTTCCTGTTCGCGCTGCTGGCCTGGGTCGGCGTGATCGCGCATCCGCAGCACCAGGGCCGGTTCATGTCGACCTGGGTGTTTTCGGTGTGGATCTGCTCCGGCGTGGGCGCCGGCGTGCTGCTGGCTCTGACCCGTCGCTGGCTGTCACCGCTGTGGCGAGGGTCGGTCGCGACCGCTCTGGCCGCCGCGCTGCTCGCGGTGAACCTGACGTCGCCGATGCCGAAGGCGGCTGCAACTTACGCACTGCAGGATGCCTCGGGCCCGAGCGATCTCGAACTGATCCGCCCGTATCTGGCCGAACTCGACGGCGCGCACGAGGTGGCGATGTTCACCACGTTCGGCATGAGCAAGCTGTTCGCCTGGGTAATCCGCGAACGCTGCCGTTGCCACACCATCGTCGATGACCCGTTTATCGCCGGCGTAACCTCGCGCGAGGACGCCCGGGCGCTGATGAGCGAGCGCATCGCGCAATCGACCGCCGATGTCGTGGTGATCATCGACGCGCCCCACAGCCGCGACGAAGGCCCCGCCTTCGGATGGGTGTACGCCAACATGGTCGGCATCGTCGATGCGATGGCCGACCAGACCCGCTACGTACGCAGCACCAGCTACGCGCTGCCCATCGGCGATGCCACTGCAACGGTCTGGCGCCGCCGCTAAACCGTGTTTGTTGCATTGCGATAAAACACGACCGCTGCGGCATCGGGTCGCCTTGCCGGGCAGATGCCCGAGTCACCGGTAACGATAGGCGGGATTACGCAGCGGCTTGCGTCAAGTCTCTCTTCCCAAACTCAAATAGTCGAATATCGTCGGGTGGCCGGCTAAGCTACGCTCCGGCAAAATGACAGCAACGCCTCCCAGAAGGCGGCTCAAAAAATGCTGCGGCACGAGGATCAGGCGCGAGCAACGCGCCGGCCGGTGTCCGGGAGGAAATCGGGCTTGGAACATGCATTGGAAGTGCGCAATGTCTCCTTGCGCTTTGGCGGCGTCCGCGCGCTGAGCGAGGTGAGCTTTGCCGTGAATCACGGTGAGCTGTTTTCGATCATTGGACCGAACGGCGCCGGCAAGACCTCCGTCGTCAATTGCATTTCCGGCCGCTACCAGCCGAGCGAAGGCCAACTATTTTACCATGGCCGCGACATCACCGGGCTGAAGCCGAACGCCCGCGCGTCTCTCGGCATCGGCCGCACCTTCCAGAATCTCGCGCTGTTTCACCACATGAGCGTGCTCGACAACATCATGGTCGGACGCCACCACCTTTTGAAAAATAACTTCCTGACCGGTGCGCTGTACTGGTTTGGCGCGCGCCGCGAGGAGCTCGCCCATCGCCAGAAGGTCGAAGAGATCATCGATTTTCTCGACCTCCAGTCGGTGCGCAAGGCGACCGCCGGCACCCTGTCCTATGGCCTGCGCAAGCGTGTCGAGCTAGCCCGTGCGATGGCGCTGGAGCCCACGCTGATCCTGCTCGACGAGCCGATGGCCGGCATGAACTTCGAAGAGAAGGAGGACATGGCCCGCTACATCGTCGACCTCAACGAAGAGTTCGGCATGACGGTGGTGATGATCGAACACGACATGGGCGTGGTGATGGACATCTCCAACCGCGTCGTGGTGCTGGATTTCGGCCGCAAGATCGCCGAGGGCGATCCGGCCGAGGTGCTGGCCGATCCGCACGTCAAGCGCGCGTATCTCGGCGAAGAGGACGAGGTGCTGGTCGATCCTGACGATGCGCCGAACCATCCGACGGCGGCGGAGCGTGTGGCATGATCGACTATGCCGGCCGCGTCGCGGCAGCCGACACCTTTCCGAAGCTGCTTCGGCTCAATGCAAAGGAATTCGGGACCGAAATCGCATTGCGCGAAAAGGATCTCGGGCTTTGGCGGGTGTTCACCTGGGCCGATTATCAGGCCCGCGTGCACGACTTCGCGCTCGGCATGATCGAACTCGGCCTCGGCCGCGGCGACGTGATCGGCATCATCGGCGACAACCGGCCCGACTGGGTCGCGGCCGAAATCGCCGCGCATGCGATCGGCGGCCTCAGCCTTGGTCTCTATCGCGATGTGCTCGATGAGGAAGCCGACTATCTGCTCAATTACGGCGAGGCCAAGCTGGTGTTCGCCGAGGATGAGGAGCAGGTCGACAAACTGCTCGGCCTCGCCGACCGTGCGCCGCATCTGAAGCACATCGTCTATTCCGATCCGCGCGGGATGCGGAAATACGACGATCCGCGGCTGCTACCGGCCGATCAGCTCGCAAAGCTGGGTCGCGATCGCGCCGGCCGGGAGCCGGGCCTATACGACCGGCTGGTCGATGCCACGCAAGGCGAGGACGTCGCGATCCTCTGCACCACCTCGGGCACCACCGCGCATCCCAAGCTGGCGATGCTGGCGTCCGGGCGCGTGCTGAAACACTGCGCGACTTATCTGAGCTTCGATCCGAAGGGGCCGGACGACGAATACGTCTCGGTACTGCCGCTGCCCTGGATCATGGAGCAGGTCTACGCGCTCGGCAAAGGGCTGCTGTGCCGAATGAAGGTCAACTTCGTCGAAGAGCCCGACACGATGATGAACGACTTCCGCGAGATCGCACCGACCTTCGTGCTGTTCGCGCCGCGCGTCTGGGAAGGCATCGCCGCCGACGTCCGCGCCCGGGTGATGGACGCCTCGCCGCTGAAGCAGCGGCTATATGGCGCCGGCATGAAAGCCGGGCTGGCCGCGCTCGACCAGGGCCAGCATTCGGCGTTCGCCGACGCGGTGCTGTTCCGCGCGCTGCGCGACCGCCTCGGCTTCACGCGGCTACGCTCGGCCGCGACCGGCGGCGCCGCGCTCGGCCCCGACACTTTCCGGTTCTTCCGCGCCATGGGCGTGCCGCTGCGCACGCTGTATGGCCAGACCGAGCTGCTCGGCGCCTATACGCTGCACAAGCCAGACGCGGTCGATCCCGACACCACCGGCGTGCCGATGGGCGCCGAGATCGAGATCAAGGTCCTGAACCCGGATGTCCAGGGCATCGGCGAAGTGGTGGTACGCCACCCCAATATGTTCCTCGGCTACTACAAGAACCCGGAAGCCTCGACCGCCGACATCAAAGACGGCTGGATGCATTCCGGCGACGCCGGCTATTTCAACGGCGCCGGTCAGCTCGTCATCATCGACCGCATCAAGGATCTCGCCGAGCTGTCACACGGCGAGCGGTTCTCGCCGCAATACATCGAGAACAAGCTGAAGTTCTCGCCCTACGTGGCCGAAGCGGTGATCCTCGGAGCCGGCCGCGACATGCTGGCGGCGATGATCTGCATCCGCTACTCGATCATCTCGAAATGGGCGGAGAAGAAGCGGATCGCCTTCACCACCTATTCGGACCTCGCCTCCCGTCCCGAAGTGTACGAGCTGCTGCGCCGCGAGGTCGAAACCGTCAACGCCACGCTGCCGCCGGCGCAGCGGATCGCCCGCTTCCTGCTGCTCTACAAGGAGCTGGATGCCGACGACGGCGAACTGACCCGCACCCGCAAGGTCCGCCGCAGCGTGATCAGCGACAAATACGCCGACATCATCGACGGCATCTATGGCGGCAAGAGCGACATCCCGGTCGACACCACCATCCAGTTCCAGGACGGCACCACCCAGCGGATCCGCACCACGCTGAAGGTGGTGGACCTCGGCGGCGGCCACGCCCATGCGGAGGCTGCGGAATGACCCGCGCCCTCCCCACCACCGTCATGCCGGGGCTTGTCCCGGGCATCCACGAACAGCGACCGCGGCATGGCCGGGACGAGCCCGGCCATGACGTCGAAAAGCATCGTCGTCTAACGGCGTCATGCGCGGGCTTGCCCCGCGCATCCATCGTTCAAAGAAGATGGATTGCCGGGCCTTCGCCGCGCCGGAGCGGCTACGGCCGCGCAGGCGGGTCAAGCCCGGCAATGACGTGGGAGGCAAGAAGATGAACTCACACCTCCTGATCCAGCTGCTCGTCAACGGCCTCGTGGTCGGCACGCTGTACGGCGTGGTCGCGATGAGTTTCGTGCTGATCTACAAGGCTACCCAGGTCGTCAATTTCGCGCAGGGCGAACTGCTGCTGATCGGCGCTTGGGTGTGCTGGACGCTGCTGGCGAAATATCAGCTGCCGTTCTGGGTCGGCATGCCGATCACGCTGGTGTTCATGTTTATCTTCGGCATCGCGGTGCAGATCATCGTGCTGCGGCCGATGATCGGAGAGCCGATCATTTCGGTGATCATGGTGACGATCGCGCTGTCGACCGTATTCCAGGCGGCACTGAAGTGGATCTACGGCGTCAACCCGCAGCCGTTCCCGCAGATCTTCACCACCCAATCGATCTCGATCGGCGGCCTGCAGATCCAGACCGTCTATGTGATGAGCCTCGTCGTCTCGGTCGCGATGATGATCGGCATGGCGTGGTTCTTCAAAGTGTCGAAATACGGCCTCGCGATGCGCGCCACCGCATTCAACCAGCAGGTGGCGCAGTCGCTCGGCATTTCGGTGAAGAGCGTGTTCGCGATGGCCTGGGCGATCTCGGCCACCGTTTCGGCGGTCGCCGGCGTGGTGGTTGCCGTAGTCAACGGCGTGTCGTCTGGCCTGTCCGCCTACGGCATCAAGGTGTTTCCGGCCGCAATCCTCGGCGGGCTCGACTCGATCGGCGGCGCCGTGCTCGGCGGCATCATTATCGGCCTCTTGGAAAACATCGCCCAGTACGTCGACAGCGAATATCTGCACTGGGGCAATCTCTACGAAATCGCGCCGTTCTACGTGCTGATCATCATCCTGATGATCAAGCCCTACGGCCTGTTCGGCACCAAGGACATCGAGCGCATATGAGCTTAGGCGCGGACCGAGACGGAACAGCTCAGGGTTCGAGACGTGCGGCGTGCCGCCGCGCTCCTCACCATGAGGGCAGCCTCATCCTGAGGAGCCCGGTGCAGCCCGGAGGGCAAAACCGGGCGTCTCGAAGGATGATGTGGAAGGTTGGAGGCTTCTAACGATGGCGAATGCTTCTCTGATCCCCGCCGGCGATTTCCGCACCTCCTACGCCGCCGACACCACGATCTTCCCGACCAGGACCAGCCGCAACATGGCGATCCTGGGCGTCGTGCTGGTGTGCTTCGCGCCGCTGGTGCTGTCGGGCTATTGGCTCAGCATCCTGATCCAGATCGGCATCTTCGGCATCGCGGCGCTCGGGCTGAACATCCTGGTCGGATTCACCGGGCAGATCTCGATCGGCCACGCCGCGTTCTTCCTGCTCGGCGCCTACACCTCGGCCTATCTGAACAACCACTTCCCGATCCCGGTGTTCTTCGCGATCCCGCTCGCCGGTCTCGTCACCGCGCTGGTCGGGCTGGTGTTCGGCGTGCCGGCGGCGCGGCTGAAGGGGCTGTATCTCGTCATCGCCACGCTGGCGGCGCAGTACATCCTGATCGACTTCTTCTCGCGCGCCGAATGGTTCTCCGGCGGCTCGGTGCCGGCGATGGCCAATCCGTTCTCGCTGTTCGGCTACGTCCTGCAGGGCGACAAGCAGTATTTTTACGTCGTGCTGGGGTATCTGCTGGTCAGCTATATCCTGGTCACCAATCTGATGCGCACCCGCGACGGTCGCGCGCTGGTGGCGGTGCGCGACCATTATCTCTCGGCCGAGATCATGGGCATCAACCTCACCAAATATCGCACGCTGTCGTTCGCGCTCGCGGCGTTCTTTGCCGGCATCGCCGGCGCGCTCTACGCGCACTACCAGCTCGTCGTCTCCAACGAGGGCTTCGGCATCGAGCGCTCGATCCTGTTCCTGGCGATGATCATCATCGGCGGCATCGGCTCGATCTCGGGAACGCTGATGGGCACCGCCTTCGTGGTGCTGCTGCCGGAGACGATGGAATGGCTCAGCAGCGGCCTGAAGGGCAGCGCGATCGACCAGACGCTGGGGCTGAACAACAACCTGACCTTCCTGCGCGAAATCGCAATCGGCCTGATCATCATCCTGTTCCTGGTGTTCGAGCCCGATGGGCTGGCGCACCGCTGGCGGCAGATCAAGGCGTACTGGAAACTCTACCCGTTCTCGCATTGAGCGCGTGAACGGACGGACCACGAGACGGCAATAAAAACGACACTGGAGGAGAACACCATGACGATGAAATCCCTGCTCAGCAGTGCCGCGCTGGCGCTGGTGATCGCCGGCGCCTCCGCGACCGCGCAGGCGCAGATCGCGATCGGCCACCTCGCCGATTATTCGGGCGGCACCTCGGACGTCGGCACGCCCTACGGCCAGGCCGTCGCCGACACCTTCGCCTGGGTCAACAAGAACGGCGGCGTCGCCGGCAAGCAGCTGAACGTCGACACCAACGACTACGGTTACCAGGTGCCGCGCGCGATCGCGCTGTACAAGAAATGGTCGGGCGGCGACAAGGTCGCGGCGATCATGGGCTGGGGCACCGCCGACACCGAGGCGCTCACCGGCTTCCTCGCCAACGACAAGATTCCCGACCTGTCCGGCTCCTACGCGGCCGCGCTGACCGACCCCGAAGGCACCAGCGGCAAGGCCAAGCCCGCTCCCTACAACCTCTTCTACGGCCCGTCCTATTCCGACGCGCTGCGCGCCGAACTGATGTGGGCGGCGGAAGACTGGAAGGCCAAGGGCAAGTCCGGCGCGCCGAAATTCGTCCACATGGGCGCCAACCATCCCTACCCCAACGCCCCGAAGGCCGCCGGCGAAGCGATGGCCAAGGAGCTCGGCTTCGAAGTGCTGCCGCCGCTGGTATTCGCGCTGGCGCCGGGCGACTACTCGGCGCAGTGCCTCAGCCTCAAGAGCTCGGGCGCCAACTACGCTTATCTCGGCAACACCGCGGCCTCCAACATCTCGGTGATGAAGGCCTGCAAAGCGGCCGGCGTCGACGTCCAGTTCATGAGCAACGTGTGGGGCATGGACGAGAACGCCGCCAAGACGGCCGGCGATGCCGCCGACGGCGTGATCTTCCCGCTGCGCACCGCGGTCGCCTGGGGCGGCAGCGCGCCCGGCATGAAGACGGTGGAGGAAATCTCAAAGATCTCCGATCCGTCGGGCAACGTCTATCGCCCGGTGCATTACGTCGCAGCAGTCTGCTCGGCGCTGTACATGAAGGAGGCGATCGAGTGGGCGGCCAAGAACGGCGGCGCGACCGGCGAGAACGTCGCCAAGGGCTTCTACCAGAAGGCCGACTGGGTGCCGGCCGGCATGGAAGGCGTCTGCAACCCGTCGACCTGGACCGCCAAGGACCACCGCGGCACCATGAAGATCGACCTCTACCGCGCCAAGGTGTCAGGCCCAACCGACGGCGACCTCAAGGACCTGATCGGCAAGGGCACGATCAAACTGGAAAAGGTCAAGACCGTCGACCTGCCGCGCAAGCCGGAATGGGCCGGGTGGTGAGCTGAGCGCCTAGCCCAGCGCAGCGGCGCTGAGAGCTGTGCAACTCTGAAAAGCGTGCGCCGCGTCTGCTTTGAGCCGCGGCGCCTCACCACAAACAACCGTCATCCCCCGCGCATGCGGGGGAACCAGTACGCCGCAGCGTCGCCGTTGAATTACCCACGCTCAGGAATACTGGCTCGCCCGCCTTCGCGGGCGATGACGGCGGTGGGTCGCGGACGGCCCCACGACCAAGTTCAGCGCGTTCGAGAACGTAGGACCACCATGACCGAAGCCGCCGAACTTCACCCTCCGCAGGCCGGAGCCTCCACGGCGCCAGGCCCGCTGCTGAGCGTCCGCAACATCGAGGTCGTCTATGACGACGTCATCCTGGTGCTGCGGGGGCTGAGCCTCGACGTGCCACAGGGCGCGATTGTGGCGCTGCTCGGAGCCAACGGCGCCGGCAAATCGACGACGCTGAAGGCAATCTCAGGCCTGCTGAAGACCGAGGACGGCGAGGTCACCCGCGGCGAGATCGTGTTCGACGGGATGCGCATCGACGGCACCGATCCGGACAAGATCGTCCGCCGCGGCATCTTCCAGGTGATGGAAGGCCGCCGCATCGTCTCCGACATGACGTCGCTGGAGAACTTGAGGCTCGGCGCGTTCACCCGCAGCGACCGCGGGGTCGGCCGCGACATCGAGATGGTCTACAATTATTTCCCGCGGCTGAAGGAGCGCACCGGCCTCGCCGGCTACCTGTCGGGCGGCGAGCAGCAGATGCTGGCGATCGGCCGCGCCCTGATGGCCCGCCCGAAGATGATCCTGATGGACGAGCCCTCGATGGGCCTCTCCCCGCTCCTGGTGAAGGAGGTGTTCTCGATCATCCAGCAGATCAACCGCGACCTCGGCGTCACCATCCTCCTGGTCGAACAAAACGCCCGCGCCGCCCTCTCCGTCGCCAGCCACGGCTACATCATGGAACAAGGCAAAGTCGTCCTCGACGGCACCGCCGACGAACTCCGCGACAACGAGGACGTGAAAGAGTTCTACCTCGGCGGCGCCGGCGACCAGCGCAAGAGCTTCAAGAATTTGAAGAGTTTTAAGAGGAGGAAGAGGTGGCTGTGAGGTCCGCGCATCGGCACAGCGAGAGGTGTATAAGCGTAGGAGATGCTCAACTCTGCCGGTAGTCGTCCTCGATACGGATGATGATCGGCCTCGCGAACACCTCCGAATCGGACACGGACCATGGTAGCCTGGAAAGTCGAGCGTGGCCCGAACAGCGCAAGAACTGCTTCCGGCCAAACCTCCGTGATGCCGACCACAGACGCGCTACAGCTCCGCGCACATGATGAGCGGTATGACCTGACTATTTATGGCATCTTGATCCTTCGGAGGCTCGCTTGGCGTGCTTTCTGGCTTATCCCGGTCGCGGCTTAACAACCCCGTCCGCCTAGAGCGGTTCATCACTAGAGCGGTTCATCGCTTGATTGAATCGAGAGGGATTCCGGCGGGCGGGGTTTTGTGATTCAAGATCCTGGCTGGATCGGAGGCCAGCATCGATGGTCCGACCTCTTTCCAATGATCTTCGTGAACGAGCCGTGGCGGCAGTTGAGGCCGGCGAGAGCTGTCATGCTGTAGCGACCCGGTTTGCTGTCGCGGTGTCGTCCGTCGTGAAGTGGTGCCAGCGTTATCGCCAGACGGGATCGGTGGCGCCAGGCAAGATGGGTGGACACCGCAAGCCTATACTGGAGCCGCATCGCGCGTTCATCGTGGAGCGGATCGGGCAGATGCCACATCTGACGCTGCATGGGCTGAAGGACGAACTCGCCGCGCGAGGCGTGAAGGTGTCGCACAACGCGGTGTGGACCTTCATGAAGCGAGAGGGGCTCAGCTTCAAAAGAAACTCTGTTCGCCCTTGAGCAGGGCCGTGCCGACGTCGCGTGGCGGCGACAGCGCTGGCGCAGCTTTCAGGACCGCCTCGATCCCGGTCGGCTGGTTTTCCTCGACGAGACCAGGATCAAGACCAACATGGCCCCACTCCGTGGCTGGGGACCGAAGGGCGAGCGGCTGCGCAGCTTTGCGCCACATGGCCATTGGCGTACGCTGACCTTCCTCGGCGCGCTACGCTGTGACCGGCTCACTGCGCCTTGCGTGTTCGATGGGCCGATCAACGGCGAGAGCTTCCGCGCCTCTGTCGAACAGCAACTCGTTCGGGCGCTGCGGCCAGGCGACATCGTCGTTATGGACAATCTCGGAAGCCACAAATCGCCCTCCGTCCGGCGGATGATCCGAGAAGCCGGTGCGTGGCTCTGGTACCTGCCCCCGTACTCGACCCAATCGAGCAGGTCTTCGCCAAGATCAAGCACTGGATGCGCATCGCCCAGAAGCGAACCATCGACGCAGCTTGCGATCACATTGGGCGCCTCACCGGGACCATCATCCCAGACGAGTGCGCCAACTACTTCGTAAACGCAGGATACGCTTCCATCGAAACATGAAGTGCTCTAGCTGTGAGCTTTCAATAGGTTGTCCATCTGGTGCGGACCGAGGATGCTGAGGCTGCGAAGCTTCAGTGTCCAAGGAGGGACCGGATGAACATTCACAAGAATGCCCGTTTGACGCCGATTTGATCGAGAGCGGTTGGTGCAAGCGGTGTTGAGCGGGTAGACGCCGAAGGCCGCCGCACAAGCCGCAGGCGTGTGCCCGCGAACGGCCCTTAAGTGGGTCGCCCGGTTCAAGGCCGAAGGGCGCGCAGGACTTGCAGATCGCTCCTCGCGGCCGCGGCTGCTGTACCAGCCGACGCCAGTGGCGACCGTGGAACAGGTCGAACGATTGCGCCGTCAGCGTCTGACCGGCAAGCAGATCGCCGCTGATTTCGGCCTGTCGCCGGCCACCGTCAGCCGCATCCAGCGACGCCAGGGGCTCAACCGAATGCGTGACCTGGAGCCGGCCGAACCAGCACGCCGCTACGAGTACGCCCATCCTGGCGACATGATCCACATCGACATCAAGTAGCTCGGCCGCTTCGACAAGATCGGCCATCGCATCACCAGCGATCGCACCAGCCAAAGCAACAGCCGCGGCGTCGGCTGGGAGTTCGTCAACGTCTGCATCGACGACGCCTCACGTGTCGCATTCTCGCAGATTTTCCCGGACGAGAAGGCCGTCAGCGCGATCACCATCTTAAAGGCCGCAGTCGCATACTACGCTAGGCTTGGCGTCACCATCAGCCGCATTATGACCGACAACGGCAGTTGCTACAAATCGGCTGATTTCCGCAACGCCTGCCACGCCCTCGGCGCTCAAGCATCTCCGGACCAGGCCCTACACGCCGAAAACCAACGTCAAGGCCGAGCGCTTCATCCAGAGCGCTCTTAGGGAATGGGCCTACGCGCTGGCCTATCCGACTTCGAAACGCAGGGCCGAGGAACTGCCGATCTGGCTGCATCGATACAATTGGCGCCGCCCTCACGGCGACATAAAATCACAAATCCCTATCAGCCGCCTCGGTCTGTCCGAGGACAACCTATTGAAAGCTCACAGCTAGCTTCGCCGATCGCCCGTTGCTCGACATACGCCGAGCAGCGTAAAAACCGCCGAGGCACCAACTGGACTGGATGAAAGTTCAGTGGCAGGCAGTGGCAGTGCGCATCCGGAGCAACATCTCTCTTTCGGCGAGGCATTCTTCACCGGACGGATACGGTTCGCAGCGATCGTAGTGAAGCTCTTCGAACAATGGGAAACCGCGCCGATCTGAGAAGTCCACGTTCGCCGAGGCGACTCGTTACGCCATCAGCAGGCAGAGCGGCATCAATTGAAACCTCACGAACGCATGATTTTCGCCCATGCCTCGTCTGGAGTGCAGGGAGCGGCGCGTCGGGTTGTGATTCTAAGCAAACGTTTGATAGATCTTGCGATCGATATGGGAGAGTACGGATTAAAGGATTCTACAGGATCGCAGATGTCACGAACGAAGTCCAATTCGGACGCAACAATAGGCAAGCCAACCTGCTGAGCTTCCACGAGGGGCAGGCCAAGGGACTCGGTCAGTGATGGGTATACGAGTGCGGTGGCTGATCGATATTCCTCTATCATCTGCATATGGCTC
Source organism: Rhodopseudomonas sp. G2_2311 (assembly GCF_047501505.1). NCBI lineage: Bacteria > Pseudomonadati > Pseudomonadota > Alphaproteobacteria > Hyphomicrobiales > Nitrobacteraceae > Rhodopseudomonas > Rhodopseudomonas sp. G2_2311. The sequence continues at coordinate 236,985 of NZ_JAZDRK010000004.1, forward strand.
AAGGCTCCCAGGCATCTTATTTTCCCACCCCTTCCGCGACACCCCGCAATTGGATCGATTAGCCGATTGTTGCCATCTTCGAGCGTTAACGCAAGGATTGGAAAGAGTCCCTCAATTGCAAGTAAGGTCCACGCCTCGATCAGGTTTTTGTGGTTCTTGTGTGGATCATCATGTGCTGGATAGATGAAGAGGGGAGAGTCGGAGGTTCGCTCGACGGTCTGGGCCGGGTTAGAAGGAACAATAAATGGCACGACCTGAACCTGCATGCCTATCAACGCTGTTTGAACCATACGCTGCATGTTCGATGTTTGGACCACGTATTCATCGACATTACCGGACAGCAGCCGGTGCAAAACACGCTCTACCTGCAGCCTAGCCGCCGTACGGAGGGGAAATCCGTCCAAGGAGTAGTTGCTGATGGTCAGCGAATTTTGGGCATATACGATGACTTTGCCGCGCTGCCGGAGAAGCGGCGGCACGCCAGAAAAGCAGAGCGTAATGTCGCCATCACTCGTGGCTACTGCGAGGTCTCGTTCAGCCCGGAGTCTCCCGGCCAATCCAGGCTTCACCCATGATGTGCTAATGCGTTCGAAGCTAGGAAGGAGTGGGGCAGATCTCTCGTCCAAGAATGCGCGGCCGCCAGTGGCTGCATTCGCAGCGTGCAATAGACCTCTCAAAAGGACCAATCCCCCGCCGCCTCGGATATTGGGCGCGTAAATGATGTTGGTACCGTTAGCCACTAGGCTCCTCCGGATTTCTACGACGTCGCTACTCGTTTATGCCCGCCAAGAAGGGTCGAGGTGCAATCGCGCAGCAATATCGCCACGCCAATCCCCATGAAAACCCAAATTGGGTAAACTTGAAACGCCCTGGCTTGTATCGACCAAGCCAGAAGATAGCTTAGCAAAGCCCACATGCTTGCTCTGGTTGGACCTGAACACTCCATTGACGCGCGTGTAACAAAGGCGACAACAGCAAGCCAAATGATGACTAGACTGGCTACCGCCAGTGGGCCTCCCCGATCAAGCGCTGCAAGAAAGCCATTGTCCCGCAAATCGCCAGAAAAGCGGCCTGTCACAGCAATTTCAAGGTTCTCGGTCTCGACGTTCGCCAACCCGCCGTTGAGTTTCGTCAATTTCTGAGAGAGGGTTGAGGGCAAAACAGTGTTTAACGCTAGCGGTCCATCGAGCCAACGCAAGGCAAGCGTATGGAAGGCGTTGTTATGAACCGACAAGCTGCCGGCGAAAATGATTAAAAAGCCGACGGCGACAAACAGGTATTGGCGGACGACTTTCCAGGCGTCTCGCCAATTTACGGCCACAGCAACTATTGCTGAGAGCGCAAGGCAAATGGTCGCTCCACGCGAACCTGACAAGAAGAGACCGAAGCCGATCATTGTCTTCACCGCACGATGCCACCACACATAAAGGGACGACGATGCGTTCGGTGCGCGTAAGAGGAATAGAAATGCCAACCCGAGCCAGCCGCCCAGCAAATTTGGATTGAACAAAAGGCCACTCGCGCGCACCACGACCAATCCGTCGGCTCGCGTATACGTTGCCCAGGCGCGGCCGGTTGAGATCTCATAAAAACCGACAATCGCCGAAAGCAAGATCAGACAACTGAGGATCAAATGCACGATTCTTGGCACTTCAACGCGCTCAGCCCGGGGTATGAGAATGAGCAGCCCAATGACCACCACAAAGAACGCAAGATGAGAGCCTGCATCGATAAGCCACTGACCGGTGACGGCAGAAAAATGCGCAGCGTAACCAAACCCGCCAAAGACCAATGCGATCGCAGGTAGAGACAATTCCGGCCATCTGGTCGAGGGTTGAAGACGGGGCATCTCTACGAGCAGGCAACCAAAAGCGGCGACCAAAACCATCGCCACGGCAATTTTTTGAAATGGGTTGCCCCCCGTCAATGTTACCCACGAACTCATGTCAATCTTAGAGAATGTGAAGAGCGACGTGTGGTAAAAAGAAACAGATGCGAAAATGAATATCGCCCACACTGTGGCATTTCCACCCCGTCCTCTGTTGAGGTAAACTACGGTCGCAGTCGCCGTGGCCACAGAGATAGCCCAGATAGCGGAGAGGACCGGGAGTATGCTCACGATTGTGGCCCCTCTTGGTTTCCGAGGAGGGTAGCAAGACCGACGTCGTCAGACGCAATGATTCGAACTGCCATTGTTTGTGCTTCGGCTATGGTCGCCAGCGCGCCGAAATGACGTCGGTTGCCTGCGGCCGTGGGTCTTGTAGCCCGAATGGCCAATCGCATTGCCTCCCTCATGATTATTGACGCTGCGGACGATATGCACATGAAGCTGAGTTCGGTGGTGCTTGTTCCGCGGAGACGTTGATAAGCCTTCATGCTTTGGAAGGTATGATCTACCTCGCGACGATGCCGGATCAGACATTGCATGTAGAGTTCGGGATAGTTGAACTGCTTGAGTGCGGGATGGTTTAGCAGGCGTAGAGTTTCGAATGCAGCGTGCGCCCAGACTGTTTCTACTGAATAGAATGGCGGCACGAGAGCCGGCCAATTAGCCGCATAACGTGACGTCTGCCTGGTGTTGGCCAGATCGCCTTTGTGCTGCCCCATTGCGCTAGCGCCGGTGTTGCTCCCACCCGACGCCCCGGGAAGAGTGACCGGAAAATCGATTTCGACGAAGCTTTCTATGGTTGCCGCTATAGCTAGAGCCGCCGATACGTCTGGACTGGCTCCATGAACATAATCGCCTGTCTTCGATCGGATAACTTCCATCACCCGCCGTTTTACGAGGCCGTGGTAAAGTTTCGGAAGGCCGTCGGTGCCCTGGGCGGCACGCGCGAGTGAGGCGTTTAGTGCGGGTTCGGTGAGTTTCCGCTCGAACGCACCGTATTTTCGCTTCACGTAGAGTCGACCGGCATGGCCGGTACCAAACGTGCGTGACACAAAATCAGGCCAAGCATAGTTGGCTACAATTTGAGGAGCGATGCAATCGATGTTATGCTTATCAGCATAATCAGCTAGTTCTAATAGATCGGGAAGTACTGTATCATCGTCGCCAATAAGGCAGAGATAACGTCCGCTTGCCATGGCAAGGGCGCGGTTGTGGTTCTGGGTCAAATCCAAGAGCTCGGCACTATGAACGTAGTGCAACCGCTGGTCATCATCACATGAGCTAGCGACCCAATCTCTCAGGTCGAAACTTGTACTCGTATCATGAACCACAATTTCCAGGATGTCAGGTCCTGGCTTGAGTGATAGCAGCGAATGTAGGGCGTGGCTTGCATAGCGATAGCGGTTATGCGTGGGCATCACGATGCTAAGTAGCGGATTATGCACGTGGTCAGCTTTCCTTTTGCAACACGGCGTAGATTTCCTCCCCACTACTTTCATCGAAAGCATGCCGCACGGAAGCTAAGAGCACCAGCAGCGGGAACATCAAACGCAGCCCGGCGCGGATCAATAGCTTCCGCCAACCCCTTAGAGTTCCTGCATATAGCTCGGCGCTTTCCAGATAAACGCCCTGCAGCATGGCGTTTGTGGTGCCCATCTCGACCGTGACATAATCGGCCTTCTTAGCCAGTAGACGCAATGATGCCATGGTAAATATGTTGAAGTGCCGCGGCGGTTCGAGTCCTCGCCACTCACTGCCGAAAAGAGTCGCGAGAAGGCTACTTGAATTCGGCGTGCGAATAATAAGTGAGCCGCCCGGCTTTAAGCGGGACCATATTTCTTTAAGCGTTTCTTCGGGTGATTGAAGATGCTCAATAACGTGGTTCAGAAGTACAATATCGAAGTCACATCGCTGAATGTCACCAATCTCTCCGACTGAAACGTTCAGACCAGCGTCTCTGGCCACTTGGATAGCCTTGGGATCGAAGTCTACTCCAGATAAATCGTCGTGTCCGCGGCATTTGAGGGCTTCTAGCAATGCACCAGAGCCGCAACCGATCTCGAGGACAGCCCCCCTACGGCCTTCCATGTCCATCAATCTCCACCGTGCAATCTGGCCTGAGAGACCGTCGACAGCCCCCAACGCGGAGACGACCGCACTGACGAGTCGGCCCTTAACGCTATCGCCTTGGAGGGTGGCGCGCTTGTGCGTCGAATACTCAGAATAGAGGGCCGGAATCTCATCGGATGGGGGTAATGGCCAATTAAATAGGTGTGAGCATGACGTATTCGAGCAACGGTAATAGCTAGCAAGCACAGGAACACCAAAGAGCTTGTCAGCGAGGTCGGAATACTGTTGTGCACTTGCTTGCCCACAGATCGGGCATGGAGGCATTAGGATCACGTCCGACCTCCAATCCCAGATCGGAAAATTGCAGCGGCACTGCGGGCTGACAGGCCTGTCACGAATACCAACGCTGCCAAACGAGGCCACGATGAATCCACCCACATCAGTGGAAGACAGGCCAAAGTCACAGCCAATAACGCCAACCTAGCGACAGAATCTCGATGCAATCGTAATTTGGCAAATCTGCTTGCATACAGAAACAGTATGATGGCGTCCAAAATGCATCGGATCAACCAAGTCACGAGGGCCCCAATCAGCCCCCAATTTGAGACTGCGATGATCAGGGCGAGCGAGAACAGAGTCATTTCTATCAGATGGAGACTGCCGGTGAACCTGGCGCCCCCACGCGCCTGGATGAGAACAAATGGAATCTGCGCCAAGGCGCCTGCCAGCCCTCCAATCGCAAACACCTGCAGGGTGGCCGAGGAAGAGAGGGCGAATTGCACGCCGAGCCATATCGAGAGAATCTCGTGAGCAAAGAGCACAATTGCCAATGTTGGCGCCGCTATGAGGACCAGTATTACACCCAGACAGTTGATGTAGATGCGACTTAAAGATGCTTCATCCAGTCGATTGTTGGCCAGTTCTGGAAACAGGGTGATGCTGATTGCATTTGGAATGATCGCTAGTCTTGAGACGAATTCCTGTGGAGTTGCGTAAACTGTGACAACACTAAATGAAAGCTGTGAACCGATAACGAAACGCTCGACCAAGTTTAGCACTGGCCCTGCCATGTTGCTTATCGTCATCCAGCCCCCAGAGCTAATCAAACTCAAGCTACCATTCAGATTGCGTACTCTCCAAACTGAGCCGGTTGAATTTCGGCACGCGAACAGGAAAAATAGCAAAAAGGTGAGCACTCGTCCAAGAGTGAGAGACCATGCAACGAGCGCATTGTCCGGCTGGAGGAACCAGACCACTAATAGAGGCCCCACGAAATTGAGGGTGCCAGTGGGAATGCGTATAGCGTTGACTATAACAAACTGACGATTGGCTTCGAGCACACCGCGTAGAATGGAGGTTACAATTATGAACGGTGCCGACCAAGCGATGGCCTGGAACGCTGGCCCAGCCGATGCCTTGCCCAGATGCGCTGCAAGAGCGGTGCTTCCGAAGTAAAGCGCCATTCCGAATACCGCGCCAATCAATGCCGATAACCAGAAGGCGACACCTATGATGCTGGATACATCGGCGTTAGAATCAGCTTTCGCCAAGTAGAGGGTGAGAGCCCGACCAAGGCCGAAATCAAGCAAGGCCGACGAATTTACAATGGCCCAGATCAGCAGCAGCAGACCAGAATTCTCTTCGCCCAAGATTGCGAAGATGGGAGGGATGCACAGTATGGCGGCAACAATAGGAAAGGTCAGTCCCAGGCCGTTCACGAGTGAATTCTTTATCACAGGTATTCCTCAAGCGCGAAATCGCGTTGCTAGCTGTTGGTATAGACGCAATAAGCTTGCAATGCCTATCCTTCAGGCAAGCAGTACGGGATCGCCAGTTGCACAGTGGCAATGCCGAACATCTTTTGAAGGGCCTTGTGGGAACGATATGCCTGGTGCTCCGCAGCCAGCGGACTCTTCAATCTCCGAATGATCCGATAGTGGCCAGGGAGTTCCTCAGCTTGAGATCGCCCAAGGGGATTGACACTCATCCGCTCCGCTAAATCGTCTGGACTTCATGCCCTTCAGATAGGTCCGATTGAGTGCATACCCTAAACCCAGTTTTGCAGAAATTGACCCTTCATAGCGTTATGTGAAAGCCCGCTGGTGAGCTGTACCAGCAGTGACAAGCAAATTTTGGCTCTTGTTTTAGATTATGGATGTTGGGAATCTATCTTCTAGTGCTCATCAGCTCGAGTGCGAGCTTAGGTCCCACCATCCGAACTTTAGCTACCCCTTCCTCGCAAACTGAGGTACCAAGAGACTGTTGCTGCGATACCGTGCTGCATTGAATAGGGCGGCCTCCATCCTAGTGTTCGAGCAATAAGGTTGCTATCGACGCACAGCGTTCCCAATAATCGATCAATTTCCTCGCTCCTTCCGGTGATCTTTCCGACGAGCTCGATCAAAGCCTGCGGCACATAGAACAAACGAGCAGGACGACCTAGTTCGATAGCTAGTCGGCGAATAAGATCTGGTGTCGAGACGTCCTCTCTATCGGACAAGAAGAAGGTGTGGTCTTTTGCTCCTGGAGCAGTCAAACTCGTCAAGATTGCATCGACAGCATTGCCCAAAAAAATCATACTGCGCCGATTTTGAACCCCATCGAACGGCAACGGAACGCCGCGGTCTACGAGCGAAATTAGCCGGAGAAAGTTGGCCTTGACGCCTGGGCCGTACACCAAGGGCAGCCTCAAGATCACCAATTCCATTTTTGAGGAAGCGGCGATCTCGGAAAGCCCCTTCTCAGCCTCCCATTTGGACCGAGCATAGCCATCAACGGGAGAGGGCCGATCCGACTCGGTGAAGGGAGCGTTCTGCCCCTCACCGTTCACCTTTACAGAACTCACAAAGATAAATCGTTTGACACCCGCCGCGGCGGCCTGTCTTGCGAGATTGAGCGTCGCCGCGACATTGGTCTCGTAATAGAGATTTTCGGCCTCTGAACTATCTTCATTCAGGACGTGGACCCGAGCGGCAAGATGCACGACCACCCCGTTCGCGACAAGCGCGCCACGCCAATCCGTGTCTGCATCGAGTTGATCGATGCGGAAATCGATGAGCCCAGCCATCTGCGAGGAACCGCCTAAACGCGACGCCGCAACGAAAGGCACGTCTATTGCTGCGAGTTCGCGACAGAGCGCCGATCCTACAAATCCATTTACCCCAGTAACCAACACGCTCGGCGGGGAGCCTTTCATTGTAAATCCTTCCGCCACACTCGCTGATTTACGAACTCCGTGTAGCTCAGGATGATCCTGAGCACCTTCTCAGAGACATTATCGGGTGTGTAGTCCGCAACCAACCTCAGTGCGCGTTGCTTTCCCCGTGGCTGCATCGCCAAGATGTCAAGCCCCTGCAAGACCCTGTTTATATCGAGCCCCACAAACATCACCGACGCCTCTTCGAAGCCCTCTGGCCGTTCGTGAACCTCGCGCAGATTCAGCGCGGGGAAATTCAGGATCGAGGACTCCTCCGTGATGGTTCCACTGTCCGATAAGACGGCACGCGCGCCGAGCTGCAGTCTGACATAATCTGGAAAACCAAACGGCTTATGCCAGATGATTCTTCCATTACCAGACAGTTTCATTGAATTCAGCCGGGCCCGGGTCCTCGGATGGGTCGAAACAACCACCGGCTCTTCGAACCGTTCGGCCAGGACGTTTAACACATTTTGGAGATCTGTCAGCCTGCTCGGAGAATCGACATTCTCCTCACGATGAGCGCTCACCAAAAGATACTTCCATTCCTGTAATCCGAGTCGCGATAGCACGTTAGACGCTTCGATCAACGGACGATAATGTTGGATGACCTCGCGCATAGGGCTACCTGTCTTGATCACTTGATCTGGCGGCAGGCCCTCCTGAAGGAGGTATTGTCGTGCAATTTCGCTGTAGGTGAGGTTGATATCAGCCAGATGATCGACGATGCGGCGATTGATTTCCTCCGGCACCCGGAAATCAAAGCAGCGATTCCCTGCCTCCATATGAAAAATCGGAATTTTACGTCGTTTCGCGGCGATCGCAGCGAGGGAGCTATTCGTATCTCCGAGGATCAGCACCGCATCGGGGGCAAATTCCTGAAAGACCTTATCGACGGCGATGATCACCTTTCCGATTGTGATCGCGGCATTCTCTCCAGCCGCGTTTAGATAAACGTCGGGTTGACGAATACCAAGCTCAGTAAAGAACACCTCGTTCAACTCATAATCGTAGTTCTGGCCAGTGTGAACCAGTCTATGGTCGAAATGGCGATCAAATTGCGGGATGATACGCGCCAGTCGAATGATCTCGGGTCGTGTCCCGACGACAGTCGCGATCTTGAGCTTAGAGGGCATCACGGATCAAATCCAACCCGAGCAATACCTTCTTTACCTCGTCGAGATTGAGCCGACGCGTGTTGTGGGACGTGTAGTCGTCTGCCCTCGACACTCTGGCTTCCCCTTCGACGAAATATTTGTCATAGTTAAGATCACGCTTGTCGGAGGGAATGCGGTAGTAATTACCAAGATCTTCCGCTTTGGCCATCTCCTCACGCGAAACTAACGTTTCGTACAACTTTTCACCATGACGCGTGCCGATTACCTTGATCGGTGACTGACCTTTGAAGAGCTCATGCATCGCTTTCGCAAGAAAGCCAACCGTACATGCGGGAGCTTTCTGAACAAAGATGTCGCCAGGCTGGGCATACTGAAACGCGTATAAGACCAAATCCACCGATTCCTCCAACGACATCAGAAACCGCGTCATGTTTGGATCGGTAATGGTCACCGGCAGTCCGTTCTTCAACTGATCCAGAAACAGTGGAATGACTGAGCCGCGCGAGGCCATGACGTTGCCATAACGCGTCGCACACAGGACAGCTCCACTAGGAGTGGCCAGTCGTGCCTTTGCTGCCATGACCTTTTCCATCATCGCCTTAGACATCCCCATGGCGTTGATGGGATAGACCGCCTTGTCGGTGCTTAATACCACACAGCGCTCGACGCCGCGCGCAATCGACGCGCGCATTACGTTCTCGGCACCCAAAACATTGGTCCGAATCGCCTCCATTGGATAGAATTCACATGATGGCACCTGTTTGAGCGCGGCCGCGTGAAAGACGTAGTTAGCCCCTCGAACGGCATCAAGTACAGCGTCGTAGTCTCGTACATCTCCAATATAGAATTTGACGCGATCCGACCGCAACCGGTTCCTCATATCCTCCTGCTTCTTCTCATCGCGGCTAAAAATCCTAATTTCACCGAAGTTCATGCCAAGCATCCGGGTCAACACCGCATTCCCGAATGATCCGGTGCCACCTGTGATCAGCAACGTCTTTTCTGTGAACATCTATCCTGCTCGCTTAACCGAAATCATGCATAGCCGACACTAAGGTCGGCCAAGAGGGCGGCTCGTACCCGGTTGCACGCCTGAAGCGCCCAGAATTGAGAGAGCGGTCGATCACCACTTCGTCATCGTGCACAATCTCCGAAGTGTGTCCGTAACGAGTAGCCACGAGTCGAAGCAAGTCCAGCTTGCTGATCGGCTCGGCCGAAACGTGGTAGACGCCTGTCAGATCTCTTGCAGGGATGACGTATTCAGCCATCACACGCGCCAATTCGACCGTCGGGAGACCTGAAAAAATCGCTCTGGAAAACCCCCGTACGGGCCCTTTCTGCGAGAGGAACCAGTCGATCAAGCCATGAGCTCCGCTCAATTCATGACCGATAATCGAGGTGCGCAACGTAACCGCATTGGGATAGTCAACTTCCCCGAGCAGCTTGCTCCGGCCGTAGAGATCATATGCGTTGGGGACGTCGCTCTCCGTATACGAGCCTTTCTTGCCATCGAAGACGCAATCGGTGCTGACATGCACAAGCCGAGCTCCTCCCAGTGCGCACAGCCGCGCGAGACGGTGCGGCAGCATTGTATTCACGGGAACTGCAAGGAGCGGATCGTTTGCCGCACTCAACTGTTTCACTAACCCCACACAATTGATCACGACGTCAGGCCGGGATTTTCGAAGCACGTCGGAGAGCGTGTCGAAATTGTCGAGATCGACATTCGACATCAGTCGATCTCGTAACTCCGCAGAGAACGGGGCCACGGAGTTCGTCGAGCGAACGGTTCCCCGAACATCAAATCGTCCAATTTGCGACATGAAACGATAGACGGCGTTGCCAAGCATTCCGGCCGCGCCAAGAACAAGGATTCTTGTGTTAGACATGTACTGGTCTCGTCCCCGCAAACAACCGCTATCGGCGACGACTGGAAATGGCATCTTCGAAGTGAGACGTCAAAGCCGCCGCTAGGCGTTTTGGATCGAAATGCTCTCGGAAGAATTTCCGTCCAGCGTCCCCCATAGCATCCTGTTCGGCCTTTGGCATCCGCTTCAGGCGAAGAATGGCATCGACTAAAGCTCTGCAATCTTCGGGAGGAACGACCAGCCCGGCTCCCGAACTACGGACGATCTCCGCTCCCTCGCCTTCGAGGGCGGCGATGATTGGACGGCCAGCTGCGAGATAAGTCTGCACCTTACTAGGAATTACCTCGGCCAGACCATCGTCATGCACGAGACTTGCAAGCAGCGCTGAAGACCGAGCATAAATCTGACTCATCGCCTCGGGAGGATAGCGTCCTGGGAAGCTTACATTGGATAGCCTTCGACGGCGAACTTCGTCCATCAAGTACGCCAATCTACTGCCACTGCCAATCAGTTGAAAATGAATGTCTTTTTCATTAATCAGGAGTTCGGCCGCATCAATCACCGTGTCAAGCGCTTGTGCAGTACCGATATTGCCAGCAAATACGACACTGAAACCCAAAGGAAACTCGACGCTGATTGGCTGCGAGCTATGATCTGCGCTCACAGCCGTCTCCGCGGGATTGGGATGGAAGGCAATCCTCGTTGAGGCGGCTGCTGGAGCGATGAGCCTTCCCAAGCCTCTTGACGGCACCAGTAACAGATCCGCACGGGAATAGATCCACTTCGTGACGGCAGCAACCGAAGCCAAAATCCAAGAATTCTTGACATAACCAGTTGCTTCGAGGCTCCTGGGCCAAAGATCCTGTACCCAGATCACCAAGCTAGCGCTCTTGAGATATCGGATGAAGATCGCCGGAATGGCCTGAAGAATAGGTGAGATCGCATAGACGAACACGACGTCATATGTCTGACCGCGCAACAAAAACGGACCAATGACTGCCGCACTGACCACGAAAGACATATAGTTCGCGAACAAACGCAGTGCACCACTTTTCCCTCTCGGAATGATCGGAACTCGACAGATCGTATAACCAGCAGGATGTCGTGAACGTCCTGCCCTTGCAGCTCCATAACCAGCAAAGATTTTGCCATCAGGATAGTTTGGCTGGCCGGCCAGAACCGTAACTTCGCAACCGGCATCCATCAACGATTCGACGACCTCGTTGATTCGGAATGTTTCCGGCCAGAAATGCTGACTCACAACTAAGACTCTCATGGGGGGGGACTAGTGCCTCACTCTAACGATAGCCACATGGGCGCCACTTGGCTCCTCCGTCAGGCATCGAAGGTTTTCAATCTAGTTCGAATTTTGCGGCCCCTCAATCATGACGGTCTACGCCGTTGAAGCCAGGTTTTACTGAGCAAACTTGCTCGCTCAGGTCGATGACCTCTGGCGCCTCGCTGTGAGGTTTCAATAGGTGGTCCATCCGGTCCGGATCGAGGATGCTGGTTGCGAAGCTTCAGTGTCCAATGAGGGACCGGATGAACATTCACAAGAATGCCCGTTTGACGCCGATTGGTCGAGAGCGGTTGGTGCAAGCGGGTGTTGAGCGGGCAGACGCCGAAGGCCGCACAAGCCGCAGGCGTGGGCCCGCGAACGGCCCTTAAGTGGGCGCCCGGTTCGAGGCCGAAGGGCGCGCAGGACTTGCAGATCGCTCCTCGCGGCCGCGGCGGCTGTACCAGCCGACGCCAGTGGCGACCGTGGAACAGGTCGAACGGTTGCGCTGTCAGCGTCTGACCGGCAACCCGATCGCCGCCGATCTCGGCCTATCGCCGGCCACCGTCACCGCCCATCCCGGCGACATGATCCACATCGACATCAAGTAGCTCGGCCGCTTCGACAAGATCGGCCATCGCATCACCAGCGATCGCACCAGCCAAAGCAACAGCCGCGGCGTCGGCTGAGAGTTCGTCAACGTCTGCATCGACGACGCCTCACGTGTCGCATTCTCGCAGATTTTCCCGGACGAGAAGGCCGTCAGCGCGATCACCATCTTAAAGGCCGCAGTCGCATACTACGCTAGGCTTGGCGTCACCATCAGCCGCATTATGACCGACAACGGCAGTTGCTACAAATCGGCTGATTTCCGCAACGCCTGCCACGCCCTCGGCGCTCAAGCATCTCCGGACCAGGCCCTACACGCCGAAAACCAACGTCAAGGCCGAGCGCTTTATCCAGAGCGCTCTTAGGGAATGGGCCTACGCGCTGGCCTATCCGACTTCGACTCGAACGCGGTCGCCACGGCCTGCCCCGAACACAATCCCAACCCCGAAGACATGGAGATGCTGCACGCCATCCGCGACGCGGTGCTGCAGCATAAGGCCGATCGATCGCTGCGGCGTGGTCGACGACACCGGTGAGAAAGCTCTTCGCCGACAAGGTCGGCGTGATTCTGATGCCGACGATCGTGCTGCGCCAGCATCCCGAGGTCGGCGTGTATAATCAGACGATCTGAAACTGCGACGCTCTATCTCTGGTCGCGGGCACCCGTTTTGATTTGTCGACCGAGATCGACTAGATGGGTGCGATCATTGCAGCCCGTGCAGCTTGGAAGTGAGCCGGGACCCAGCGGACGGAGACCACCCTATTCGACGTTTCGGCGACATTGCGTGGATGGCAGTCGGCCTGACGGCGTGCTTCTCCCTCGCCGGCTGCTCGTCGATTCTCGATGCGTTGCCGGATGGCGGCGACAAGGCGCCGAAGGCGGCGGTGATGGCGGTTGATCTGAAGAAGGTCGGCGATGAAGCCAAGCTGCCGCAGCCTTGGGAGATCGCCGGTCCGATTGAGGCCGATCCGGTCACCGTCACGCCGTGGATCGTCTGCCTGCGCAGCAAGGCACCGGATCAGACGCGGCAGACCTACGCGCTGTTCTACAAGAGCGGCAAACTCGAGACCTATCGGTTTGCCGCGATCGTCGATCGCTGCGACACGCAGAGCTTCAGGGCGTTCTAGACCAGGTCCGGTGCTGTCGCGGACCTGGTGCGATCACGACGCCCGGCGCTGCAGCGGATAGTCGTCGCTCTCGTAAAGGGTGCGGATGCCCTTGTGGTCGAAGCGGGCTTCGTCGACCTGCAGATAGGCGCCGTTCAGGCAATCCGCCGGCAATTCCTCGATCGCGTAGCGCACCGCTTCGGCCGCCCTGCTGAAGCGGCGATAAGCGACGCCGGTCCGGCGTTTCTTGCGGATCGCTGCGGGAAACAGTTCGGCGGCTGTATCGTAGCTGAACGCCATGGTGGAAGTGGCCTCCTGACTAGGGTGATGGGCCACACGGAAGCGATCTTGATCGGCACCGGCGGCTTCAATTCCGATCCTCTTCATATAGGCACGATGCGCGGATTTGCGACTCAAGGTCGCCACGATTGCGCTATCCGAATGAATTCGCTTCGCTTTTGTGAACTGCACAAACAAAAAGCGGGCGCCAAGGACGCCCGCTTCGCTGATGATCGTACCCAATTGCGCCCCGCTATTTCGGCTGCAGCTTCAGTGCCGCCGAATTGATGCAGTAGCGCAGCCCGGTCGGCCCGGGGCCATCGGGAAACACGTGGCCGAGGTGGCCGCTGCAGCGTGAGCACAGCACTTCGGTGCGGATCATACCGTGGCTGACGTCGCGCTACTCGTCGATCGCCCCCGTCGCCGCCGGCGCAGTGAAGCTCGGCCAGCCGCAGCCGGAGTCAAACTTGGCATCGGACTCGAACAGCGTCTGACCGCAGCCGGCGCACACATAGGTGCCGGGCCGCGTCTCGTATTCATACTCTCCGGTGTACGGCCGCTCGGTCGCCTTCTCGCGCAGCACGGCGTACTGCATCGACGTCAGCTCCTTGCGCCATTCGGCTTCGCTCTTCTGAACCTTGCCGGGCGTGGTGGTCTTGGTGTCAGACATCGCTCCTCCTGAACTGTCGAGCCCCGCCGTCAGTTAGTGGCCTTGACGCTGCTCACCAGCGTCGGCTTGTCGAGATACTCCGTCGGAAACAGCTTCTTCAGGGCCTCAATCTTCGGCAGGTCATTGTAGGCAATATAGGGCTGAGTGGGGTGCAGCGTCAGATAGTCCTGGTGGTAGGCCTCCGCGGCATAAAATCCCTTCAGCGGCCCGACCTTGGTGACGATCGGCGCGCCATACACCTTGGCGCCGTCGAGCTGCGCGATATAGGCGTCGGCGATCCGCTTCTGCTCGTCGCTGGTGGTGAAGATCGCCGAGCGATATTGCGGCCCGGTGTCGGGGCCCTGGCGATCGAGCTGCGTCGGATCATGCGCGACCGAGAAATAGATCTGCAGCAGCTTGCCGTAGGAGATCCGCTTCGGATCGTATTTGACCTCGACCGCCTCCGCATGCCCCGTCGTACCGGTCGAGACCAGCGGATAGCTCGCGCTCGCCTTGCTACCGCCGGCATAGCCCGACAACGCATTGATCACGCCCGCCGTGTGCTGGAACACGCCCTGCACGCCCCAGAAGCAGCCGCCGGCGAATACGGCGGTCTGAATCCCGCCGGCCTCTTTGGCATCGAGCTGCGGCGGCGGAATCACCACTGGCTCCTCGGCCGCCCGAGACGGTCCGAGAGCGGACCACGCCAGCGCCCCCACAGCGGCGGCGCAGAGAGCAAGACGACCAAATGAAGCGCGCATGAGCTGTCCTCGCGAGGTTGATGCCGAAGCCATCGGCCTGGCTGTTGCGCTCAAGATACGGGGCTCGCGCCGGGCTGTTACGCTGGCGCGGACACGAGTTCGTGACCGGCCGTCCCATCAGGACAGAGTCCGCGCCATCGCGGGCGGGTCAATTCGGTGCGTTTGCACCGCGCAGGCCGCCTTAGCCGCCGAACCGCGATTGGCGCGCTTCCCAATCCTGAACGGCCGACCGCGGCGGGCGCTTTCCATTAAGGATAGCCGCTCGTCGGGCTGGATCACCCCTTCGTGAAGTGCCAAGATGCGCTCGGCCCGGTGGCGGAAGATTAACGCGGGGGCGGTGCAACGCTCTTTTTCCTGGTTCAAGTCCAGGCTGGGCCTCCAGATCTTGCCGAAATTGCCGGTTGACGGGCGGCTCGAAGCCCTTTCGCCGCCCGGGAAACTGGTCTAAGACACCTCCCGCGCGCCTGGGACGGCCCGGCGCTTGAAGACCTGAGGGACGCGCGGCTGCGCGCCCTTTTTTTGTGCCCGCGATTTCCGCCCGCGTCAGCGAGATTTGATGCCCAAACGAACCGACATCTCCACCATCCTCATCATCGGGGCCGGTCCCATCGTGATCGGCCAGGCCTGCGAATTCGACTATTCCGGCACGCAGGCGGTCAAGGCGCTGAAGCAGGAGGGCTACCGGGTCGTCCTGGTCAACTCCAATCCGGCGACGATCATGACCGATCCGGAGCTGGCGGACGCGACCTATATCGAGCCGATCACCCCTGAGATCGTCGCCAAGATCATCGAAAAGGAGCGCTACGTCATCCCCGGCGGCTTCGCGCTGCTGCCGACGATGGGCGGCCAGACCGCGCTGAACTGCGCGCTGTCGTTGCGCAAGCTCGGCACGCTGGAGAAATTCGACGTCGAGATGATCGGCGCCACCGCCGACGCCATCGACAAGGCCGAGGACCGCGAACGGTTCCGCGAGGCGATGACCAAGATCGGGCTCGAAACCCCGAACTCGCGCCAGGTGAAGAGCCTGCCCGACGCGCTGCGCGCGCTCGACGAGATCGGCTTCCCGGCGCTGATCCGGCCGTCGTTCACGATGGGCGGCACCGGCGGCGGCATCGCCTACACCAAGGCCGAGTTCATCGAGATCGTCGAGCGCGGCATCGACGCCTCCCCGACCAACGAGGTGCTGATCGAAGAATCGATCCTCGGCTGGAAGGAATACGAGATGGAGGTCGTGCGCGATAAGCACGACAACTGCATCATCGTCTGCTCGATCGAGAATCTCGACCCGATGGGCGTGCACACCGGCGATTCGATCACCGTGGCGCCGGCGCTGACCCTGACCGACAAAGAATACCAGATCATGCGCGACGCCTCGCTGGCGGTGCTGCGCGAGATCGGGGTGGAGACCGGCGGCTCCAACGTGCAGTTCGCGGTCAACCCGGATGACGGCCGGCTGGTCGTGATCGAAATGAACCCGCGGGTGTCGCGTTCGTCGGCTCTGGCGTCGAAAGCCACCGGCTTCCCAATCGCCAAGGTCGCCGCCAAGCTGGCGGTCGGCTATTCGCTCGATGAAATCGCCAACGACATCACCGGCGGTGCAACGCCGGCGTCGTTCGAGCCGACGATCGACTATGTCGTCACCAAGATTCCGCGGTTCGCCTTCGAGAAATTCCCCGGCGCCTCCGCCAACCTGACCACCGCGATGAAATCGGTCGGCGAGGTAATGGCGATCGGCCGCACCTTCCAGGAGAGTCTGCAGAAGGCGCTCCGCGGCCTTGAGAGCGGCCTCACCGGTCTCGACGAGATCGAGATCGAAGGTCTCGGCCGCGGCGACGACAAGAATGCGATTCGCGCGGCGCTCGGCACCCCGACGCCGAGCCGGCTGCTGCAGGTCGCGCAGGCGATGCGCCTCGGCTGGTCGGACGAAGAGATCTTCAACTCCTGCAAGATCGACCCCTGGTTCCTGGCGCAGCTCCGCGGCATCGTCGACATGGAGGCCCGGGTCCGCGACGCGGGCCTGCCGGATCACTCATTCGGCATGCGCACCCTGAAGGCGATGGGCTTCTCCGACGCCCGCCTCGCCGTGCTGGCCAACACCACCGAGGCCGAGGTCAAGGACAAGCGCCGTGCGCTCGGCGTCCGCCCGGTGTTCAAGCGCATCGACACCTGCGCGGCGGAGTTCGCTTCGCCGACCGCCTACATGTATTCGACCTACGAGGCGCCGTTCGCCGGCCCAGCGTCGGACGAAAGCCGGCCATCGGACAAGCAGAAGGTGATCATCCTCGGCGGCGGTCCGAACCGGATCGGCCAGGGCATCGAGTTCGACTACTGCTGCTGCCATGCCTGCTTCGCGCTGCATGACGCCGGCTACGAATCGATCATGGTCAACTGCAACCCGGAAACGGTGTCGACCGACTATGACACCGCGGACCGACTCTATTTCGAGCCGCTGACCGCCGAAGACGTGCTCGAGATCATCGACACCGAGCGCTCCAACGGCACGCTGCGCGGCGTGATCGTACAGTTCGGCGGCCAGACCCCGCTGAAGCTGGCGCGCGCGCTGGAAGCGGCCGACGTGCCGATCCTCGGCACCTCGCCGGACGCGATCGACCTCGCCGAGGACCGCGATCGCTTCAAGCGCATCCTCGACAAGCTGCGGCTGAAGCAGCCGAAGAACGGCATCGCCTACTCGGTCGAACAGGCTCGCCTGGTCGCGGCCGAACTCGGCCTGCCGCTGGTGGTGCGTCCGTCTTACGTGCTCGGCGGCCGCGCCATGCAGATCATCCGCGAGGACAATCAGCTCAGCGATTATCTGCTCGGCACCTTGCCCGAGCTGGTGCCAGGCGACGTCAAGGCACGCTATCCAAACGACAAGACCGGGCAGATCAACACCGTGCTCGGCACCAACCCGCTGCTGTTCGACCGCTATCTGTCGGACGCGACGGAAGTCGACGTGGACTGCCTGTCGGACGGCAAGGACACTTTCATCGTCGGCATCATGGAGCACATCGAAGAGGCCGGCATTCACTCCGGCGACTCGGCCTGCTCGCTGCCTCCGCACTCGCTCAGCGCCGAGACCATCGCCGAGCTGGAACGCCAGACCCGCGAATTGGCGCTCGGCCTCGACGTCGTCGGCCTGATGAATGTGCAGTACGCCATCAAGGACGGCGAGATCTACGTGCTGGAGGTCAATCCGCGCGCGTCCCGTACCGTGCCGTTCGTCGCCAAGGTGATCGGCATGCCGGTCGCCAAGCTCGCGGCGCGAATCATGGCCGGCGAGAAGATCGCCGACCTCGGCCTGAAGAAGCGCACGCTCGACCATGTCGGCGTCAAGGAATCGGTGTTCCCGTTTGCGCGTTTCCCGGGTGTCGACACTGTGCTCGGCCCGGAGATGCGCTCGACCGGCGAAGTGATGGGGCTCGATCGTTCATTCGAGGTCGCCTTCGCCAAGAGCCAGCTCGGCGGCGGCACCCGCGTGCCGCGCAAGGGCACCGTGTTCGTGTCGGTCCGCGAAAGCGACAAGGCGCGGATCCTCGACGCCGTGAAGCTGCTGCACTCGGTCGGCTTCAGGGTGATCGCCACCTCCGGAACCCAGCGCTATCTGGCGGACCACGGTGTGCCGGCGGAGAAGATCAACAAGGTGCTGGAAGGCCGTCCGCACATCGTCGACGCCATCATGAACGGCGAAGTGCAACTGGTGTTCAACACCACCGAGGGACCGCAGGCGCTGGCCGACAGCCGGTCGCTGCGGCGCGCTGCCCTCTTGCATAAAGTTCCCTATTACACCACTCTTTCGGGCGCGGTGGCCGCCGCAAAGGGCATCCGGGCCTATTTGGATGGGGACCTTGAGGTCCGGACCCTGCAGAGCTACTTTTCCGAAAGCTGATCGTCGCCCGGCCCGAGCGGCCGGCTATCGACTGACAGGCCGTCAGGCCGGGGAACCCGCCCGCATTGGAATTGTTCTCTCCGGCGTTTGCCGGACAGCTCTGGTGCCGTTTTGAACCGACTTCGGACGCCGCACAGGCGCGGCGCCGCCGTAAACACCCGACGACGTTGCGGGCGAGCAGGGTTCGGCGATCCGCAACGTATTCTTGAAGGATGAAGAGACGATGGTCGAAAAGATACCGATGACTGCGAGCGGGTACGCCGCACTTTCGGACGAGTTGAAGCATCGCCAGTCGGTGGACCGTCCGCGCATCATCGAGCATATCGCCGAAGCGCGCTCCCATGGCGACCTCTCGGAAAATGCCGAATATCACGCGGCCAAGGAAGAGCAGTCCCATAACGAGGGCCGGATCAACGAACTCGAGGACAAGCTGGCGCGCGCGGACATCATCGACGTCAGCAAGCTGTCGGGCGACACCGTCAAATTCGGCGCCACCGTCACCCTGATCGACGAGGACACCGAGAAGAAGGCGGTGTGGCAGATCGTCGGTGAGGCCGAAGCCGACGCCAAGAAGGGAAAGATCTCGATCACCTCGCCGCTGGCGAGGGCGCTGATCGGCAAGAAAGCGGGCTCCTCGGTCGAAGTGGTCGCCCCCGGCGGCGCCAAGGCTTACGAGATCGCCAAGGTCGAGTGGCGCTGACCAGCGCACACCGCGAACGAAACGAAAAAGCCGCGCTTTGCCGCGGCTTTTTTGTTGCCCGAACTCAAACGGCTCACGGTGAATTCAGTCGCTGGTGCCATGGTGTTGCGGCAAGGTTCCGTACGGTCGGCGGCATTCTTGCTCGGCCGCGACTGCCCACCTCGAAAATCAGGATCGTCCATGAATCAGTCGTTCGCGCGCTGGCAGCCGTTTGCCCTGAGCCTGCTCCGCTTCATCACCGGTTTGCTGCTGTTTCAATACGGCGTGGCCAAGCTGTTCAAATTTCCCGCTGTGCCGATGTTCGCCAAGGTCGAGCTGTTCTCGCTGTATGGCGCGGCGGGCAGCCTGGAGCTGATCCTCGGCGCGCTGCTGATGCTCGGCCTGTTCACCCGCCCGGTCGCCTTCATCCTGTCCGGCGAGATGGCGTTCGCGTATTTCCTCGGCCACGTCTTCAAGGGCGCAACGCCGGTCTGGCTGCCTCTCCTGAACGGCGGCAGCCTGGCGATCGCGATGTGCTTCACGTGCTTGTACTTGGTGACGACGGGCGGCGGACCGATCAGCCTCGATCGTATCCTGCGGCGCGATCGCTGACACTGCAGCAGCCCTGAAACGATCGCGGCGGCGGCCTCAGGTCGTCGCCGCCTTTAGCTCCAGCGGCACCGCGGCGGCGTATTTCGAATTGCGGAGCACCAGGGAGGTGCGGACGTTGCGGACGTGCGGGGCGGCGGTGAGATGGGCGACAAAACTCTGGAACGTCGCCATGTCGGGCGCGACACACTTCAGGATGAAGTCGACTTCGCCCGACAGCATCCAGCACTCGCGTACCAGCGGCTCGTTGCGGACGAATTCCTCAAACCCGCGCAGGTCAGCCTCGGCCTGGCTCGACAAATGCACCGAGGCGAACACGGTGACGTCGAAGCCGAGATGCGCAGGATCGAGCAGCCCGCGATAGCCGAGGATGTAGCCCTCTTCCTCCAGCGTCCGCACCCGCCGCAGACACGGCGGCGGCGAAATCCCGACCCGTTTGGCCAGTTCGACATTGGTGATTCGGCCGTCGTCCTGAATTTCCTGCAGGATCTTGAGGTCGATCTGGTCGAGGCTCTTGGTCACGCTGGTGCTATTCCCGCAAGGCGGATTCGGCTTAGAAACAGCCTCTCTTAGCGCACCCCGCGAAATTTGGGTAATTTTATTTCGCGATGCTCACAGCTCGTTTTCCAATCTTGGTGGGAAATCCTGCACGGAGGTATTGCAAATCTTGCATAGCTCGCCAAATAACATAGACTTCTGTCTGATCTTCCGCCCATTGGCGATGCCCCAGCCAGGCCTTTCCCTGCGTCGCGCCGCCCTCAGTTTCGGGGACTGATTCATGCCGAGTCCGGTTCAAGCCAAGGTCGTGATCATTGGATCCGGGCCCGCTGGTTATACCGCCGCGATCTACGCCTCTCGCGCGATGCTGGAGCCAATCTTGATCCAGGGCATGCAGCCCGGCGGTCAGCTCACCATCACCACCGACGTCGAAAACTACCCCGGCTTCGCCGATGTGATCCAAGGCCCCTGGCTGATGGAGCAGATGGAGAAGCAGGCGCTGCATGTCGGCACCCGGATCAAGACCGACCTCGTGGTCGATCTCGACCTCAGCCAGCGGCCCTTCCGGCTGACCTGCGACAGCGGCGACGTCTATCTGGCCGACACGCTGATCCTCGCCACCGGCGCTCAGGCGCGCTGGCTCGGTATTCCGTCGGAGCAGACCTACAAGGGCTTCGGCGTCTCGGCCTGCGCCACCTGCGACGGCTTCTTCTATCGCGGCAAGGATGTCGTGGTCATCGGCGGCGGCAACACCGCGGTCGAGGAAGCGCTGTTCCTGACCAACTTCGCCGCCAGCGTCACCATCGTGCACCGGCGCGACCACTTCCGTGCCGAACGCATCCTGCAGGACCGGCTGTTCAAGCATCCGAAGATCAAGGTGATCTGGGACGTCGCGGTCGATGAGATCTGCGGCGCCGAGACCCCCACCAAGGTCACCCATGTGCGCCTGAAGAACGTCAAGAGCGGCACGACCAGCGAGGTCAAGGCCGACGGCGTGTTCATCGCGATCGGTCATGCGCCGGCGACGGAGCTGTTCAAAGACCAGATCAAGCTCAAACCGTCCGGTTATGTCGAGGTCGCGGCGAATTCGACCGCAACCTCGGTACCTGGCGTGTTCGCCGCCGGCGACGTCGCCGACGAGACCTACCGCCAAGCCGTCACCGCAGCCGGAATGGGCTGTATGGCGGCTCTCGAAGCCGAACGCTTCCTGGCGCTGCGCGCCGGCGACCGCCAAGCGGCCGAATAACTCTCTGGATGGCGCGACACCGCGACGGGTTCACCGATATGGACTGGGATAAGCTGAAGGTCTTTCATGCCGCTGCCGAAGCGGGGAGTTTCACCCATGCCGGCGAGCAGCTCGGGCTGTCGCAGTCGGCGGTGTCGCGGCAGGTCAGCGCACTGGAGCAGGAGCTCTCGGTGTCGCTGTTTCACCGCCACGCCCGCGGCCTGATCCTCACCGAACAGGGCGATCTGCTGTTCCGCACCGCGCATGACGTGTTCATGCAGTTGCAGGCGGCCCGCGCCAAGCTCACCGACAGCCGCGAGCGGCCGAGCGGCGACCTCAAGGTCACCACGACGCCGGGGCTCGGCATCCACTGGCTGGTGCCGCGGCTCGGCGAATTCACCGCGCTGTATCCAGAGATCCGGATCTCGCTGATCGTCACCGACGAAGAGCTCGACCTGTCGATGCGCGAAGCCGACGTCGCGATCCGCACCCGCAAGCCGACCCAACCCGACCTGATCCAGCGCAAGCTGTTCTCGATCGGCTTCCACGCCTATTGCTCGCCGGAGTACATCAAGAACTTCGGCACGCCGCGGACGCTGGAGGATCTCGACAATCACCGGCTGATCATGCTGAGCGACAGCCAGGTGCCGCCGCATCTGCAAAACCGCAGCTGGCTGATCGAAGCCGGTCGCAACGGCATGGGTCCGCGCGAGCCCTACTTCAAGGTCAACAACATCCTCGGCCTGGTGCGCGCCTGCCAGCAGGGCCTCGGCATCGCCGCGCTGCCGGATTACCTGATCGAGGACACCAACCGTCTGGTGCAGTTGTTCGGCGAGGAAGATTCAATCCAGCTCGACACGTACTTCGTCTATCCGGAGGAATTGAAGACGGTGGCGCGGGTGCAGGTGTTCCGCGACTTCGTGGTCAACAAGGCGCAACGCTGGCCGGGCTGATTTGTCGCTCCCGGGGCTCCGCATGTCTGACATGCGGGGGGCCCGCTTGCCGGGCCGCCGGATCGCGGATCAAATCGTTCTCACGTTGAGGGGTCGCGCTGCATCAAGTCCCCCTCCTCCAGTGGCGCGGCGGCTCAGCTATCCCTCTTGGAAGGTGATTGTGTCGGCCTATCAGGCCAAAGACCTTAGACCGGGCTCTTCGTGGGCCCGGTTTTTTTCTGCGCAATCATCTGTCCGCGCGCACGCGGCGATCGGTCGCAACAACGCATGAAAAAACGCGCGGGTGGCCGCGCGCTGCAGTCGTGTTGGTTTGCGATCAAGCCGCCTGCTTGTGCATGCCGGAATTTCCGGCCCCGCGGATCGCCTTCACCGAGCGTTCGATCGCCGCCCAGAGCCGGTTGATCTCGTAGGCCGCGCGGCCTTCGGCGGCGTATTCGCGGGCGCCCTGACCTTCACCGAGCGCCATCAGAAGATCGGCACGATTGGTGATCTGCCCGCCCCAGACCGGAGCCTTGAACTTGGCCAGCGCATCGCGCGCGATGGTGACGATCCGGCTTTCGACCTCGTCACGCAGCGCCGGGGCGCCGTTGAGCACCACCGCGTAGGGCTTGCGGTGCGAGCGGCAGGTCTGGATCGTATCCTGCACCGCGTTGACGTCGAACACGCCGGGTCGCGCCGGAATGATCACCATCGTGGCGTTGCGGATCGCATCGTCGACCACGGCGGACAGGTTCGGCGGCGTATCAACGAAGATCCATTCGATGCCATCGCGCTTGGCGGCGGCCACGATGTCGGTGATCGAGCGCGTTGCGGTCCGCAGCGGCGGCTCGTTGGTACCGCGAAGCTTATGCCACAGCGTCAGCGAGCCCTGCGGATCGGCATCGATCAGCAGACACGGACGCGAGGCTTTATGGACCTGTGCAGCCAAGTGAGCAGCCAGGGTACTTTTTCCCGAGCCGCCTTTACGCGAAGCAAAAACGATGACGTTCATACCCTGGCCTCCCGATTGACCTTGGCGGCAAAGTGAATCAGCTCGTTGATTCGTGAAAGATAAAATTGCAGGCAGTGATCATCGCCTCGCCAGATTGTAGCGATCGGCTGGTTTTTGAGTCACACCAGTTCCGGGATTGACGCAGCGCACAGGCTCTCATTGAGTCCCGAAGACGGTTTTTGAATAGCGGCTTGATGACAACGCTGCTGATCAGGCCGCTTTCTTGGCGGATGTATCAGAGCCCGCCGGCTGCTGATCAGCATCGAACGGCTTAGTATCCGCACCGCGGCCGCGTTGCCGCTCCAGCCATTTGCGCTCGATCCAGTTCAGCGTCCGTGCGGTCGGCTTCTCCAGCACCGGCACGTCCTGGGCGATCAGCACCATGCCGAGCGGCAGCATCCATAGCCCCAAGACCGGCAGAAAGCTCAGCATGCCGCCGCCAACCAGGGCGACGCCGAGGGGCAGCCGAACGTACTTTGATGACGGCCGCCGCAGCCAGCCGACGAAATGCGCCGGCCGGGGTGGTAGCTTGGACTCGAACCACTGCAGATGGCGGTCGAGTTCGGCGCGGTGATCGATCTCTGTCACAAAGCTCTCCTCAGGCGCGAGATATGCGCGTCGATTTCGGCACCAACGCGGCAAGCTGTCGCGCAGATCCCGGAACCGCGGAGGCTTTGTCAGTTACTGCCGCTCGCGCTTGTGAGGTTTGCGGGGCTTGAGGCTGGTCGGTTTGCGGCGCACGGCCTCGTTTGTCTGCATCGCCACCGGCGTCGGCCCGAAGTGTGCGCGGCAGGCCGGTGTGAGCTGCGCTTTGTTCTGCACCATGCAGACGGTGATCCGGTCGACGTCCGGAACGAACGCACCGCACAACCGCATCGCGTCGCCCGTACACGCCTGCTGCTGCTCGGCGGTGTAGGCCAGCGCCGCACCTGCAATCAGTGACAGACCAAAACTGGCGGCCAGAACAAGACCATGACGACGAACGACGCGCGGCGAGATCGAATGGGTCGAGATCATGGATGGCCACCCCTGCTGTGCTGACGTTTCCCCGCAGGCGTTCGGCCGCCTTGTTGTTATTTGGATGATTGGGGGAGTGTGCGGGAGGCGCGAGGAATTCGCAAGCAGCGCGCGAGCAGCCTTGCGACAAGCCTGGACGCTAAGCTTCGTTGGCGCCGACGCCGCGTTGGTCCAAAGCGGTTTGCCCCGCCACGGTGAGACGATAATGACGCTGCCCGGCCGGATCGCCGGAATGACTGACGGCCACCAGGCCATCCGAAACCAGCCGGTCGAGTTCGAGCCGCTGGCCCGCATTGAGGTCGCGGCCGGCTGTCCGGGCCACATCCACCAACACGGCGATCGCCTGATCGCTCAATTCCCGGTCGGTCATGCCGGCTCCCCGCGCTTTGTTTCGCTTCAAGCAACGTGACCGTCCGCCATTCCGTTCCGAACGGAATGCCACAACGCGATGGCGGCCGCCCGCTCGGGAAGCGGCCGGCAGGGGGACGATCTCGGCAGGGTGGTGTGGGGTAATTCAGTCGCCGCGCAGCGCCGGCAAGGCGTGGTGGCCCACCTTGGTAGGCTCACCGCCTCGTGGGGGTGCTTGGAAGGCTCACCTGCGTTCGCAGAGAGGCGCGCAGCTGTAGAGCTCTTTGTCCGTGCCTTTGTACACGGTGATCTGCTTGTCGCCTTGATCCGATGCCTCGGCCACAAGCCGGGCATCCGCCATGCTGCGCAGCGCGAGCGACAGCGTGCCGGACTGCCGGGCCCGTGTCAGCACCTCGGCTTGATCGCCTGTGAGCTCGAGGGTCGCCGTCTTGCCGATCACGTTGTTCTGCCCTTCCCGCTCCTTGGGCAGCTGGTCGATCGCGAGCACGCGCACATTCGTCAGGATCGTCGTCGACGTCACCGTGTCCTTGGCGCCGGGAATGTCAGAGCTTTTGTCACGCTTGGTCAGGATCACGTCGACTTTGTCGTTGGGAAGAATAAAGCCGCCGGCGCTGGTCTCCGGCGAAATCTCCGTCGAGACGGCGCGCATGCCGGTCGGCAGGATCGCCGCCATGAAGCCGGAGCCGTTGGGCTTCACCAGTTTGACTTCGCGGATCGGCTCGCCGGCAACGAACGGCGAGCGAGCGATTGTCCCGGCGAGGAAGGCTTCGGTGTTCGGCATCTTGTCGCGGCGGAGAAAGTGCTCGCTGGCGCTATCAGCAGGCCAGCTCTGCCAGCGGACATCCGAAGGGGTGACGAGCTGTCCAAGCGCGATATTCGATTTCGCGACGAGAACATCGACGGTCTGGAGTTGCGGAGTCGGCTCCGCGACCTGGCGGGGTCGCTCCGAGTCCGAACTGCTCGCCAGGAACGCGGCAGCAGCGCCGGCGGCGAGAGCAATGCCCAAAACGACAATGCGCGGCTTACTCAGGCGCATCCGCAAACTCCGGTTACTAAACTCAACGCAACTTGTCGCAATCTTAGGTCGAGGCGCATCAAGATAGAGTTAAGGTGAATACGAAGAATCTCTCCGGAGCGGTATTATGGGAGTGCCGCACACCCGCGGGCTTGCGCACGCGGTGTCGGGCGCGTAGGGGCAGGCCAAGCGCGTCGGTCCGCTCGATTTCGGCGGCTGATCGATCTGAAAAGAGAGATTTTAGGAGTGGTACAGTTGGGTGGGCTCGAACCACCGACCTCCTGTTCCACAGACAGGCGCTCTAACCAACTGAGCTACAACTGCATCCGGCGCGGCCGAGGCGGCCCGCGAACGGGCGGAAACTAGGTGCAACGCCGCGCTTTGGCAAGACCGTGTTCGGCTTCAAAACCAATGTCGGGGGTGCTGTCGACAACAACCTTCCGACGACAAAGCCCGGGCGCATGGCCCGGGCCCTGAAAACGTTGAAAACCGGGCCGGATCAGGCGGCCGGCTTGAAGATCTTCGAAGCGTTGGCCTTGATCGGCTCGACCGTCTCGGCGGCGACCTTCTGGGTCAGCTCGGTGAGCTCTTTGGTCTGCGCGGTCAGGGTCTCGATCTGCTTCTTGGCGTGGGAGGTCCACAATTCCATCACGTCCGGCAGGGTCTTGGCGCCGATCAGGCTCTGCGCGAAGTCGAAGCTGGCGCTGGTGTTGGTCTTCACGAAGTCGAACACCTTGGTCGAATAATCGGTCGCGCCCTTGCTGGCCGAGGTGAAAACCGCCTCGATGGTGCCGTTCTGGGTCTCGGCGACGTCTTTCAGCTTGGCGTAGCTTTCGCGGGCCTGCGACACGCCCTTTTCGGCGAAGGCGCGGACCTGCTCCGGAAGCTGGAACGGCAGCACGGTGGAAAACGGATCGCTCGAGTCGGCCATAGGGGCATCCTTCGCTGGTGGGGCAAATCGAAGTGACCCGCGCGAGCGGCCTGCACAATCTTCAGGCTGGACGCCGAGCCGGGACGACCGAGGCCGTCCATTCGTCATAAAATACCACAGAAATTGTGCAATGCAACATAAAATTGCATTGCACTGCCACATTTCGCGCCATGGGCGTGGTGGGGCGGGGCCGGTGCCCCGCCGGGCCGATTGGACGTAAAGGCTCAGCTCTTCGGCTTGGCCACGTCCTGAGCCGCCTTGGTGACGACCTGGCCGAGCTCGCTGGCCTGCTCGGCAAGCGCTTTCATCTGCGACTGAACGTATTCGGTGTGCACCCGCATCACGTCGCCAAGGTCCTTGGCGTGGACGAGCTGCTGGGCGTAGTCGAGCGCCGCATGAACGTTGCGCTCGGCGAAGCTGACGGCGCGGCCGGTAATCTCTTTGGCATTGGCACGGGCGGCGGCGCCGCGATCTTCGATGGTGGCGGCAGTCTGCTGGGCGCTGGACAGCATGTGCTCAAACGCCTTGCGGGCCTGATCGAACCCGGCCTCGGCCATCGAGCGCATTTCCTTGGGAATCTCGAACCGATCACGCTCTTCCTGATCCATCGTCAGCTCCTTCCGCCTGTTACGCCGCTGCTCGACCCGGCGCCGAAGACCTTACCGACCTATCGCATCGCCGGTGTGACCGGCGGATGTCGACTAGCGCATCGTGACCGATCGTCATGGTTTTGCAACCTTCCAACGCGATCAGGGCTTTCCAGGTCCTCAGGCGTGGCCAAATTAAGGTTATCGGCGCTTAAGACGGGATAGCTTCATCGCAAACGTGGACCTAACGGGAGCCGCTGGCGATAATGAATTGTTAAGGTTCTCAGGCCCCGCGCTCTGTCGGCCACAGGCGCAACCGCTGGCGAGCCGGGCGTACGAGTAGCGATGACGAACTGGGACTTTCAATTGCGAGGGGTCGACGATCCCCGGCTCGCGGTGCACGCGACCCGGACGTTGCCGGCGTGGCTGTGGACGACCGACGGCAGCCGCGTGCTATGGGCGAACCCAGTCGCCGCCCGGCTGTTCGGCGCGGCCAATGCCGCCGAGCTCGCCGGCCGCAGCTTCCGTCCCGCCGATCCGCATCGCCGTCAGGTTGCCCAGCTCGCAGCCAAGCTGCCGCAGAACGGCGCGACGCGGCTGGAACGGCTGCGCGGCTTCGGCGCCCCGCTCGGCGCGCTGGTGACCTGCGCCTGCACCCGGCTCTTTTTCGCCGATGGCAGCGCCGGGGTTCTGATCGCCGCCGCGGAATCGATCGGCCGCCCGATGCCGTTGATCGACCGGTTGCGCGGCCTGGTCGAAGGCGTCGACACCCCGATCGCGGCTTTCGCCAGCGACGGCCTGTTCGTCGGCTCCAGCGCCGCCGCGCGCACGCTGCTCGGCTTCCGCAATCTGAGTGAGGCTGGTCTCGACCAGGCGCGCGCCGACGCACTGCGGCTCGGCCGCGCCAAAACGCCGATCGGATTTGGCCATCTGGTGCTGCAGCGGGTCGGCAGCGGCGCGGATGTTGGCCTGATTGCGCTGCTGGCACCGGGCACCATCACGGAGCCTGCTCCGCAGCCGAAAGCTCAGTCTTCAGAACCGCAGCCTCAGCCTGATTCAGATCCACAGCTTGAAGCCCAGCATCCGACGGCCGTTGAGGCGCCTGTCGAGCCGGCCACACAGGCCGAGCCGACTGTCGAAGCTCCGCAGGCAATTGAGGGCGCGGCAGAGCCGATCGCGGTCGCGCCAGAAGCGAACGACGAATCCAGCGAACCGCCGACGCCCGTCGGACTGGAAAACAATTCAGAACCCGCATCCGATCAGCAGCCGGCCGAAACCGCGGCGGCATCGGCTGAGCCCGACTACGAGACCTTCGCAATCCTGAGCGAAGCGCCTGCCGAATTCACGCTGCTCGACGACGTCGCCCCCGCTGTCGAGGCGCAGCCGGCGTCGACCGAGCCGCAGGTGGACAGTGTCGATAGCAACGCGCCGCATTCGCCGCCGGCTGCTCCTGTCGAACAGCCCGCCGCCGAGGTGGTCCCGGTCGAACAGCCTGTCGCGCTTGACACGACGCATGAGCCCTCGCCTTACATCGAGGCCGTCGCCGACGAGCCGGCAGCACCGGACGTTGTCGAGACCGAACACCAGTCCGCCACCGAACAATCCGCGACCCCCGAGCCGGCCGCTGCAGAGCCGGCGGCAACCGGCGCTGCACCCGTCATCGACACGCCGCCCGAACTGCCTGCGCCGCGCCGGCATCCGCTGCGCTTCGTCTGGCAGATCGATCTGGCCGACCGACTGGCGATCGCCTCCGACGAGTTCCTCCGCCTGATCGGCCCGCATACCGCCGCCAATCTCGGCGAGCGATGGAGCGAAGTCGCCGACCGGCTCAGGCTCGATCCGCAAGGTCTCGTCGCGGCCGCACTTGCCACCCGCCACACCTGGAGCGGCATCACCCTGCAATGGCCGGCTGACGGCGCCGCGCTGCGGCTGCCGATCGAAATGTCCGGTCTGCCGGTGCATGATCAGAACGGTGCCTTTGCCGGCTATCGCGGCTTCGGCGTCTGCCGCGATCTCGCCGCGCTCGATTATCTCGCGGCGCTCCGCCGGCACGGCTCGAGCGAACCGCCGCCGCGGCCGCAGCCGCTGTCGGCCGATCGCGCGCCGCACTCCTCCGCTTCAGACCAGGCCCCTGCTCTGGACCCGCTCTTGAACCCCTTGGACACGCCCGTGGATACCCCGAAAAACGTCCTGCCGTTCCGCGCCGCCAACGACGCGCGTGCGCCGTCGCTGACCCCGGGCGAGAACAGCGCCTTCCACGAACTGGCGCAGCAACTGGCAGCCCGGCTCGCAAGCGAGACTCCGCCGGCCGCCGATGCTCCATCGATCGCGGACGACGAAGTTGCGCCGGAGCAGGAAACAGCACCGGCTGAAACGCCGGAGCCCCCGCGCGCCGAATGGCTCGCGCCGGCGCCCACGCCGGCAAGCGGCGCCAGCGCGCGCGACCGCCTGCTGCTCGATCTGATGCCGGTCGGCGTGCTGATCTATCGGCTCGACCGGCTGCTCTATGCAAACTCCGCATTCCTGGCGCGGATGGGCTTTGCGAGCGTCGCCGCGCTCGAAGAGGCCGGAGGCCTCGATGCCCTCTATGTCGACTCCGGCGTCGGCGATTCCAGCAGCAGTTCGGAGACCGGCACGCCGATCACCATCACCGCCGTGCAAGGCGGCGACGCGGCGCCGACCGAAGCCCGGCTGTTCACGATCGCCTGGGACGGCGATCAGGCGCTGGCGCTGATCTGCTCGCCCGCCCCTGCACCAAACGCCGTGCCCGAGCTGCCGTTCGCGCCGGCGACTGCGCTCGAGGATGCGCCCTTAGTCGTCGGCGCCGCGAACGCCGAGGAGCTTGGCGCGATCCTCGACACCACCGCCGAAGGCGTGCTGATGTTCGACGAAGCCGGCCAGATCAGCGCCGCCAACCGCAGCGCGGAAGCGCTGTTCGGCTACAGCGGTGACGCGCTGGCGCAGCACAATCTGATCGAGCTGTTCGCGCCGGAAAGCCGCGCCGCCGTGCTCGATTACTTGGACAGCATCAAGAGCGGCCGCGCCCAGAGCGTGCTCGACCACGGCCTCGAAGCGCTCGGCCAGGTGCGTGAAGGCGGGCTGTTTCCGCTCACCATGACGATCGGCCGAACCCGCGCCGACGGGCCGAATTTCTTCGCCGTGTTCCGCGATCTGTCGCAGGTGCAGCGCACCGAGACCGAACTGAACCAGGCCAAGCGGCTCGCCGAACGCGCCGCCGGCGCCAAGGCGGACGTGCTGGCGCGGCTCAGCCACGAGATCCGCGCGCCGCTCAACGCCATCATCGGCTTTGCCGAAGTGATGATCGAGGAGCGGTTCGGCCCGCTCGGCAACGAACGCTACGTCGATTACTTGAAGGACATCCGCACTTCGGGCGAACGCGTCATCGGCATCGTCGACGATCTGCTCGATCTGTCGCGGATCGAGACCGGCAAGCTCGATCTCGCCTTCGCCAGCATCAACCTCAATGAGCTGGTCGAACAGAGCGTCGCGGTGATGCAGCCGCGCGCCAATCGCGAGCGCATCATCATCCGGACCTCGCTGGCGCATTCGCTGCCGACCGTGGTGGCCGACGCACAGGCGCTGCGCCAGATCGTCATGAACCTGATCAGCACCTCGATCCATCTGGCCAATGCCGGCGGACAGGTGATCGTCTCGACCGCGCTCAGCGATGCCGGCGAGGTGGTGCTGCGCGTCCGCGACACCGGCAGTCGTCTCAACGACGACGAACTCGCCGCCGCATTGCAGCCGTTCCGCACGCCGAGTGACCGCACCGAAGCAGCCGGCGTCAGCCTGTCGCTGACCAAGGCGCTGGTCGAAGCCAACCGCGCCACCTTCCACATCAAGAGCGCGCCGCAATCCGGCACGCTGATCGAAGTGGTGTTCGCCCACATGCCTGCGGCGGTGTGAGGAAGAGATGCGGGCCGTCGTATCCGCGATGGTATCATGATGCCCAAAGACTAGCGCACTAGGACGGCGGGACACCGAATCTGCCGGAGCGATGAAGGACCTGCCAAGATGCCGGCTCGGGCTTTCTAAAACCTCGAATGCCGGCTAACGTTTACAAATGACCAAGCTCTTCGAACAGGCAATCGAGACCGTCCGCGGCCTTCCCGCCGAGCAGCAGGACGCATTGGCCAGACTGGTTATGCAATTTGCAGCAGTGGACCAGCCGGCACTTGAGCTGTCTGCGGAAGAGGCGGCCTCTTTCGATGAATCATTAGCGCAGGCCGAACGCGGCGAGTTCGCCACTGAGGAACAAATTCGCGCTATCTGGGCCAAGCACGGGCTGTGAAGCTGCACTATACGATCCGTGCTGCCGTCGAACTCGACAAAGTCCTCAACTTCATCGATCAGCGCTCACCACTGGGTGCAAGCCACGTTAAAGCGCGCATCCACGCGGTGATCGAGTTGCTCCTCGAATATCCTGAGGCTGGGAGGGAAACCGCGAGGGGGCTACGTCGCGTGGTTGCCTATCCTTATCCCTACGTGATTTTCTATCGCGCGACCGCATCAGAGATCATCATTCACGGCGTGCGTCACAGCGCTCGGAAGCCGGCGGCACCGTCCTGAGCTCACCTCCAAGTTGCTGCTGAACTCAGCCGCATGGGATATCGTCAATGCCCCTTGCCCCCCGCTGGCAATCGCGGTTTAGCTGCGCGGATCGACCCCTGGCGCGAGAGCCTCGATGGCGACGATCGACACTTCCGTGGTTGCGAAACTGCCGCTGTTTGCAGGGCTGAGCCCGGCGGAGCTCGACGCCGTGCTGCTGGAGGCGCGGTCGATCCGGGTTCCCAAGAACGGCCATGTGTTCGAACAGGGCGAAGACGCCCATTCGTTCTTCGTGCTGCTGCACGGCCACGTCCGCGCCAGCAAGGTGACGCCGGCCGGCGAGCAGATCGTGGTGCGCTATGTCGCGCCCGGCGAAACGCTGGGCGTGGCGATGGCGATCGGGCTCAACCGCTATCCGGCCACCGCCACCGCGGTCGACGATTCGATCGTGCTGGCCTGGCCGACCGCGGCCTGGCCGCGGCTGGTCGAGCAGTATCCGGCGCTCGCCACCAACACGCTGCGCACCGTCGGCGGCCGGCTGCAGGAGACGCATTCCCGGGTGGTGGAGATGTCGACCCAGCAGGTCGAGCAGCGCGTCGCCCATGCGCTGCTGCGGCTCGCCAAGCAGAGCGGCCGCAAGGTCGAAAACGGGGTGCAGATCGATTTCCCGATCAGCCGGCAGGACATCGCACAGATGACCGGCACCACGCTGCACACCGTCAGCCGGCTGTTGTCGGGCTGGGAGCAGAAGGGCCTGATCGAAAGCGGCCGGCAGAAGATCGTGCTGCGCGAGCCACATCAGCTCGTGGTGCTGGCCGATCAGGCGCCCGACGACAAGACCTCCTGAGACTGAGCCACCGCTTCGCGCAGCGCCGCGAGAAACGGCGCCTCGGCGATGCCATGCTCGTGGCAGGAATCCTCGATCGTGTGAAACGTCGCGATCGGACAGCCAACGCAGGCGAGCTTGAAATCCAGGAACACCCGGATCGTCGCCGGCCATCGGCGCATCACGTCTTCGACTACGAGGGTGCGGTCAATCGACATTGTCGTCTCCGTTGACCCGCCATGCTGAGGCCCGGGGCGGCAGCGTTCTTTGTCGCGCGACAACGTTTCGGAGGGTTCCTACACCTCGTAGTTGTCCCATCCGACGAATGACGGATGCGGGTGATCCCGTAGTTGAAAGGTATTCATCTGCGAGCTTGTGCTGGGACAAACAGCGGGGACGCGGCAGGAGCATGGTTGCGCCAGCCGAGTTTCAATCCAGCCGCAAGGACCTCTACCATGATGACCCGCCGAGATACTCTGCTGAGCGCCGCCGTCACCGCACTGTTACTCAGCGCGCCGACCGTGGCAGCAGCCGCCGCCGAAGACGATGTCTCCAAGCTGCCGCGCCAGAAGGTCGAACTGGTCGCACCGCCCTTCGTGCACGCGCATCAGCAGGCCACCAAGGATGGACCCAAGGTCGTCGAATTCAAGATGGTGGTGCAGGAAAAAGAAGTGGTGATCGACGAAGACGGCACCAAATTCCAGGCGATGACCTTCAACGGTTCGATGCCCGGACCGTTGATGGTGGTGCATGAGGGCGACTATGTCGAACTGACGCTGGTCAATCCCGCCAGCAACACCATGCCGCACAACATCGACTTCCACGCCTCGACCGGCGCACTCGGTGGCGGCGCGCTGACGCTGATCAATCCCGGCGAACAGGTGGTGCTACGCTTCAAGGCCGATCGCTCCGGCGTATTCGTGTATCATTGCGCCCCCGGCGGCAACATGATCCCGTGGCACGTCGTTTCCGGCATGAATGGCGCCATCATGGTGCTGCCGCGTGATGGCCTGAAGGATCGGAACGGCAAGCCGCTGCGCTACGACCGGGTCTATTACATCGGCGAGCAGGACATGTACGTTCCGAAGGACCAGAACGGCAAATACAAGGCCTATGCGTCGCCGGCCGAATCCTACGTCGACACCGCCGAGGTGATGCGCAAGCTGATCCCGACCCATGTGGTGTTCAATGGCAAGGTCGGCGCGCTGACCGGCAAAAACGCGATGCCCGCCAAGGTCGGCGAGACCGTGCTGATCGTGCATTCGCAGGCCAACCGCGACACCCGCCCGCACCTGATCGGCGGCCACGGCGACTACGTCTGGGAGACCGGCAAGTTCGCCAATCCTCCGGAGACCAATCTCGAGACCTGGTTCATTCGCGGCGGTTCGGCCGGTGCTGCGCTGTACACCTTCAAGCAGCCGGGCGTTTACGCCTACCTCAACCACAACCTGATCGAAGCGATCGAGCTCGGCGCTACCGCCCACTTCAAGGTCGACGGCAAGTGGAACGACGACCTGATGAAGCAGGTCAGCGCACCCGGCCCGATCCCCGGCGGCCCGACGAACTAATCACCTCCGCCCCCCAGGACCCGCGTCCGCGCGGGTCCCTCGCGTCCCTCCCGTCATTGCGAGCGAACCGAAGCAATCCAGTCCAGCGATCGGAGCTGGATTGCTTCGTCGCTTCGCTCCTCGCAATGACAGACAGATGACCTGGTTGCCGCCATGCTGCTCGCCTTCAAAGCCAAGATCGCCCTCGCTGCCCTCGCCGGCTTTGCCACGCCTTTGGCGGTGACGCCGCTGGTGATCGGCCACGGCGACGCGGCGCTCGACGGCCAGCAGGCGATGGTCGAGATCGCGCCGGGCGCGATCGACTACCGGCTGCCCGGCGAATTCACCCGCGATGGCCGGCAGATCGAGGCGCCGCGGACCAAGCTGCAGTTCGACCGCCCGCTGTCGATCATGCTGCATCAGGTCAGCACGGCGGACTATCAACTCTGCGTCGACGATGGCGCCTGCCATCCGATGCCGGCCAACACCGCGGTTCGCGCCGACAGGCCCGCCGTACAGGTGTCCTGGCAGGACGCCACCACCTACGCCGACTGGCTGTCGCGCAAGACCGGCGCACACTACCGGCTGCCGACCGACGCCGAATGGGCGTTTGCGGCCGGCAGCAAATTCAAGGATGACGGGCTGGCCTCGGACAGCGACGATCCGTCGGTGCGATGGATCGCGCGCTATGAGCGCGAATCCGATCGTGACGATCTGTCGGCCAGCTTGCGCAGCTTTGGCGGCTTCGGCGCCAACGAGCGCGGACTGCTCGATCTGTCCGGCAACGTCTGGGAATGGACCACCACCTGCTTCGACCGCACCGCCATCGATGCTGCCGGCCGGCCGCAGGCGCAGACCGCCAATTGCGGCGTGCGGATCGCCGAAGGGCTGCACCGCGCCTACGTCTCCGATTTCATCCGCGACGCCAAGGCCGGCGGCTGCTCGGCCGGCCTGCCGCCGATCCACCTCGGTTTTCGCCTAGTGCGTGAACAGGATGTGCCGCTGGCGCGGCTGCGCGAGCACCTGGGCCGCGCGATGGCATCGGCCGGGATTTGAACCGCGACCCAAGGCCGCGCAGGACATTGACACGCATCAAATAGACCCGCGGGCCGAGCTCCTAGCCTCAGCCATCGCGTGTCCCGGCACCCGCCGCTTCGCCACGCGCTCCTGAAGGCCGCCCGGCCGATGCGCGGAGTTGCGCTATTTTGAATGCTCCCGATCTCACCCGCCCGCCGCTGACCATTCGGCGGATCAGTCTCGACACCGGCCGCGAGAACGTTGCGGTCATCTCCCGCCGTTCGCGCGCCCTGCGCCCCGAAGTGTTTCGCGGCTTCAGCCGCGTCGAGCTGCGCATCAACTCCAAGGTGCTGCTGGCGACGCTGATGATCACCGACGACGACGCGATGATCGGGCCTGATGAACTCGGTCTGTCGGAGCCGGCGTTCCGCCGCTTCAACGAGCCGGTCGGCAGTACGGTGTCGGTGACGCCGGCACGGTCGCCCGCTAGTCTCGATGCGGTGCGCGCCAAGATCCAGGGCCACACGCTGTCGGCCGCCGAGATCACCGCGATCGTTGATGACCTCGCGCACTTCCGCTACTCCGACATGGAGATCGCCGCGTTCCTGATCAGCGCCGCGCGCTTCACCTCGACCGACGAGTTGCTGGCGCTGGTCGGCGCGATGGCGTCGGTCGGCACGAAGCTGAAATGGGACAATCCAATCGTCGTCGACAAGCACTGCATCGGCGGCATTCCCGGCAACCGCACCACCATGATCGTGGTGCCGATCGTCGCCGCGCACGGGCTGATGATTCCGAAGACCTCGTCGCGCGCCATCACCTCGCCGGCCGGCACCGCCGACACCATGGAGCTGCTGGCAAGGGTCGATCTCGACGTCGAGCAGATGAAGCAGGTGGTGCATTCCTGCGGCGGCTGCCTGGTGTGGGGCGGCCACGTCAACCTGTCGCCGGCCGACGACATCCTGATCTCGGTCGAACGGCCGCTCAGCCTCGACACGCCGGAGCAGATGGTCGCCTCGATCATGTCGAAGAAGCTCGCCGCCGGCTCGACCCGGCTGCTGATCGACTTCCCGGTCGGCCCCTCTGCCAAGGTCGCCAGCGCCAACGAGGCGATGCGGCTGCGCAAGCTGTTCGAATTCGTCGGCGATCATTTCGGCATCGGCGTCGAGGTGGTCACCACCGACGGCCGTCAGCCGATCGGCCGCGGCATCGGCCCGGTGCTGGAAGCCCGCGACGTGATGGCCGTGCTCGGCAACGAGCCCGGCGCGCCGGCGGACTTGCGCGAGAAATCGCTGCGGCTCGCCGCGCATCTCTTGGAATACGATCCGAAGCTGCGCGGCGGCACCGGCTACGCTCGCGCCAAGGAGCTTCTCGACAGCGGCGCTGCGCTGAAGAAGATGCAGCAGATCATCGACGCGCAGGGGCCGTCGCCGTGTCCGGCCGAACTCGGCAGCTATGCTGCCGACGTGCTAGCGGCCGCTGATGGCGTGGTCAACGGCATCGACTGTCTGCGGATCAATCGTCTCGCCCGCAGCGCCGGCGCGCCGGTCGCCAAGGGCGCCGGCATCGATCTGTTCAAGAAGATCGGCGACCGCGTCGAAAAAGGTGAGCCGCTGTATCGGGTGTATGCGTCCGACCGCGCCGAATTCGATCTGGCGCTGGCCGCCGCGCAGGCGGAGTCCGGCTTCGCGATCAATCATCACACCCCGGCCGACGTGGACCTGGTGTCGTGAGCGTCGCCCTGCGCTATCTGGACTCGGCTGCGGACGATGCCATTCGGCTCGCAGCACGGCTCGGCGTGCCGGCGCATCCGATCACGCAGCACCGCTTTCCGGACGGCGAGATCGCCGTCAATGTCGGCCCGGCGGCCGCGACCACGATCCTGTATCTGCCGCTCGACCAGCCCAACGATAAGCTGGTGACCATCTTGTTCGCCGCCGAAGCGCTGCGTCGCGAGGGCTGCAACCGGCTGGTGCTGCTGGCGCCGTATCTCTGCTACATGCGCCAGGACGTGGCATTTCACCCCGGCGATGCGATCAGCCAGAAAGCGATGGGTCGGCTGCTCGCAGGGCTGGTCGACCGCGTCATCACTGTCGATCCGCATCTGCATCGCACGCCGCGGCTCGGCGACGTCTTCCCCGGCATCGCAGCGGACGAATTGTCGGCGATGCCGGCGATCGCCGCGGCGCTGCGCGGCACGCTCGATCCTGACACCGTGGTGGTCGGACCGGATTCCGAATCCCAGCAATGGGTGGATGCGCTCGCCAAACTGATCGGCACGCGATCCGCAGTGGCGCAGAAGATCCGCCATGGCGACCGGTCGGTCGAGATCGCGTTCGCTGATGCAAGCGCGGTGGCGGGTCGGCCTGCATTGCTGGTCGATGACATCGTCTCCTCCGGCGGCACGCTGATCGCCTGCACGCGCGCGCTACTCGGCGCCGGCGCAACGTCTGTCGACGCAGTGATCACCCACGCGTTGTTTCCCCCGGCGATGCTGCGCGACTTCGCCGCCGCCGGCATCCGCACGATCCGCTCCACCCACACCGTGCCGCACCCGACCAACGCGATCACACTCGACGATCTGTTTGTCGAGGCGCTGCGAGCCGAGATCGGCACGACCAATCAGGAGACCCGCGCATGAGTGTCACCATTCGATTCTGCGGCGCTGCGCGCACCGTCACCGGCTCCTGCTATCTGTTCGAGACCAAGGGCAAACGCTTCCTGGTCGATTGCGGCCTGTTCCAGGGCCACAAGACGCTGAAGGAGCTGAACTACGGCGCGTTTCCGTTCCGCCCGTCCGAGATCGACACGGTGCTGCTGACGCACGCCCATATCGATCATAGCGGCCTGCTGCCGAAGCTGGTGCGCGAGGGCTTCAAGGGACGGATCCTGGCGACCCGCGGTACCATCGATCTGTGCTCCTACATGCTGCCCGACGCCGGCAGCATCCAGGAGTCCGAAGTGATGATGCTGAACCGCCGCAACGCCGCGCGCGGCAAGCCCGAAGTCAGCCCGATCTACACCCAGGCCGACGCGATCGCGACGCTGTCGTCGTTCTATCCGGTCGATTACCAGAGCTGGGTCAACGTCCTCCCCGGTGTGCGCGCGCGGTTCTGGAACGCCGGTCACCTGCTCGGCTCGGCCTCGATCGAAATCGAGATCGACGGCGAAGGCCGCTCGTCGTCGGCGCTGCGGCTGCTCGCCTCCGGCGATATCGGCCCCGACGGCAAACTGCTGCAGCCCGATCCGGAAGCACCGGCGCATTTCGACTACGTGATCTGCGAGTCGACCTATGGCGACCGCGTGCGCGAGCCGACCTCGCCCAAGCTCCGCCACGAGCGGCTCGCCGCCGAAGTCAACGCCGCGGCCGCAGCGCGCGGCGCCCTGGTGATTCCGGCATTCGCGGTCGAGCGCACCCAGGAGCTGATCGTCGATCTGATCGACCTGATGGAAAAGGGCGCGATCCCGAGCGCGCCGATCTTCCTGGATTCGCCGCTGGCGATCCGCGCCACCGAAGTGTTCCGCCGCCATGCCGCCGATCTCGACGAAGACGTCGACGTCGAACGGCTGCTGGCCTCGCCGCATCTGCGCTTCACCGAGACGGTGGAAGAGAGCAAGGCGATCGCCAAGCTGAACGGCTTCCACATCATCATCGCCGCCAGCGGCATGTGCGATGCCGGCCGCATCCGCCATCATCTCAAGCGCTGGCTGTGCCGTTCCACCGGCACCGTGCTGTTGGTCGGTTATCAGGCCAACGGCACGCTCGGCCGCTTCCTCGAAGAAGGCGCCAAGGCGGTGCGGATCATGGGCGAAGAAGTCCGCGTCAAGGCCAAGATCCGCCGCATCGACGATTACTCCGGCCATGCCGATGCCGGCGAGCTGACGCGCTGGATCACCGAGAGGCGGCCGATCGATCGCGGGCTGTTTCTCGCCCATGGCGAGGAAACCGCGATCGCGGCATTTGCGGAGCGGCTCGGCGGCGGCGTGCTGCCGGCCGCGAAAATCTTTCAGCCCGTGCTCGACGACGTCTACGAACTCACCACGGCGGTTCCGACCGCGCAGGACGGCAAGCATCGCCGACGGCTCGAGCCCGAATCAGTGGTCAAGCTCGACTGGCACAACGAGATGTCCAAGCTGCTGCTCGATATCAACGCCAGCGTCGAAGCCGCCGCTGACGAGCGCGCGCGCAGCGTGATTATTCGCCGCCTGCGCCGCGCGCTCGACGACAACGGCAATGGCAACGGCGCGCAGGCGGGACGGCGTTAGCCCCGTTTTGGATCGGACCTCATGGCCTGAATACCATTCGTGCAAGGTTTGATTCACTCTCGGCATTACAACACCGCTGCGCCACCGAATTGCGCGATTCGATTGCAGCTATTCGAATTGCATTCCCCCGAGGGCTGTGTGCTAGACTATCTCGCACATGCACAATCCGGGGGATGCTCGTGAGTGCGAACTATCATGTCGCCGAAGGCGACCAGAATGCACTCGGTCAGTATCTGGTCGCCCGGGCGGCCAGCTGCAGCGCTGATCGACGTCCGCATCTGAAGATCGCCTGCATTCATTGTGGCGCCGAATACGTCGCCGCCGAAGTCAATTTCCATGCGTGCAAATGCCCGGCCTGCCAGAACGGTGCAGGCAACCTGCTGCTTTGAAGCCGTTGTTGCGCCGGCCGTTGTCAGCCCGGCGCGCGATACGCATACGCCTCCTGCGTCACCCCGCCATAGCCATAGGCCGCCGCCCGGCAGTCGATGATGTGGATGTTCGAGTGCGGATGCAGGTCCCCGATCAGCTCTGACAGCAGCGCGAACGCCTCGCGGTGATACGCAGCCTTTTCCGCCTTGGTATTGGTCTCGTCTGTGATCGTGACCTCGAGCTTGAACGCGTTCTTGCGCCAGTCGCTGAGCACACGGCCTGCGATGAACCACTGATCGGCCGGATGATGACGGATGAACACCGCCGTGCGATCGAGCTCCTTGCGCAGCACACGGCAGGTGAGTTCGGCGACCGCGGCGGCGAGCCGTCCGGTCAGCGCCGGGTCGAGGGGAAGGGAGACCGTCAGGGTAATGCCGGGCATGTCCGGTGCTTTCTGGTGGTGGGTGTCGGTGCCGATCATGCCGCGGCTCTTTCTTCTTGAAAAACGGGAAGATGCGATATCATCCATCTGGTTTTCGGATGGATGATGAGCCGGCTGTTCGACCTCGATCTCCTCAATGCGCTGGTGGTGGTGGCCGAGACCGGCAGCCTGTCGGCGGCAGCGCCGCGCTTATGCCGGTCGCAATCGGCGGTCAGCGAGCAGATCCGCAAGCTGGAGGAGATGTGCGGGCAACCGCTGTTCCGGCGCGGCAAGAGCGGCGCCAGCCTCACCCCCGCCGGCGAACGCCTGATCGGACATGCCCGCCAACTGCTGGCGCTGAGCGACGCAGCCTATCGCGACATGCACGCCGCCCAGCTCGCCGGCGAACTGCGGCTGGCGATCACCGATTACTTTCGGCCGGGCGCGCTCCCCGGCATCCTGCGCCGCGTGCGCGACCAGTTTCCACATCTGCGGCTGCACGTCTCGATCCGCAAGAGCGCGCTGATCGAAGAGACCGCCGATTCCGACGAGTTCGACATCGGCCTGTCGATGGCGATTCTCGACCGTCCGTCGCGGCGAAACGCGGCGAAGCGGATCAAGCTGCGGCGCGAGCCGCTGCTGTGGGTCGCCGACCGCTCGTTCGTGATGCCTGACGACGGCGTCCTGCCGCTCGTCGTGCTGCCCGACACCTGCTCGCTGCAGCGCTTCATCGCGCGCACGCTGACGGCGCACCGGCTGCCGCACACGGTGATGCACTCGGCCTCCGGCGTCGGCGGACTGCACCTGGCGCTGGCCGCCGGCCTCGGGCTGACCTGCCTCAACGCTTCGGCCGTGCCGGCGGACGCCGTGGTGTTGGCCGCGGGCAACCGGCTGCCGCCGCTGCCCGAAGTCGAATTCAGCCTGGTTCCGCCGCGCCGCGACGAGCCGGCGCTGGTCGGCAAGGTGCGCGACATGCTGGCGGAGCAGCTAGGCTGACGGACAACGGCGGCGTGCCTGGGCTGGAATAGTTCTAATCGCGACATTGCGCCGCTGCACTGCCCTGATGGCCTGAGCTACTGACAAGCGTTCTCGGTTTTCGTCAGGAGCCCGCCGTATGAGCCGTTTCCGTGCCGCTGCCCTCGCACTTGCCGCCGTTTTCGTGCCGTTCGCCGCCGGGGCCGCCGAGCAGGTCAACGTCTACACCTACCGCGAGACCAAGCTGGTGCAGCCGCTGTTCGATGCCTTCACCAAGGACACCGGGATCGCCGTCAACGTGATTTCGGCGAGTTCCGGCCTGGAGCAGCGGATCAAGGCCGAGGGCGCCGACAGCCCGGCCGACGTGCTGCTGACGGTCGATATCGGCCGGATCGACGACGCGGTAGCGGCGGGTATCAGCCAACCGATTAATTCGACCGTGATCGACGAAACCGTTCCGGCTCAGTTCCGCGATCCGAACGGCCAGTGGGCCGGCATCTCGATGCGGGCGCGGGTGATCTACGCCTCGAAGGATCGCGTCAAGCAGGAAACGATCACCTATGAGGAGCTGGCCGACCCGAAGTGGAAGGGCAAGATTTGCATCCGCTCCGGCCAGCACATCTACAACAATGCGCTGTTCGCCGCTTACGTCGCCAAGCACGGCGAGGCCAAGGCCGAGGAATGGCTGCGCGGCCTGAAGGCCAATCTGGCGCAGAAGCCGTCCGGCGGCGACCGCGAGACCGCGCGCGACGTCGCGGCCGGCAAATGCGATCTCGGCATCGGCAACACCTACTACTGGGCGCTGATGCTGAACGATCCCGACAAGAAGGCCTGGGCGGACGCGACCCGCGTGGTGCTGCCGACGTTCGAAGGCGGCGGCACCCACGTCAACCTGTCGGGCGTCGTGCTCGCCAAGCACGCGCCCAACAAGGCCAACGCGGTGAAGCTGATCGAATGGCTCGCCGGCGAGAAGGCGCAGCAGATCTACGCCGACGCCAACTACGAATATCCGATCCGCGCCGGCGTGCCGCTCAACCCGATCATTGCCGGCTACGGCAAGCTGAAGCCTGATCCGCTGCCGATCGCCAAGATCGCCGCCAACCGCAAGGCCGCCTCGACGCTGGTCGACAAGGTCGGATTCGACAACTGAACGTCATCACACCTCCACCGCAGGCAGACTTCCCTCATCCTGAGGAGCCCGGCGAAGCCCTGAGGGCGAAGCCGGGCGTCTCGAAGGATGAAGCCAAAGATCACGTCCTCATGGGTCGAGACGGCGCTGCGCGCCTCCTCACCATGAGGACGGCGCCTGGTGCGTCCGACACCGAACTCGTCGTCCTCGTCCTCGCCCTCCTCACCGCCCTGCTCGTCGCCGCGCCGGTGATCAGCCTGATGCTGATCGCGCTGCAGCCGGCGCCGGAGGTGTGGTCGCATCTGATCGCCTATGTGTTGCCGCGCGCGGTGAGTGACACCGCACTGCTGATCGCCGGCGTCGGCACGCTGACGCTGCTGATCGGCACCGCTACGGCCTGGCTGGTGTCGTCGCACGACTTTCCCGGCCGCTCCGCGCTGATCTGGCTGCTACCGCTGCCGCTGTCGGTCCCGACCTATCTGTCGGCCTACGTCTATGTCGATCTGTTCGAGCCGCTCGGGCTGGTGCATCGCGCCCTCAGCCTGATGGTGCCCGCCGCGCAGGCGGTGCAATGGCTGCCGCCGATGCGGTCGCTGCCCGGCGCGATGCTGCTGCTCGCCGCAGTGCTGTATCCTTACGTGTATCTGTCCGCCCGCGCGGTGTTTCAGGCGCAGGGGACGGATGCGATCGAGGCCGCGCGGACGCTCGGCGCCGGCCGCTTCACCATCCTGCGCCGGGTGGTGCTGCCGATGGCAAGGCCTGCCCTGGCGGTCGGCGTCGCGCTCGCCGCGCTGGAGACGCTGAACGACATCGGCGCCTCCGAATATCTCGGCGTCCGCACCCTCACCGTCTCGGTGTTCAACACCTGGCTGAACCGCGGCAGCCTCGCCGGCGCAGCGCAGCTGTCGCTGGTGCTGCTCGGCTTCGCCGCGCTGCTGATCGCGATCGAGCGCATCGGTCGCCGCGGCGCCAGCGTCGAGCTGTCGGCGGAAAGCCCGCGGCTGCGATCGCGGACGCGGCTGCGCGGGCTCAAGGGCGGCGTCGCCACCACGGCCTGTCTGCTGCCGCCGCTGTTCGGCTTCGCGCTGCCGGCCACCTATCTGCTCGGCGAAAGCCTGCGCCGCAGCCTGTCGATCGGGATCGACCCGGCGCTGTGGCGCGACGCCCTGCACACCGTGACGCTCGCGGCGCTCGCCACCCTGAT
This sequence comes from Rhodopseudomonas sp. G2_2311, assembly GCF_047501505.1. Lineage (NCBI taxonomy): Bacteria > Pseudomonadati > Pseudomonadota > Alphaproteobacteria > Hyphomicrobiales > Nitrobacteraceae > Rhodopseudomonas > Rhodopseudomonas sp. G2_2311. The sequence continues at coordinate 280,889 of NZ_JAZDRK010000004.1, forward strand.
CGCGCTCGGGCTCGGCCTGATCGTGGTGCTGGCCGCGCGCTGGCGCGAGATCCGCACCACCCGTGCCGCCATGGCGGTCGCCCAGCTCGGTTACACGCTGCCCGGCCTGGTGCTGGCGCTGGGGCTGCTGACCCCGGTGCTGGTGATCGACGGCACGGTCGCCAACATCTTCCGCTCCTTCGGCTATCCGTCGCCCGGCCTGATCCTGATGAGCACCGGCGGGGCGGTGGTGGCCGCCTATGTGATCCGCTTCCTGGCGGTGCCGACCGGGCTGCTCAAGGCCGGGTTCGACCGCATCCCGCGCGACTACGACGATTCGGCCCGAGCCGCCGGTGCCGGCCGCCTCGTCACGCTCTGGAAGATCGACCTGCCGCTGCTGCGCCCGGCACTGGTCGGCGCCGCGATCCTGGTGTTCGTCGATTGCCTGAAGGAGCTGCCGGCGACGCTGCTGCTGCGGCCGCTGAACGTCGAGACGCTGTCGACCTCGATCTACCAATACGCCAGCCGCGGCAGCTTCGAGGATGGCGCGCTGGCGGCCCTGATCATCGTCGCCGCCAGCATTCCGCCGGTGATCTGGCTGACCCGGTTCTCCGACCTGCCGGAATGAGCCGGCCGCCACGCTGCCGCCCTCATCCCGTGGCTAATAGGTTCGGAACTCCGGCGCTGCGGCGATCCGCAGCACCGGCTGGCCCCGACCCGTCAACGACCGTATAATCCGCCCGATGACGCAGATCCGGATCTCTCCTGTCGCCGCCCGATGCGGCCTCGCCCTCGCCGCGATGCTCCTCGCCGGAGCGTCCACCCAGGCGCAGGTGGCACCGATCCGCTATTGGGTGCCCGGCGGGCCGTTCGGCTTCGGCGGCGGCGCGACCGAGAGCTGGCAGGCGCTGAGCTGGAGCGACGTCCCCGGCTTCACTGCTGAGACCGACGAGAATGGCGAGCTGCGCAGCGGCTTCGTGGCACGGAGCTATAGCGCCCCGGTGACACCGCTGTCCGGCGGCTTGGGCTGGAACAGCCCGGGCGGCGCCGGCGCATTCGGCAATTTCGGCTCGCTCGCGTCCGAAGGCTCGCAATACGGCTACCGCTTCAAGGGCGTCGGCGACATGCCGGTGACCCTGTTCGGCGGCGTCGACAGCCTGAAGTACAAGCCCGACGTTTTCACCTCGCTGACCTCGCCGGGCTTCGCCAGCAGCAACACTGCGGCCACCACCGTCAACGCCGGCATCGAGATCAAGCCGACCTCGAATGTCAGCCTGTCATTGTCGGCCGGCTACACCCAGTACAACGGCACCACCGACAGCGACATCCGCTCCAATCTGCTGCCCGGCGAGTCGCCGATGTTCTCGGGCGGCCGGCGGTAGTCTGTCGCTGTAAGCACTGGCTCATGCCGATGCATCGGCCGGGGATTGCAGCGTCCGCTCGCCTTGGCCAGCAAACGCCCGCAGGTCCTGCTCGTCGAGTGTCTCCTTCTCCATCAGTCGGCGTGCCGAGCGTTCGAGCTGGTCGCGGCGCTCGCCGAGCAGCTTGACGGTGCGATCGAAGGTGGCATCGACGATGCGTTTGACCTCGTCGTCGACGGCCGCCGCGGTCTCATCGGAGTAACTCCGCTCCTGCGGCCCGTAATACGGCTGGTCGCTCGCCAGGAACGAGCGGCGATCCTTCTCCAGCGCGACGTGGCCGAGCCGTTCGCTCATGCCGTAGCGCGTCACCATGGCGCGGGCAATGTCGGTGACCTTCATCAAGTCGTCGGCCGCACCGGTCGACAGATGGCCGAACACGATCTTCTCCGCGGCGCGGCCCCCGAGCAGCACCGCCATCTTGTTCTCCAGCTCCTCGCGGGTCATCAGGAAGCGATCCTCGGTCGGACGCTGGATGGTGTAGCCGAGCGCGCCGACACCGCGCGGAATGATCGACACCTTGTGCACCGGGTCGACGCCGGGCAGCGCCATCGCCACCAGCGCGTGTCCCATCTCGTGATAAGCGACGATCTCACGCTCCTTCGGATTGAGCAGGCGGTTGCGCTTCTCGAGCCCCGCGACGATGCGCTCGATCGCGTTGTTGAAGTCCTGCATCGTCACCGAATCGGCCTTGCGGCGGGTCGCCAGCAGCGTCGCCTCGTTGACGAGGTTCGCCAGATCGGCACCGGTGAAGCCGGGCGTCAGCGCCGCGATCTGCTCGGGCGACACATCGGGGGCGAGCTTCGCCTTGGTCATGTGCACGCCGAGGATCTGAATACGGCCGGCCTTATCCGGACGATCGACCAGCACCTGGCGATCGAACCGGCCGGCGCGCAGCAGCGCCGGATCGAGGATTTCGGGGCGGTTGGTGGCGGCGAGCAGCACCAGGCCGGTCGAGGAATCGAAGCCGTCGAGCTCGACCAGGAGCTGATTCAGCGTCTGCTCCTTCTCGTCATGACCGCCGGCGTAAGGCCCGATGCCGCGGGCACGGCCGAGCGCATCGAGTTCGTCGATGAAGATGATCGCCGGAGCCTTGGCGCGGGCCTGCTCGAACAGATCGCGCACCCGTGCGGCACCGACGCCGACGAACATCTCGACGAACTCCGAGCCGGAGATCGAGAAGAACGGCACGCCGGCTTCGCCCGCCACCGCTTTCGCCAGCAGCGTCTTGCCGGTGCCGGGAGGGCCGACCAGCAGGATGCCCTTGGGCATCCGGCCGCCGAGCCGGCTGTAACCGTCCGGATCTTTCAGGAAATCGACGATCTCTTTCAGTTCGTCCTTGGCCTCGTCGACGCCGGCGACATCGGCGAACGACACGCCGGTGTTGGATTCGACATAGACCTTGGCCTTCGACTTGCCGATCTGCATCAGACCGCCGCCGACCCCGCCGCCCATCCGGCGGATGATGAACATCCAGACGCCGACGAACAGCAGAACCGGGACCACCCAGGACAACAGATCGCGGAAGAATGTGCTCTCGATCCGCCCGGTGACGACGACGCCCTTGTCCTGAAGCTGGCGCGCCAGATCAGGCTCCACCCGGGTGGTAATAAACATCGGCTTGCCGTCGATCGCTTCCTTAAAGCGGCCCTGAATGAAGCGATCCGACACCGCGACCTCGGCGATCTTGCCTTCGGCCAGATAGGTCTCGAACTGACTGTAAGGAAGCTGCGCGACGAGCGTCGCGGTGGTGAACAGGTATTGGAAGCCGAGCAAGACGAAGAGTGCGACCAGCCAGTACCAGATGTTGAACTGGGTCTTTTTGTTGAGCTCCACGACGGTCACTCCCCCGCTGCGCTCCCTCGACGGGAGCATTGCTCCTTCGTCCGACAAAGACGCCGCAGCTCACGGCCGAGTTCCCGCAGCCAACCCGCAGCAGAGCGCGCGAGGAGCGGCAAGCCGCATCGCGAGCGGCGCTATGAGATCAGGCCTTGAGAGTGCGCGGCCGCGTGTAAAGGCTTACGGCAAGTGAGCACCTGCCGGGCGACACACTCAAGCGGCGTGCCGGCCCCGCATCACTGGGCCGGTACAGCTCGATCTAGGGGAACAGTAACGGGTTTCAAGATCACCGGGCCCGGCGCGGCGTGCCGCCGCAGCTTCGCGGCGGCGGTGCGCGGCGCGAAATCAGGCGTTCTTCAGCGCGACGCGGAATTCGGCTTCGGTCTTGGCCTTGACCTCGTCGAGGGTCACGCCATCGGCAAGCTCGATCAGCGCCATGCCGTCATTGCCGTGCTTGTCGATGGTAAACACCGCAAGATCGGTGACTACCATGTCGACGACGCGCTCGCCGGTGAGCGGCAGGTTGCACGTCTTCAACAGCTTCGGGCCGTCCTTGGCGGAATGCTCCATCACCACGACGACGCGCTTGACGCCGGCGACGAGATCCATCGCGCCGCCCATGCCCTTTACCATCTTGCCGGGGATCATCCAGTTGGCGAGGTCGCCGTTCTGAGCGACCTGCATGGCGCCGAGAATGGAGAGATCGATGTGGCCGCCGCGAACCATCGCGAAGGAATCGGCCGACGAAAAGTAACTAGTGGACGGCAGCTCGGTGACGGTCTGCTTGCCGGCATTGATCAGGTCCGGGTCTTCCTCACCCTCGTAGGGGAACGGCCCCATGCCGAGCATGCCGTTCTCGCTCTGCAGCACCACGTCGACGCCGTCCGGGATGTAGTTCGAGACCAGCGTCGGAATGCCGATGCCGAGGTTGACGTAGAAGCCGTCGCGCAATTCCTTGGCGGCGCGCGCCGCCATCTGTTCGCGGGTCCAAGCCATCAGGGATCTCCTCAGCTCGCCGCCGATTCGGCACGCTTGCGGGTGGTACGCTGCTCGATGTGTTTCTTCGCGTTCGGCACGTGGACGATGCGCTGCACGAAGATGCCCGGGGTGTGGATATGATCCGGGTCGATCTCGCCCGCCGGCACCAGATGCTCGACCTCGGCGATGGTGATTTTCGCCGCGGTCGCCATCATCGGATTGAAGTTGCGCGCGGTCTTTCGGTACACGAGGTTGCCGGCGGTATCGCCCTTCCAGGCGTGGACGATCGCGATGTCGCCGAACAGGCCGCGTTCCATCACGTATTTCTCGCCGTCGAACTCGCGGATTTCCTTGCCTTCCGCCACCAGCGTGCCGACGCCGGTCTTGGTGAAGAACGCCGGAATGCCGGCGCCGCCGGCACGGATGCGCTCGGCCAGGGTACCCTGCGGGGCGAATTCCAATTCCAGCTCGCCGGCCAGAAACTGCTGCGCGAACAGCTTGTTCTCGCCCACATAGGACGAGATCATCTTCTTGATCTGGCGGGTCTCGAGCAGCCGGCTGAGGCCGATGCCGTCGACGCCTGCATTGTTGGAAACGAAGGTGAGATCCTTGACGCCCGCGTCGCGGATCGCGTCGGACAGGGTCTCGGGAATGCCGCAAAGGCCGAAGCCGCCGGACATGATCATCATGCCGTCCCGCAAGATGCCGTCGAGTGCCGCCTTGGCGTCGGGGTAGACCTTGTTCATGATGCAGGGACCTTTGAGCGGGCTTTGCTGCGATTAGGTCTATTAGGCAAAAACCCCGCAACCCGTCAATTGCACCAGGCCCCGCAACACCCGGAAAGCCTTGAAAGCGCCAAGAAAACCGAGCAAGTTGCGCCCCGGGTCCGGCCCTGTTGGGAGCCGCCTCTCACACACCTCATTCACGCTCACGTTCCGGAAACTGGTTGGCGATGGCCCAAGGAATTAAGCGCCTCGGGATCTCGGTGGCGGTGCTGATCGCCGTCGCCGTGACAGGGGCGTTCGCGCTGTCGCTGACGATCGATCGCGGCGCCCTGCGCCAGGCCGTGGAGCAGCAGCTTCGCGCCGCCACCGGCCTGAAGCTGGTGGTCGACGGCAATATCGACGTAACCATCTTCCCGCGCAGCACCGTGACGTTCAGCAACGTACGCTTGAAGAGCGACGAAGACGGCGGCGCCGACGCGGCACTCAGCGTCAAGACGCTGATCACCAATTTGCGGCTGCTACCGCTACTGCTGCGCCGGTTCGAGATCGCCGACGTGATGCTCAACCAGCCGTCGATCCACGTGGTGCGCGACGCCGACGGCCGCAGCAATTGGACGCCGTTTATCGACAGCCTGACCCGGACGATGAAGCCCGGCCTCGACGATCAAGTGTCGTTCTCCGAGATCCGGCTGCAGGACGGCGAACTCAGCTATCGCGACGAAACCGCCGGCGTTCACGAGCACATCGACGACATCGACCTGTCGCTGGCATGGCCGTCGATCTCGCGCACCTTCGCGGCGACCGGTCAGTTCGACTTCCGCGGCGAACGCCTCGACGGCTCGATCACGGTGGCCGACTTCATTGCGGCACTGCGCGGCGATACGTCAGGCATCAAGCTGCGCCTTGCCGGCGCGCCGATGAAGATCGCGTTCGACGGCACCATCACCAACAAAACCAGCCTGTCTCTGATCGGCACGGTGAGCGCCGACAGCGCCTCGCTGCGCAACGCGCTGCGCTGGGCCGGCCAGGAGCCTCCCGGCACCGGCGGCTTCGGCCGCTTCGCGCTGAAGGCCCGCGCCAATCTGGTCGGTTCTTCGATCGCGCTCACCAACGTCAACGTCGAGCTCGACAAGAACGTCGCCGAAGGCGTGATGACTTACAGCATCGCCGGCGGCCATCAGGGCCTGCAGGCGACGCTCGCCGCCGGCAGCATCGATGTCACGCCGTATCTGTCGACGATCCGCCTGCTCGCCAGCGGCGCGCGCGACTGGAACCGGCAGTTGTTCGATCTGTCGTCGGCCGATCCGGTCGATCTCGACATGCGGCTGTCGGCCGCGAAAGTCTCGATCGGCAGCACCACGCTCGGCCGCACCGCGATCAGCGCCAATCTGCGTGGCGGCGCGCTGGCGCTCAGCGTCGGCGAGGCTCAGGTGTACGGCGGCATCGCGCAAGGTACGTTTGGCGTCTCGCGCTCCGACAAGGCTGCCAGCATCAAGGCGCAATTCCAGTTCAACGACGTCGAGCTGCAGACCTGCGCGGCCGACCTGTTAGGCGTGCGCAACCTGTCGGGACGCGGCAACCTCAGCGTGTCGCTGGAAGCCGAGGGTGCGAGCCCGTTCGGCCTGGCGCAATCGCTCGACGGCTCGGCGCTGCTCACCGGCCATGACGGCGCGATCAGCGGCTTCAACGTGGAACAACTGCTGAAGCGGCTGGAGCGGCGGCCGTTGTCCGGCGGCGGCAACTTCCGCAGCGGCAACACCCCATTCGACAAGCTCACCGTTTCGGTTCGGTTCGCCGATGGCATCGCCACCGCAGACGAGGTGCGGATCGACGGTCCCACCGCACGGATTTCGCTGAGCGGCACCGCCTCGGTGCCGGCCCGCGAGTACGACCTGAAGGGCGTCGCCAGCCTTGCCGGCGGCTCAGCCGCCAAGCCCGGCTTCGACCTGCCGTTCATCGTGCAGGGCCCGTGGGACGATCCGCTGATCTTCCCGGACCCGGAAAGCCTGATCCGCCGCTCGCCCGCCTCCGCGCCGCTGCTCGACGCCGTGAAGGATCGCAAGACCCGCGACACCGTCCGCTCGGTGCTCGAACGCATCACCGGCAAGAAACAGGACGCCGAGCCGCCGGCCGACGCACCTGCCGCCACACAGCCCGAGCCGAAGGCGAACTGATCAGCTCGGCGCGATCTGCGCGGCCGCCGGTTACGCACCGGCATGCCTCTCTCCGTCACTGCGAGCGCAGCGAAACAATCCAGCTCGCCTATCAAGCTGCTGGATTGCTTCGTCGCTTCGCTCCTCGCAATGACGAGGACTGATGACGCGTCACATCGGCGCGGCGTTGTCGGCCTGGGTCTTCGACAGCTTCGACGCCAGCGAGGCGATAACGATCAGCACCGTCACGGCCGCGATGATCACGGTGCAGATCGCGTTGATCTCCGGCTTCACCCCGAGCCGCACTTCCGAATAGATCCGGATCGGCAGCGTGGTTGACCCAGGGCCGGTGGTGAAGCTGGCGATCACCAGATCGTCGAGCGACAGCGCAAACGCCAGCATCCAGCCCGCCGCGATCGCCGGCCAGATCAGCGGCACGGTGGCGCGCAGGAACGCTTCCACCGGGGCGCAGCCGAGATCCATCGCCGCCTCCTCGATGCTGCGATCGAGCGCGTGCAGCCGCGACTGCACCACCACCGCGACGAAGCACATCGTCAGCGTGGTATGGGCGATCACCACCGTCCAGAATCCGCGCTCGGCGTTGATCGCGACGAACAACAGCAGCAGCGACAGGCCGGTGATCACTTCGGGCATCACCAGCGGCGCATACAGCATCCCGGAGAACAGCGTGCGGCCCTTGAAATGGCCGGCACGCGATAGCGCCACCGCCGCCAGAGTGCCGAGCACAGCCGCTGCGGTGGCCGAGGTCAGCGCCACGCGCAGGCTCATCCAGGCGGCATCGAGCATCGGTTGATCCTGGAAGAACTCGCGATACCAGCGCAGCGACCAACCGCCCCACACCGTGACCAGGCGGGAGTCGTTGAACGAATACACCACCAGGATCACGATCGGCAGATACAGAAACGCCAGCCCCAGCGTCAGCGAGACGAGGTTGAAACGGGACAGCTTCATGGCATGCGCCCTCTGCTCCCCTCCCCCTTGCGGGGAGGGGTCGGGGGTGGGGGTCCACAACGGAAGGCTCGCCTCGCGGTGAGGTCGGTTATCACCAACACCATCACGACCTCCCCTCGAGCTGGCGTCGCTGTGCCCGCTCGTAGATCAGGAGCGGCAGCAGCAGCACGCCGAGCAGCAGCACCGCGAGCGCCGAAGCGACCGGCCAGTCGCGGTTGGTGAAGAACTCCAGCCACAGCGTCTGGCCGATCATCGGCGAGGTCGAGCCGCCGAGCAGATCGGGGATCACGAATTCGCCGACGATCGGGATGAAGCACAGCAGCACGCCGGCGCCGATGCCGGGCAGCGACAGCGGGAACGTCACCAGCCAGAAAGCCTGCCGCGGCGAGGCGCCGAGATCGGCCGCGGCTTCCGACAGCGAATGCGGCAGCTTCGCCAGCGTCGCGTACAGCGGCAGCACCATGAACGGCAGATACGAATACACGATGCCGACATACATCGCGGTATCGGTCGACAACCACACCACCGGTTTCGAGACGATGTGCAGCGCGAGCAGCAGCTGATTGAGCAGGCCGTCGTGCTGCAGGATGTTGATCCAGGCGTAGATCCGGATCAGGAACGAGGTCCAGAACGGCACGATCACCAGCATCATCGCCAGCGGCTGCCAGCGCCGCGGCAGCCGCGCCATCGCATAGGCGATCGGATAGCCGATTCCGAGCAGGATCGCCGTCGACACCGCCGCGACGGTCAGGCTGCGCAAATAGGAAACGACATAGAGGTGGTCGCCGAGGATCAGCTTGAAATTGTCGACCGACAACGCGTCGAACGCCGCGCGCAGCGCGGTCCAGCCGGCGGCGAGATCGAACACCGGCGTATAAGGCGGCTGCGCGATCGCGGTGTGCGACAGGCTGATCTTCACCACGAAGCCGAACGGCACCAGGAAGAACAGCAGCATCCAGACATAAGGCGCGACGGCCGCGAGCCGCGCCGGCTTGGTGAAAATCCGGCGGCCGCTCATCGGGTCAGCACCACGCAATCGTCGGGCGAGAACCACGCCACCACATGCTGGCCGGCGTGATAGGCGTCGACGTCGAGCCGCGTCGTATTGGCCATCGCGGCCAGCAAGGTAGCGCCGTGATCGAGCCGCACCTTGTAGCTGGTCATGCCGCCGGCATAGCCGATGTCGGTGATGGTGCCGTCGAGCCGGTTGATCGCATCGGCATGACCGGCGTCGGCGGCAGGGCCGCGCAGCGACAGCTTGATCTTCTCCGGCCGGATCGCGACGCAGATCGCCTCGGTCTCCAGCGCGGCGCGCGGCTCGGCCACCACGACCTCGCCGGCCCCGCCGGTCGCGACCGTAATGCGGCCGTTGTCGCGGCCGGCGACGCTGCCTTCCAGCATGTTGACGTCACCGACAAACTCCGCGACCCAGCGCGAAGCCGGCGCTTCGTAGAGCTGCCGCGGCGCCGCGACCTGATCGAGTTTGCCGGCGCGCATCACGCCGATCCGGTCGGCCACCGTCATCGCCTCCTGCTGATCGTGGGTGACGATCACGAAGGTCATGCCGAGCCGCTTCTGCAGCGCCATCAGTTCGAGCTGCGTGCTTTCGCGCAGCTTTTTGTCCAGCGCCGCCATCGGCTCGTCGAGCAGCAGCAGCTTCGGCCGCAGCGCCAGCGCCCGCGCCAGCGCGACGCGCTGCTGCTGGCCGCCGGAAAGCTGATCCGGCTTACGCTTGCCCAACCCTTCGAGCCTGACCAGCGCCAGCATCTCGGCGACCCGCGCCTCGATCTCCTTGCGCGGCAGCCGCGCCCGCTTCAGCCCGAACGCGATGTTGGCCGCGACGGTGAGGTGCGGAAACAGCGCGTAGTTCTGGAACATCATGTTGACCGGACGCTCGTGCGGCAGCACCGCGGCGATATCCACGCCGTTCAGCAGGATGCGCCCGGCATCCGGCGTCTCGAAGCCCGCCAGCATCCGCAGCAGCGTCGTCTTGCCGCAACCGCTGGGGCCCAGCAATGCGAAGAACTCGCCGGCCTTGATGTCCAGCGACAGCCGGTCGACGGCGACGAACCCGCCGAACCGTTTCTCCACGGCTTCGATACGCAACAGCGGCTCACCGGCAACCTCGGCCGGCGCGGAATATCCAGCGTGCTCCGTCATTTCCTCAGCGTCTCTACAGCTCCAGGCCCGTTCGATCAGAACCGCAAGCTGTAGCGGCCTATCGCACGCTACTCAACCATTGCGAACGCCGGTACTTCGCTCATCCCTCGCCGTCGGGCGTCAGGATCGCCGGCTCGGTATCCGGCGTACTGAGACTCCACATCGCGTCGAACATCGAAGCCTGGAACGCGGCGAATTCGGCACTGTCGATGATCAGCCCGTAGCTCTCCCGCGCGGACGAAATCAGGCAGACTTTGTTGCCGTAGATGAAACAGGTCATCGATAGCGTGTGCTCGTGCGGCGCGTAGCGCAGCTCACGGCGCAATTCCTGGCTGGACGGCCAGATCGGCGCGATGTCGCGTTCGACGGAGCGGATCACCCGCAGCCAAATGCCGCGGCGGGCGCGCTCCTGCAGATAGCGCTCCATCTCCTCCAGCCCCGGCTCGGCCATCAGTTCGCGCATCGACAGCGTGGCGCGCAGCACCTTGTCACCGCCGGACAGCGTGTCCCACAGCGTGGTGCGGATACCTTCGGGACCGGGATGGAAGCGTACGTTCGGCTGGCCACTCTCGTGGTGATACATCGAGCGCAGCACCGGCATCACGTCTTCCAGCATCTGCCGGCGCGCTTCCAGCCGCTCCAGCAGGATGCCGGGCTCCTGCGCCACGACGAAGCGCCGCTTGCCATGGTCGACGAACCGGACCAGCCCCTCGGCCTCCAGCTTGGCGAGCGCATCATGCGCGGTGGTGCGCGGCAGGCCGGCCTTGGCCGCCACCGCCGTCACCGACGCGCCACCGAGCCCGACGGCGGTCAGATACAGCTTGTAGAGCGACCCGGTGATCCCGATCCGGGCCAATTTTCCTTCGATATCCAACGTCATCCCCCACCGCCGAAGCGCGCCGACCATGTCCGATCTCGGCTCTAACGTCTATTGTCGGATTTTTCCGACGATTTCCGACCGAAATTGACCGCAATGCACAATGCGCCGGCAAATGGCGTCGAGTTAAGCGGATATTTTGCGGTTTTGCTCGATTTATATTCCGCCAACCCCTCGATTCCGGATTGACGGATTTATCCGACATATTCCAAAGTTGGAAACGTCACGCGAGGACACAGCGCGACCAAAGGAGGATTGCAGATGGAAGCGGAAGCCGATGCGGGCCGCCTGCCGGTCGAAACCATGAGGCCGCGGTTCGCGATGATTCAGAATGCCTTTGCGGGGCGGCCGATGCGGGCCGCGGTCGGTCTCACCGCGTTCTTCGCGATCTGGCAGGCGATCACCCAACTCAATCTGGTCGACGGCTTCCTGCTGCCCTCGCCGGTCGCGATCGCCGAAGCGCTGTGGCAACTCGCGCTCGACGGCTCGCTGTGGGTGCACCTCGGCGCCAGCCTGCAGCGCGTTGCGGTCGGCTTCCTGCTCGCCTGCGTGGTCGGCCTGGCGCTCGGCTTGCTCTGCGGCTGGTGGCGCACGGTGTCGGACTACGTCCGGCCGGTGATCGAAGCGTTGCGGCCGATCCCGCCGCTGGCCTGGATCCCGATCACCATCCTGTGGTTCGGGCTCGGCGACGCCGCCTCCTACTTCCTGGTGTTCCTCGGCGCCGTCTTCCCGGTGTTCATCGCCACCTACACGGCGATCCGCGGCCTCGACCGCAACCAGATGAACGCCGCACTCTGCCTCGGCGCCAAGCCCTGGCAGCTGTTCACCGACGTGCTGATCCCCGCCTCGCTGCCGATCATCCTGCCCGGCCTGCGCATCGCGCTCGGCGTCGGCTGGATGTGCGTCGTCACCGCCGAGCTGATCGCCGCCCAGACCGGCCTCGGCTACCTGATCCAGCAGTCGCGCATGCTGTTCCAGATCAACAACGTCGTCGCCGGCATGGTGACGATCGGTCTGATCGGCTTCGCGATGTCCGCCATCCTTGAACGTATCGAGCGGCGCGTGAACGCGTGGGCTCCTTCCGAGCGCAGCTGAGGGCCCTCACCATGAACGCACAATTCGCACCCGCCACCTTGGCCGCCGCCGAACTCGCAGTGCCCCAGGCGGCGACTGCGGAGACGCAGATCGACATCCGCAACGTCGGCAAGGTGTATGACTCCAAGACCACCCACCAGGCGGTGATCGCGCTCGACGGCGTGTCGCTGCGTATCAAGAAAGGCGAGTTCATCTCGCTGCTCGGCCCGTCGGGCTGCGGAAAGTCGACGCTGCTCAGCATCATCGCCGGCTTCCAGTCGGCCTCGAGCGGCCAGATCCTGCAGGACGGCCGTCCAATCTCCAAGCCCGACGCTTCGCGCACCGTGGTGTTTCAGGACTACGCGCTGTTCGGCTGGATGACGGTGCAGCAGAACGTCGAGTTCGGCCTGAAGGCCAAAGGCATGCCGAAGGCCGAACGCGCCGAGATCGCGCGGGCGCTGATCAAGACGGTTCACCTCACCGGCTTCGAAGACAAGTACCCGCATCAGATGTCCGGCGGCATGAAGCAGCGCGCCGCGATCGCCCGCGCGCTGGCGCCTGATCCCGACATCCTCCTGATGGACGAGCCGTTCGGCGCGCTCGACGCCCAGACCCGCGTGCTGCTGCAGGAAGAAATCGCCCGCATCTCCTCGGAGGCCGGCAAGACGGTGATCTTCGTCACCCACGGCATCGAAGAGGCGGTGTTCCTCGCCGACCGCGTCGTGGTGATGAGTCCGCGGCCCGGCCGCGTGCGCGACGAAGTGCTGGTGCCGCTGCCGCGGCCGCGCACCGCCGAAATGCGTTCCGATCCATGGTTCGTCTCCACGGTCAACGACCTCTGGGAGACGCTAAAGCCTGAATGGCAAAAAGGGGAATAAGCCGTGACAATCACTGTATCGCGCCGCCGCTTCGGTCAGCTCGCCGCCGGCTTTGCCGCCACCATGCCGCTCGCGGCGCCGTCGATCCTGCGCGCGCAGGGAGCCGACGTCGTCAAAATGGGCTGGTTCAACACCACCACGGTGTCGGCCCAGATCGCCCATGTGCTGATGCGCACCGATATCGCGGAGCGTCACGGCCTGAAGATGGAGATGATCCAGCTCGCCGCGTCGCCGGCGATCACCGAGGCGCTGGTCTCCGGCGCGGCCGACATCGGCACGCTGTCCGACTTTGCCGCCGTCACCACGATGGCGATCGGCGCGCCGGTCACCACCGTGTCGTCGCAGGCGATCTTCCGCTCGGCCGTGCTGACGACCAAGAAGTCCGGCATCACCGATTTGGCTGGCCTCAAGGGCAAGCAGATCTACGGCACCTTCGGCATCACCGCGTTCCAGAACGCGCAGGAAGCCGTGGCGAAGGCCGGACTGACGCCGGGCAAGGACGTCACCTTCGTCAATGTCGGCCCTGCCGAACTCGCCGACGCAGTCGGTTCGCAGCGCATCGATGCGTTCTTCACCTACGATCCGTTCGTATCGTTCTTCGAGAACGCCGGCTTCGCCCAGGTGGTATCGCAGAACGTTACGCCGGTGATCGTGCTCGCCGCCAATAACCGCTTCTTCAAGGACCGCCCCGACGTGCTGAAGCGGATGTTGATGGCGAATTCCGAAGCGCTGTTCTTCGCCAGCCAGAACCACGATCTGGTCAACGGCTGGTTCCGCACGCTGGAGCCCGCCAAGAACATTCCGGTCGAGGTGCTGGAGAAGGCGTCGAGCTACGATCCGGCTTGGAGCGCCAAGTCGTTCAGCGACATCAAGGCGACCCTGACGCCTGCGCAGATCGCCAAGATGGACACGCTCGCCAAATGGGGCGTCGAGAACAAGCTGCTGCCGCGCGTGCCCGACGTCAGCAAGTTCGTCGACACCACGATCGCCCGCGCGGCCGACAAGGAAGCCGTGGCCAAGGGCTTCGACCCGAAGAGCGTGAAGATCACCCGGGCCTAAACGGCTCGAGCTGCACACATGAACTCGTCATGGTCGGCCTTGTGCCGGCCATCCACGCCTCTCAGTGACTACCCCAAGTAAGAACGTAGATGGCGGGCCTCCGCCACGCCGAAGCGGCTTCGGCCGCGCAGGCGGGACGAGCCCGACCATGACGAAAGCCGCGAGTGAGAGACTTGCACGACTTGGTATCACAGCCGCAGCGCCACTTCGATTTCGCCAAGATGTCCGGCGCGGATCGCTATCGCCTGCTCGCCTCCACCATCATGCCGCGGCCGATCGCCTGGGTCGTCACGCGATCGCCCGACGGCTGTGTCAACGCCGCGCCCTACTCGTTCTTCAACATGTTCGGCTCCGATCGCCCCGTGGTTGCGCTCGGCATTCTGGCGCGGCCCGACGCGCCGAAAGACACCGCCGCGAACATCCGCGCGACCGGCGAATTGGTCGTCAACCTCGTGCCGTTCAGCCTAGTCGAGGCGATGAACGCCACCTGCGTCGAAGCCCCGCCGGAAGTCGACGAACTCGATCTCGCTGGGCTTCAGACGCTGCCGAGCGTCGCCGTCTCCCCGCCGCGCATCGCCGCCTCGCCGGTCGCATTCGAATGCCGCCGCACCCACTGGCTCGACACCGGCCCCGGCCAGGTGATGGTGGTCGGCGAGGTACTGCACGCACACTACTCGCAGCGCGTCCTCACTGGCGATCCGGAGCGCCCGCGTGTCGACCACGCCGCGCTCGATCTCGTCGGCCGGATGCACGGCGCCTCCGCCTACACCCGCACCCGCGATTTGTTCGATCTCGACCGTCCGCTCTGGCAGGACGCGCAGGTCACCCTCACCACCGCATCATAAGGACTCATCAGATGGCCAAATTGAAAGTCGCAGCAGTGCAGGCGACGACCATTCCGTTCGACGCCGCGGGTGCGACCGCGCGCACCGTCGCCTTGATCGGCGAAGCCGCCGCCAAGGGCGCAAAGGTCGCGGTGTTTCCGGAAGCCTTCATCGGCGGCTATCCGAAGGGTCTCGACTTCGGCTGCGCGATCGGACGGCGCACGCCGGAAGGCCGCGAGGATTTCGCCCGCTACGTCCGCGGTGCCATCACTATTCCGGGGCCGGAAGTGGATCAGCTCGTCGCCGCCTGCGCCGAACACGACCTCCACGCCGTGGTCGGCGTGATCGAGCGCGACGGCGGCACGCTCTATTGCACGGCGCTGTATCTGGCCCCGACCGGCCTGCTCGGTATCCATCGCAAGCTCATGCCGACGGGCTCGGAGCGGCTGGTGTGGGGCTTCGGCGACGGCTCGACGCTCACCGTGGTCGACACTCCCTACGGCAAGCTGGGCGGCGCGATCTGCTGGGAGCACTACATGCCGCTGATGCGCGCCGCCTACTACGCCAAGGGCGTGCAGATCTGGGCGGCACCAACCGCCGACGACCGCGAGACCTGGATCGCCACGATGCGCCACATCGCGCTGGAAGGCCGCTGCTTTGTGATCGGCGCCTGCCAGGTGATGCGGCGCTCGGACTTCCCGGCGGACTATGCCAGCCGGATCGAGGCCGGCCCGGACGAGTGGATGATGCATGGCCGCTCGGTGATCGTCGGCCCGCTCGGCGAAATCCTCGCCGGCCCGCTGCTCGACGAAGAAGGTATCCTGACCGCCGACATCGACACCGACGACATCCTCGGCTCGAAGCTCGACTTCGACGCGGTCGGCCACTATTCGCGGCCGGACCTGTTCACGCTGCATGTCGATGAGCGGCCGCAAACCCCGGTGGCGTTCGGCGGCAAGCCGGACAACACCGGCGCCTAAGCTCTTGACGAACTTCTGCGCGCTGGGCGAAGCGGGCGATCAGCCTGCTTCGCGAGCACGGAGCGGGGTGCTGTCGTCGAGCGCATCGAGCCCGACCAGCCAGCGATAC
Source organism: Rhodopseudomonas sp. G2_2311 (assembly GCF_047501505.1). Classification (NCBI taxonomy): domain Bacteria; kingdom Pseudomonadati; phylum Pseudomonadota; class Alphaproteobacteria; order Hyphomicrobiales; family Nitrobacteraceae; genus Rhodopseudomonas; species Rhodopseudomonas sp. G2_2311. The sequence goes on from NZ_JAZDRK010000004.1 coordinate 296,914, forward strand.
TGATCGATCGGCGCCGGCTTGCCGATCAGATAGCCCTGCACCGCATCGCAGGACTCGTCGACCAGGAAGTCGAGCTGATCCTGGGTCTCGACACCTTCAGCCACCAGCGTCACGCTGAGGCCGTGGCCGAGGCCGATCACGGCGCGAACGATCGCCGCCGATTGCGGATTGCGACCGAGATTCATGATGAAGGCGCGGTCGATCTTGATCTTGTCGAACGGGAAAGCCTGCAGATAGGTCAGCGAAGAATAGCCGCTGCCGAAATCATCCATCGACACCCGGACGCCGAGCGCCTTCAGCCGGCGCAGCAGCGACAGGCCGCGATCGAAATCTTCGATCAGCACGCCCTCGGTGATTTCCAATTCCAGCCGGCCTGGTTCGAGCCCGGTCTGCAGCAGCACCTCGTGCACGAAGGCGACCAGATCGGTGTTGAGGAATTGCGCCGGCGACAGGTTGACGGCGACCTGCAGCGGCCGCGCCCATGAGGCGGCCTGACGGCAGGCTTCGCGCAAGATCCACTCGCCGAGCTCGACGATCAGCCCGCTCTCTTCGGCGAGCGGAATGAACTCGCTCGGCGGCACGAAGCCGCGGGTCGGATGACGCCAGCGCGTCAGCGCTTCGAAGCCGACGATGTCGTTGTTGCCGACCCGCTTGGTGCTCGACGCCTGCGGCTGGTAGTACAGCGACATCTCGCCGTTGCGGATCGCGTTCGACAGATCCTGATGCAGCACCCGCCGGTCGCGGATCTGCATGTCCATTTCGGGCTCGAACACCGTGACCGAGCCACGCGCCTTGGCCTTGGCACGGAACAAGGCGGCGCCGGCGTTGGCGAGCAGCGAAGCGGCATCGGTGCCGTTGGCGGGGAACAGCGCGACGCCGGTGGTGACGCCGATCCGCACCGTCTTGTCGTCGATGACGAAGCCCGGCGCGAGCGCTTTCGCCACCATGCTGGCGAGGTCGCGCGCCGCAGCCGGCTGCGGGCCATCGATGATCAGGCCGAATTCGTCGCCGGACAGCCGTGCCACCACGCCGCCGCGCGACGCCCATTCGATCCGACGCGCCACCTCGATCAGCAGCTTGTCGCCGATCGCGTGGCCGAACACGTCGTTGATCTCCTTCAGACCATCGAGGTCGACGGAGAGCACGGCGAACTCATCGACAGCGTTGTCGCACGCTTCGATCATCTGGGTCAGCGACTTCAGGAACGCGTCACGGTTCGGCAGGTCGGTCAGGCCGTCGTGATACGCCATGTGAGCCATCCGCGCCTCCGTCTGGCGGCGGTCGGTGACGTCCACATGGGTCTTGATCAGATAGTTCGCCTGGTCGGCCTGATCTGTGACGGTCATCCGCCGGGTCACGAACAGCCGCAAGCCGCCGGCGGTCGAGATCGGATGCTCCTCGACGACGAGGCCGCCCTTGCGGATCGCCAGTTCGTCGCGCTCGGCGATCAGCCGGGCTTCCTTGGCGTTGAAAATCTCGCCGGTGGTCAGCCCGGTGGCATCCTCGCGGCGGCGGTTGAGAATGATCTCGGCGCCGCGGTTGGCGAGCACGTAGCGGCCGTCCGCGGTGTTCTGCACCGTCAGCGCCACCGGAATGTTGTCGATCACCAGTTCGAGGAAGCGCTTGGTCTTTTCCAATTCGGCCGACAATGCGCGGCGATTGGTGATGTCCTCGAACAGCGCGATCAGGAATTCCGGCTCACCGTGTTCGTTGCGAGCGACCACGCGGTTGCTGGCAAGAATGCGATCGCTCCGGCCCATCTCGACAGTCAGCTCGGATTGATAGGCGCCGGTGGTCGATTGCAGCGCGCTCTGGTCCGCCTCACGGATGCTCGCCGCGGAGCGCGCCGGATACAATTGGTCGGCGGTGGCGCCGATGATCTTGTCGCGGCTCAGCCCGGACAGCGTCTCGAACGCCCGGTTGGCCAGGATGTAGCGGCCATCTTCGATGCTCTTGGCAGCGACGCAGACCGGGATGTTGTCGATCACCGATTCCAGGAACTGCTTGGTGGTCGACAGTTCCTTCGACACCCGGCGCAGTTCGCTGCAATCGTCATGGGTCGCGATGGTGCCGCCGTTGGCGAGCCGCGAGAACTTGACCTGGATGCAGCGGCCGTCCGGCAATTCGGAAACGTAGCCCTGCGGCAGACCGGCATTGCGGTAGAACTCGTCATTGGTGAGATCGAGCATGCCGCGGGCGCGCCGCAGCGCCAACAGATCGCGCCCGGGCATTCCCGGCGTGACCTCGGCGCGGGTCAGGTCGTACATCGCGAGATAGCGATCGTTGCAGAATACGATCCGGCCCGAAGCATCGGCGATCACGACGCCCTGCTGCAGCTTGTTCAGCACGGAGTCGACCAGCATGTTCTTGCGGCGATGGGCGCGGCGCTGCTTGCGCAGCATCGAGGTCGCCCACAGTGCGGTCGCGCACATGAAAGCCGCAACGACGAAGCCGCCGATCAGCAATTCCCAGAGAATTTCGGGCTCGACATTGCCGATGTAGCTGGCAGGCACGAAGCCGGACGCGGCGTCAGCGGCCGTCGAAAACAGACAGGCGCTCAATGCAGCACATGCCGCCCCCCTGCCCGCTTTCCTCATCCGCGCCGTCATAAAACACCCAGAGATTGCAATCCGAGTCTGGTGCAAGAGATGTTTGGAACATGTAAACACCGCTGGCCCGGCAGGCAGTGATTGCGCGAATTTTCATCAATTGACCCGAGATGGTTAACCCGATCATAAACGCCGCGGGACGAGTCAATCGCAACAAGAGCGCGGATCGATGGATGAAGTTGAGTGCGTCGTAGTCGGCGCGGGCGTGGTCGGGCTGGCGATCGCGCGGAAGCTGGCGCAGCAGGGCCGTGAAGTGATCGTGGTCGAGCAGGCCGAAGCGATCGGAACCGGCACCTCGTCGCGCAACAGCGAAGTGATCCATGCCGGCATCTATTATCGGGCCGGCAGCCTGATGGCGCAGCTCTGCGTCGCGGGCCGGCAGGCGCTGTATGCGTATTGCGCCGATCACGGCATTCCGCATCGGAAATGCGGCAAGCTGATCGTCGCTACCACCGCGGCGGAAGCCGACAAGCTGGAGTCGATCCGGGCTCACGCTGCCGCCAACGGCGTCGATGATCTGCGCGCGATCGACGGCGCCGAAGCGCAGCGGATGGAGCCGGCGCTGTCCTGCGTCGCCGCACTGGTGTCGCCGTCGACCGGCATCGTCGACAGCCACTCTTACATGCTGGCGCTGCGCGGTGATGCCGAAGCCGCCGGCGCGGCGTTTGCGTTTCACGCGCCGCTGCTGTCGGCACGCCGTGAAGGCGAGCTGCTCGCGCTCGAGATCGGCGGCGAGATGCCGATGACGCTCGGCTGCCGCTTGCTGATCAATGCCGCCGGCCTCGGTGCGACTGCGGTGGCGCGTTCGATCGCGGCGATGCCGCCGGAGCTGGTGCCGACGCCCTATCTCGCCAAGGGCAATTACTTCACCTGCAGCGCGCGCGCGCCGTTCTCCCACCTGATCTATCCGGTGCCGGAGCCTGGAGGACTCGGTGTGCATCTGACGCTGGATCTCGGCGGCCAGGCCAAGTTCGGTCCCGACGTCGAATGGATCGACGAGCTCGACTACGTGGTCGACCCGGCGCGCGCGGCGCGGTTCTATCCGGCGATCCGCAAGTACTGGCCGGGCCTGCCCGACGGCGCGCTGTCACCCGGTTACTCCGGCATCCGGCCCAAGATCGTGCCACCGTCGGTCGCTGTGCAGGATTTCGTGGTGCAGAGTCCGCGTGAGCATGGCGTGCCGGGGCTGATCAACCTGTTCGGGATCGAGTCCCCCGGGTTGACGGCTTCGCTGGCCATTGCCGACCACGTCGCCACCCTCACCGGCTGATCGAACGCGGACAGAAACCCGCCTATCCCGGAAATATCGAAAATCGATTTTCTGTTGACGCGCGCGCCCTCCTGCGATTTGCTCGCAGCATGAGCAACGCAAGTCCGATCCTTCACTATGCGTTGGATGGCGACGGCCCGCGGAGCCTGACCTCCGCGGTCCAGGAGCGGATACGCGCCGATATTTTGGCGACCCGCCTGCTGCCGGGACAAAAGCTGCACATCGCCGGCCTCGCCAAGCAGTTCTCGGTCAGCCTCGCGGCCGTCCGCGAGGCGTTGTCCCGCCTCGTCGCCGATGGGCTGGTGCAGGCCGCCGACCAACGTGGCTTCCGCGTCAGCCCGGTGTCTCTGGAGGATCTCGCCGACGTCACCCGATCGCGCATCGAGATCGAAGGATTGATGCTGCGGCGATCGATCGAACTCGGCGACCAGGCTTGGTTCAATGCGGTCGAAGCCACCTGGGGGACTCTGAAGGCGTTTCCGCACCGTTTTCCGGGCGACGATCCGCTGCACTATGACGAATGGGCCAAGCACCATAACGCCTTTCACCTCGCGCTGGTGAGCGGCTGTGACTCGCCGTGGCTCATGCGCTTCCGCAAACTTCTGCATGAACAAAGCGAACGCTACCGACGGCTGTCGATCCGGCGCGACTCCGGGCGCGATCCGGCCGATGTCGACATCGAGCATGCGGCCATCGTCGATGCGGTGATCAGGCGTGACGCCGGGGCGGCGGTCGCGGCTTTGACCAAGCATTTCACCGCAACCAAGGACAGCGTCGCGATCTCCTCCGGTGGATTTCTCGAGGCTGATCGGGCGGTGTGACTGATCGGGTCTCGCCGATATTCGCGGCGCGGCCAGCGTCGCTTAAGTGATCGAAACGATGGCCGAGGGCGCCCGAGGGCCGCCCCGAGCACCGCAACAGCGGCTTTGCGCGATCGAAAGCGGTTCGCGCGAAGAGAACAGCCCAAAGCCAATGAGAACTCCGGTCGCCTGCGGCCGATCGCCAATCTCCGATCCTGCAGCGACCATTCGACCGAACCGACGACCGGCAGATTCAACGACCGGCACCAGACAAAAAACCAAACGGAGGAAACCAGCATGCGCATCACGACCGCGCGGGCATTGCTCGCCGCATCCCTCGGCCTGATCGGCACCGCCGCGTCAGCCGAGGACCAGCCGGGGATCACCCAGACCGAAATCCGCATCGGGCAGACCATGCCCTATAGCGGGCCGGTTTCGGCATTCGGGATTCTCGGCAAGGGCGAGCTCGCTTACTTCAAGATGGTCAACGATCGCGGAGGCATCAACGGCCGCAAGATCAACCTGATCTCACTCGACGACGGCTACGTGCCACCGAAAACGGTGGAGCAGACCAGGCGGCTGGTCGAAAGCGACGAAGTCTCGTTCATCTTCTCCACCATGGGCACCGCGCACAACACAGCAATCGCCAAATATCTGCAAAGCAAGAAGGTGCCGCAGCTATTCGTCGCTTCCGGCGCCTCCAAATTCGGCGACATCTCGCAGTATCCACTCGCCATCATGGGCATCATGGCGCCGTTCCGCAACGAAGCGAGAATGTACGCCCGCTATGCCTTGGAGAAGAAGCCGGACGCCACCTTCGCGGTGATCGCACAGAACGACGATTTCGGGCGCGACTATCTTGCCGGACTGCGCGATGTGCTCGGCGAGCGTTACGAGAAGGCGGTGACCGCGAGCATGTACGAAGTCACCGACCCGACCATCGACTCGCAGATCGTCAGCCTGAAAGCCAGCGGCGCCGACGCGCTGATCATCGCAGCAACACCGAAATTCGCCGCCCAGGCGATCCGCAAGACATTCGAGATCGGCTGGAAGCCGATGCGCTTCCTGTCCAACGTCTCGGTGTGGATGTCATCGGTGATGGAGCCGGCCGGCGTCGACGCCGGTGTCGGCATCATCTCGACCGCTTACGTCAAGGATCCGCTCGATCCTGCATGGACCGACGATCCCGGTGTGAAGGATTGGCGGGCCTACATGCAGAAGTACATCCCGGACGGCGACTTGCGCGATTCCAACTACGTCAACGGCTACAACAACGGCATGGTGCTCGAACACGTGCTGAAGGCTGCCGGCAACGATCTCAGCCGCGACAACATCATGAAGCAGGCGCTCTCGATCAAACAGCTGGAGCTGCCGATGCTGCTGCCGGGGATCAAGGTCCAGACTGCGGCCGACGACCACCTTCCGATCGAACAGGTCCAGTTCATGCGCTTCACCGGCAAGCAATGGGAACGGTTCGGAGAGGTGCGCTCAACCAAGTAACGCGCTCTACGCGGCGGCGTCGCGGTTCTTGCGTCAAGGCTGGTGCAAGCATCGCGTCGGCTGCCGTGCGCGGCGTGCCAGCGTGCTCAATCATTGGATCGGGAATCGGCACTGTCCGCGACACACGGATTCGCGTCGAGCAATGAACACTCACGCGAACATCGCGCCGATTGATCAAAGTGGTTGGGATGGGTTGCCAGGATCTGCGGCGTTTATGGCGATTGCCGATCACCTCGCCGCCTTGCGGCGCTGTGACCGGCGTCAATCACCTGGAGATTGGAACTTCAAATCCCCTCTGGCGCCGCCCGGAAGGCTCTTCGGCGTCAGAGGTGAATGATGTCCCGGAGCTGTCGCCATCACGTCGTCGACATCATCGATGCGGACGTCTGCGAGGGGCAGCTTTGCTGCAGTGCGGTGAGGGAGGTCAGTGTACGCTGGTCTTGGTTTGCTTGAGTTTCGCGATTTGATCCCGGACCATGAGCTTGCGACGTTTCAGCTCGGCAATACGCGTGTCGTCCGTAGAAGGATGGGCGAGAGCGTCGTGCAATTCGGTCTCCAGAACTTTGTGCTTGCGTTCCAGTTCGACCAGATGCGCCTGAATTGCCATACGAAACCTCCTCTTTTGGTGAGACTGATTTCCATCCGGACGAGGAAGTGTACATCTCTGGTGGCGTCTGTCGATAGGTCTTGAAATATCCGCGTCATAATTTCGCGCCCCACGAAACGATTCGAGAGCACGATCAGTTCATCCCCGCAAACGCCCGAGGATGCGGGCTTTCCTCGAGACCATCGAATGCCGGAATGCGGGTTCTCGAATTATTCACCTGACGAAGGTCGTACGCCGCACGATGCGCAGACGCACCGCTTGCTCGCAACGCCGCAAAGGCGATAATGACGGCGAACTGATCGACATTCCTCCGCAACCGGGCCGCGCTTCGCGAACCGGTTCAAGCCGACACTGATCATGACCGACGAAGACGAGGGCGACCTCGGTGCCGAGCTGGCCAAGCTGCAACAAGAGCACCGCGATCTCGACGCCGCGATCGATGCGCTGCACCATTCGCCTGCGCCCGATCTGTTGCGTCTGCAGCGGCTGAAGAAGCGCAAGCTGGCGCTGCGCGATCGCATCGCCTTCATCGAAGATCAGATCACGCCCGACATCATCGCTTGATAGGCGCACCCGACGCCGCGCGGCGCTCGCCCTTGCGGACATACATCGCCTGATCGGCAACGGCGAACGCTTCGGCCGCGTCCATCTGCGGCGTCAGCATCGCAACGCCAGCGGAGATTCCGACCTCGATCGTTTGATCGCCGTAGCGGATCGCAAGCTCGTCGACCGCCGTCTCCAAGCCGAACGCTTTGGCGCGCGCATCGGTTTCGTCGAGATTCCACAACAGCAAGGCGAACTCGTCGCCGCCGAGCCGGCCGATCAGATCGGACGCCCGGACGTGGCGCAGCAGCGCCTCGGTCACTGCCTTCAGCACGACGTCGCCGGCGGCATGGCCGAGCGTGTCATTGACCGGTTTGAGCCGGTCGACATCCAGCATGATCAGCGCACCGCCGGCGCCGTAGCGCTTGATGTAGGCCAGCGCCCGGCCGAGCTCGCGCTCGAAGCCGCGGCGGTTGGCAATGCCGAGCAGAAAGTCGGTTTCGGCGGACGCGCGCAGCACGTCGATCTCGGCCAGAGCGGCGGCCAGTTGGGCCTTGAGTCGGCGGATCTTGAGCTGCGGATCGGCCGGCAGCCGCCCCCCAGCAACCCGCGCCCGCGGCGTTGCCGGGGCCGGGCGCGGCCCGGCAGGCGGCAGTTTTCGCTTCTTGGCGGCAGGCTTCGGGGTTCCGCGGTCGACAGACCGGCGGGCGGATAAGGGGCGGATGGGCTTCTTTTTCATCAGAATCAGCCGGAGAACAGCCACAACACTTGCCGCTCTTGACCAAGAAAGGATAGTGCATTCCGGACGCCTTGGCCGGAGCGGCTGGCGTTCCTATAATCCCCACCTATGTTTCTGGATTCACGACAGAATCGCTCGAAAGAATCGTTTGAATGACAGCTCCCGTCGCGATCATCATGGGTAGCCAGTCGGACTGGGAGACGATGCGGCATGCCGCCGACACCCTGACCGCCCTTGGCGTCGCCCATGACGCCCAGATCGTTTCCGCGCATCGCACCCCCGACCGTCTCTATACCTTCGCCAAAGGCGCAAAGGCAGCGGGTTACCGCATTGTCATTGCCGGCGCCGGCGGGGCTGCGCATCTGCCGGGGATGACCGCGGCGTTGACGGAGCTGCCGGTGTTCGGCGTGCCGGTGGAATCCAAGACGATGTCGGGCCTGGATTCGCTGTATTCGATCGTGCAGATGCCGGCCGGCATCCCGGTCGGCACGCTGGCGATCGGCAAGGCGGGCGCGATCAACGCGGCGCTGCTCGCCGCGAGCGTGCTGGCGCTGACCGATTCCGATCTGGCGACGCGGCTGGCGGCATGGCGCAAGGCGCAGACCGATTCGGTCGCGGCCCGGCCGGAGGGCGCAGCGTGAGCGCATCCCGCCGTGAACCGCTGAAGCCCGGTGATACCATCGGCATTCTTGGCGGCGGCCAGCTCGGCCGGATGCTGGCGCTCGCCGCGGCCCGGCTCGGGCTGAAGTGCCAGATATTCTCGCCCGACCCGGATTCGCCGGCGTTCGACGTGGTGCAGAACGGCACTTGCGCCGAATACGCCGATGTCGAAGCGCTGGAATCGTTTGCCTCGGACGTCGACGTCATCACCTACGAGTTCGAGAACGTGCCGGCTTCCGCCGCGCTGGTCCTGGCGGCGCGCAAACCGGTACTGCCGAACCAAACCATCCTAGAGACCACCCAGGACCGCTTGGCCGAGAAGGACTTCGTGTCCAAGCTCGGCATCGGCACCGCCGGCTATGCGGACGTCACCTCGCCGCAGACGCTGCGCGACGCGGTCACCCAGCTCGGCCTGCCCGCGGTACTGAAGACCCGGCGGTTCGGTTACGACGGCAAGGGACAGGTGATGCTGCGTCCGGGCGACGATCCGGAAGCGGCCTGGGCCAGCCTGGAGACACGGGCCGCGATTCTGGAGGCCTTCGTGCCGTTCGAGCGCGAGATCTCAGTGATCGCCGCGCGCGGCGCCGATGGTCAGGTGGTGAGCTACGACGTCACCGAAAACGAGCACCGCGACCACATTCTCAAAGTCTCCAAGGCTCCGGCGGCGATCCCCGACGCGGTGGCGAGCGAGGCTCGCCGGATCGCCAAGACGATCGCCGATGCGCTCGGCTATGTCGGCGTTCTCGGCGTCGAGATGTTTGTGGTGCCCGGTGCGGACGGACCGAAGGTGCTGGTCAACGAGATCGCCCCCCGGGTGCATAATTCCGGGCACTGGACGCTGGATGGCGCTTCGGTCTCGCAGTTCGAGCAGCACATCCGCGCGATCGCCGGCTGGCCGCTCGCCGAGCCGGTGCGGCACGGCGCAGTGACCATGACCAACCTGATCGGCGCCGACGTTCACGACTATACCCGCTGGCTGACCGTTCCCGGGGCGACCGTGCACCTCTACGGCAAGCGCCATGCCCTACCCGGCCGCAAGATGGGCCATGTCACCGTGGTCGAGCCGGAAAAACGCTGACGGAACCGACCAACGTCGCAAAACTTAATTGTCGCGTCAGGTGGACATTGCCGGCCCGATCTGGTACATGGGCGCCCTCTAGGTGGAGGGCCTGGCCGTTGTCGGCCCCGCCTAATCCAATAAATTCCGATCCGATCACTCTGAAGAGGATGCCGCGTGCAGGTTCTCGTTCGCGATAACAACGTCGATCAAGCCCTCAAGGCGCTGAAGAAGAAGATGCAGCGCGAGGGGATTTTCCGCGAGATGAAGCTGCGCGGACATTACGAGAAGCCGTCCGAGAAGAAGGCGCGCGAGAAGGCGGAAGCCGTACGCCGCGCCCGCAAGCTCGCCCGCAAGAAGCTGCAGCGCGAAGGCCTGCTGCCGAGCAAGCCGAAGCCGGCTTTCGGCGCGGATCGCCGTCCGGCCGCGGCGGCGCGCTAATCGCGCTTTTCGGCGACGAAGCGAACTGAGTTTGAAGAACGCGGGCCCCGGGCCCGCGTTTTTCGTTGTTGCTTATTTCGGTGCTGCTTGGCGCTCGGTCGGTGACCTGCCCCACATAACAAAATGCCCGGGGCGACGCCCGGGCATTGATGGCTGTGGATATCGCGGTCGTTACTACCGCGGCAGGACCGAGTGGATCACCGACTTGGCGGTGAACAACACATCCTCCGCGACCGACGGCTTGCGGGCGGCATTGCCGTCGCCGGACGCGTCCGCGCGTGCGCCCGGAATATCGGCCGGAGGGGTCGGCGGGTGCTGATCGCTGTCGCGCAGGTCGATCGAATCGGCTGGGCGGCTGCTGGCCGGCACGGAGGCGGTGGTTGCCGGCGGATTGGCGTAGGGCGCAATCGACACATTGGTCGGCGCAACGTTGACGGCCGGCGGCAATGCCGGAGCGATGACGCGCGCGGCTTCCTGCTGACGCGGCGGCTCCTGGGCGCGCGGCGGCTCAGGCACCTTCAGCGGCTCAGGCGCACGCCCCAGCGTTTCGGTGGCCCGAGGCGCCTCTGCGGGCGCGGACGCGCGGAGGCGCTCGACAGCGGCCCTGACGAGCTCGTTGGGATCGCGCGCGGGCTCGCTGCGCTCCTCCGGCACCTTGACCGGCTCCGGCGTAGCGGACGCGGTGCTGACCGGCTTGGACGGGGCGGCCGCCTTGTTGTCATGCACGGTGATCTGGTGCCGACCCACTGGGCGGTCGGCAGGCTTGTCGACCGCGGCCTTCTCGGTGGAGATCTTGTCGGCGCCGAGCTTGACCTTGAGCGGCTCGCTCCTGGTCGGCTCGGACCGCGCGGCCTCCGCCGGCAGCGCGACCGCAACCGACTCGGCCGGCTTAACGGCCTTCGTGGTATCGAGTTGCTGTGTCGCGGGGGCGGCCGGGGGCGGCGCGTCGGGCCTGGCGACGATGTACTGATTCACGACGTAGGCGGCGATCACGGTCGCGACCACCGACGGCAGAATCTGCCCGAGCAGTTTTTCGGTGATGAATTTCAGCATGGCCGGCCTCTTCCCCGCACGTGTGATGCTGGAAGTTTGAGGCTGATTGAGGGATCAACTGCGACCGATCGGTGGCATCGGAACGAGGTGTTCGGAGCGCCACCGAACGGACCGCGAGGCGAAGCTGGGCCCTGCCGCTTAACGAGAGGTTAAGCTTTCAATTCAATCTCGAGAAACACGATTTCGGCTGTGGATTCGTTGCGGACATCGTGTTGGACACCGGCCTTGCGGGCGTAGGAGCGGCCGGTCTTGAGCTGGGCCAGCGAGCGCGTCCCGTCCGGCGCCACGATGGTCATCTCGCCGTCGGCCATCGGCACCACGACGTAGTCCATGCCGTGGGTGTGGTGACCGGTCGCCGAGCCCGGCGGCAGCCGCCACTCGGTAACCCGCACCTCGTCGTTGTCGATCTGAATCTCGGATTTTGCCGCAACCGTCATGACGTCCCTTCTCCGGGCAGAACGCTGCCAACTAAGACACGGATACCACCAATCACCCTGCCCGACATCCGGCGATCCAGGCCCAGCGCCATGCGTACAATCGGCGCACCTGATGCTCGGGCGGTATCGCCAGGTGGCATCGGATCGGTATAGTTGGCGGGCACCCTCAGGGTGAAAACACCAAGGAGCACACGGGAAACGCCATGTTTTCACACGTCATGATCGGCACCAACAATCTCGAAGCGGCGAAGGACTTCTACGACAAACTGCTCGGCACCCTCGGCGTGCCGCCGGCGATGGTCGATCGTCATCGCATCTTCTACCGCACCAAGACCGGCACCTTCGCGGTCAGCAAGCCGATCAATGGCGAACCGGCGACCGCGGCCAATGGCGGCACGATCGGCTTCGTGGCAAAGTCCCAGGAGGAAGCCGACGCTTGGCACGCGACCGGCGTCGCCAATGGCGGCACTACGTGCGAGGATCCGCCCGGTATCCGCGCGATGGGCGACATGAAGATGTACCTCGCCTATTTGCGCGACCCGGACGGCAACAAGCTCTGCGTCATGCACCGGATGTGAGGCTTACACCAACCTCCGTCATGCCCGGCCCTGTGCCGGGCATCCACGTCTTTCGGCGTTCGACGCGCAGCAAGACGTGGATGGCCGGGACGAGCCCGGCCATGACGTGGAATAGTGGGTCTGGCCCCAAACAAAAACGCCCGGCCTTGCGGCCGGGCGTTTCGTTTTGGGCAGGGCGTCGGCGGTTAGTGCGCCATCGCCTTGACGATGTTCTCGGTCATCTTCTTGGCGTCGCCGAGCAGCATCATGGTGTTGTCGCGATAGAACAGCGGGTTGTCGATGCCGGCGTAACCGGAGGCGAGCGACCGCTTGATGAACATCACGGTGCCGGCCTTCCACACTTGCAGCACCGGCATGCCGTAGATCGGCGAGGACGGATCCTCTTCGGCCGCCGGGTTGGTGACGTCGTTGGCGCCGATCACGAACGCGACGTCGGCCTGCGCGAACTCCGAGTTGATGTCCTCGAGTTCGAACACTTCGTCGTACGGCACGTTGGCTTCGGCGAGCAGCACGTTCATGTGGCCCGGCATACGGCCGGCGACCGGGTGAATCGCGTACTTCACCTCGACGCCTTCCTTCTTCAGCGAGTCGGCCATTTCACGCAGCGCGTGCTGAGCCTGAGCCACCGCCATGCCGTAACCCGGCACGATGATGACCTTCGAGGCGTTCTTCATGATGAAGGCCGCGTCGTCGGCCGAGCCGAGCTTGGCCGGGCGCTGTTCACCACCGCCACCGCCGGCCGCCGCGGTTTCACCGCCGAAGCCGCCGAGGATGACCGAGATAAACGAGCGGTTCATGCCCTTACACATGATGTAGGACAGAATCGCACCCGAGGAGCCGACCAGCGCGCCGGTGATGATCAGCGCCGAGTTGCCGAGCGTGAAGCCGATGCCGGCCGCGGCCCACCCCGAGTAGGAGTTGAGCATCGAGATCACCACCGGCATGTCGGCGCCGCCGATCGGGACGATGATCAGGATGCCGAGCAGCAGCGCGACGCCGGTGATCACCCAGAAGGCGACCTCGCTCTGCGTGATCACCATGTAGATGATCGCCGCGAACATGATGACGCCGAGCGCGATGTTCACCACGTGCCGTGCCGGCAGCAGGATCGGCGCGCCGCTCATGCGGCCCGACAGCTTGAGGAACGCGATCACCGAGCCGGTGAAGGTCAGCGCGCCGATGGCAACGCCGAGCGACATTTCAACGAGGCTCTGAGCGTGGATGTTGCCCGGCTCGCCGATGTCGAACGCACCGGGCGCATAGAACGCACCGGCGGCGACCAGCACCGCGGCCATACCTACCAGCGAGTGGAAGGCGGCGACCAGCTCGGGCATCGAGGTCATCGGCACCTTCTTGGCGATGACTGCGCCAATGGCGCCGCCGATCGCGATGCCGGCGATCACCAGCACCCAGCCGAGCAGATCGGCCGGCGGATGGCCGGCGAGCGTGGTTGCAATGGCGATCGCCATGCCGCTCATGCCCATCAGGTTGCCCTGACGGCTGGTGGCCGGAGACGACAGACCGCGCAGCGCCAGAATGAATAGGACGCCTGCGATCAGATACAGAAATGCGGAAAGATTGGCGCTCATCGACGGCCCCTACTCACTTCTGCTTCTTCTTGTACATCGCCAGCATGCGCTGGGTGACAAGGAAGCCGCCGAAGATGTTGATACATGCGAAGATCAGCGCGACGAAGCCGAAGCCGCGCGCCCACAGCGGACCGTTGTCGCTGCCGACCAGCGACACGCCGACCGCGAGCAGCGCACCGACCACGATCACCGACGAGATCGCGTTGGTCACCGACATCAGCGGCGTGTGCAGCGCGGGGGTCACCGACCACACCACGAAGTAGCCGACGAACACGGCAAGGACGAAAATCGACAGCCGAAACACGAACGGATCGACCGCTTGAACCATATGCTCCATAGCAACTCTCCTTAAGCGGTCGCGCTCACGCCGACTTGGGCTGGAAGTTCGGATGAACGACGGCGCCGTCGCGCGTCAGCGCGGTGGCCTTCACCAGTTCGTCGTCCCAATTCACCGCCAGCGCCTTCTCCTTGTTGACCATGGTCTCGAAGAAGCTCAGCAGATTGCGCGCATAAAGGGCCGAAGCCGACGCCGCGACGCGGCCGGCGACGTTGGTGTAGCCGACGATCTTGACGCCGTTGGTCTCGACGATCTGGCCGGGGACCGCGCCCTCGACGTTGCCGCCGCGTTCGACCGCGAGGTCGACCAGCACCGAGCCGGGCTTCATCGACTTCACCATCTCGGCGGTGACCAGACGCGGCGCGGGCCGGCCCGGAATCAGCGCAGTGGTGATGACGATGTCCTGCTTCTTGATGTGTTCGGCAGTCAGAGCGGCCTGCTTGGCCTGATACTCTTTCGACATTTCCTTGGCGTAGCCGCCGGCGGTCTGGGCGTTCTTGAACTCCTCGTCTTCAACGGCGAGGAACTTGGCGCCCAGCGATTCGACCTGCTCCTTGGTGGCGGGACGCACGTCGGTCGCGGTGACGATGGCGCCGAGACGGCGCGCGGTGGCAATCGCCTGCAGACCGGCAACGCCGACGCCCATGATGAACACCTTCGCCGCCGGAACGGTGCCGGCCGCGGTCATCATCATCGGCATGGCCCGGCCGAACGTTTCGGCACCGTCGATCACGGCGCGATAGCCGGCGAGGTTGGCCTGGCTCGACAGCACGTCCATGACCTGGGCGCGGGTGATGCGGGGCATCAGCTCCATCGCGAAGGCGGCAATGCCGGCATCCGCCATGCTCTTCAGCGCAGCGTCATTGCCGTACGGGTCCATGATCGCCAGCACCAGCGCACCGCGCTTATAGCTGGCGAGTTCGGACGCCTCCGGACGCTTCACCTTGAAGACGACATCGGCGTCCTTCAGAGCGTCGGCGGATACGGTGGCCCCGGCGGCAGTGAAATCGGAATCCGGCAGGCCGGACTTGAGGCCCGCGCCCGGCTCGACCGCGACTTCGGCGCCGAGAGCTTTCAGCTTCTTGACCGTGTCGGGCGTCGCCGCGACGCGCGGCTCGGCGGGATCTTGTTCTTTGGCAACAGCAATCTTCATGGAGCCTCCGGCGGCGCGAAGCACGCGCGTGAGCGAGCGAGATATGCGCGCACCCCGCAAAAGTGGGACCGGTTTTGGGACCGGGATGCGCGCTTACTTATTTGTTTGGAGAACGTCCGGACGACAAACCGGACTCCACTTTGCCGGGGCGTTCTCCGAGAGAGCGCCGCGTGTAACGGCGCACTCCAGCACAGATCAAGTCAGGAAAATGCCCATGAGGGCGACGATCACGATGACGGCGGCGGTGCCGTACTTCACCAGCTTGATAAACCCTTCATAGGTCTGCTCATGCGCGGCGTAGTCGTTGCCATCGGCAGTCGTGTAGGCAAACTCGTGGTGCTCTGCCATTCGTCTCTCCGACATCTTCGAGAAGTGGGGGATGCAATTAGCGCAATCTTATTGCGAGGGCAACGGCACTGCAGCAATTGTTAGCCTAGCCAGTTTGGGTTCATTCCAAAGTCTAGGCCGCCGTCACCGATCGCTTGTGCAGTGTGATCGCAACAAACGATTAGAACAAGCTGTTACGAAGCGATTGCAACAAGCGGCGACTGATTATTCCGCGCAGCGAACCAATCGTGGCTGGTGACGAGGTGATCGCACGCTCGAAGTGACGACGCGCCCATCGACCGCACGTCAGGCCGGCCAGTTGTCCCTGATCCAGCGCGTCAGGCTGGCCTCGCTGACTTCGCCGGCTGCGAGGGAGAGAATCATGGCCGCCGCATCGGCCTCAGCGACGATGAAGTCGATGCCGTTCACGGCAAGAAACGTATGAAGCGCGAGCAACGAGGCTCGCTTGTTGCCATCGACGAACGGGCGGTTTCGAGCAATGTCGAACGTGTAACCGGCTGCGAGCTCGGGCAGCTCGGCCTGTTCATAGCTCCATTTGTTGCGCGGGCGATCGAGCGCCGAATCCAACATGCCCTCGTCCCGCAAGCCGCCGGCCCCGCCATGAATCGCCAATTGCTCGTCGTGAATGGCGACGATCATCTGGCGGGTGAGCCAGAACGGCTCGCTCATTTGGCAAGCTTGGCCAGCGCATTGTGGTAGCGCTTCATGCCGCGGCGGGCGACTTCCATCGCCTTTTCGAAGTCCGGATTGGAGGGCGTGAATCGAATGCCGCCATCCGGCGTCAGGGTCGCGTAAAGCTGGTCGCCGACATTCAGGTTGAGCCGAGACATCAGCTCCTTCGAGAAGATGAGTCCCGAAGAATTGCCGATCTTTTTGATCTCGACCGTCGCCAGAACGCGGCCAGTCGCGTTGTCGGATCTGGTTCGGCCGTCCATGGGCAAGCTTCCGTTATACGGAACGTATAACGGAAGACGACGCTCCGTTCAACGAACGTTTTACGCCGCTGGACCGCCCTAGCCCATCGCCTCCAGCTCGTCGATCATGCCGGCGATCACCGAAAGGCCGCCGTCCCAGAAGCTGGGGTTCTTGGCGTCGAGTCCGAACGGGGCCAGCAGCTCCGAATAATGCTTGGTTCCGCCCGCCGCCAGCATCGCCAGATAGCGCTCGGCGAAGCCTTCCTGGGCGTGCTCGTAGACCGCATACAGCGAGTTCACCAGGCAGTCGCCGAACGCGTAGGCGTAAACGTAGAACGGCGAATGGATGAAGTGGGGGATGTACATCCAGAAGCTCTCGTAGCCCGGCTTGATCTCGATCGCCGGGCCGAGGCTCTCGCCCTGCACCGACAGCCAGATCTCCCCGATCCGCTGCGCGGTCAGCTCGCCGCTGCGGCGCTCGGTGTGGACCGCCCGCTCGAACGAATAGAAGGCGATCTGCCGGACCACCGTGTTGATCATGTCCTCAACCTTGCCGGCGAGCAGCGCCTGACGCTGCTTGCGGTCCTTGGTCTGAGTCAGCAGACGGCGGAAGGTCAGCATTTCGCCGAACACGCTGGCGGTCTCGGCCAGTGTCAGCGGCGTCGGCGCCATCAGCGCGCCGTTCTTGGCGGCCAGCACCTGGTGCACGCCGTGGCCGAGTTCATGGGCGAGCGTCATCACGTCCCGCGGCTTGCCCTGATAGTTCATCAGCACATAGGGGTGCGCCGACGGCGTGGTCGGATGCGAAAATGCGCCCGGCGCCTTGCCCGGCCGAACCGGCGCATCGATCCAGCGATCGGTGAAGAACCGCTCGGCGATCTGCGCCATTTCCGGCGAGAACGCCTTGTAGGCGGTCAGCACCATGTTGCGGGCTTCCGGCCAGGCGATCGTGCCGGTCGCGGCGAACGGCAGCGGCGCGTTGCGGTCCCAATAGGGCAGCTTCTTCTTTTTGAACCAACCGGCCTTGAGCTTGTAGTAGCGGTGCGACAGCTTCGGATACGCCGCGCGCACCGAGGCGACCAGCGCATCGACCACTTCGCGTTCGACCCGGTTGGCGAGGTGGCGGCTGTCGGCCACGTCTTCGAAGCCGCGCCAGCGGTCGGAGATTTCCTTGTCCTTGGCGAGCGTGTTGGTGATCAGCGCGAAGGTTCGCTCATTCGCCTTGAAGGTCTTGGCCAAGGCCTCGGCGGCCGCCTTGCGCTTTTCGGGCGCACGATCCTGCATCAGGTTCAGCGTCGGCTCGATCGCCAGTTCCTTGCCGCCGACCTTGAAGCGCAGCGACGAGATGGTCTGGTCGAACAGCCGGTTGAACGCGCCGTAGCCGGTCTGTGACTTCTCATGGAACAGCTGCTCGATGCGGTCTTCGAGCTGATACGGCTTGTCCTTGCGCAGATCCTCGATCCACGGCCGGTAGTGGCCGAGTTCGGGAGTCTGCATCGCAGTCTCGAGCACCGCGTCGTCGACGCGGTTGAGTTCGAGGGTGAAGAACAGCAGATGCACCGAGGCGGCAGTCAGGCGCTCGGAGACGTCGCCATAGAATTTCGACTTCACCGGATCGACGCTGTCGCCGGCGTGGACCAGGCCCGCATAGGAACCGAGCCGGCCGGCCAAATCCTCGATCGCTTCATAACGCTTGACCGCGCCGGCGAGCCACAGCGCGCCGCCGTCCTTCGCGGTCTCTTCGGCCAGCCGGCCCTTGAAGTCGGCTTCGAACGAAGCGCAATCGGCATCGAGCCGATCGAGATCGGCGGCGACCTCCGGCGAGTCGATCGCCGGATACAGATCCGTCAGATTCCACTCGGGCAGTTTCGCCGGCTTGCTTGCGGTCTTCCGTCCCGCGGCCGCGGTCTTGGCCGCTTTCGCCTTGCTGGGCGCGGCCTTGCGCGGTGCTGGCTTGGCGGGGGTGGACTTGCGGGAAGAGGACTTTGCGGTACGGGAGGTCGCAGATTTCGCCATGGTGCTTTCAGATCGCGTGCGATTTGCCTTGCGAAACGCTACTAGCTCCGTCACCGGCTTCGCAAGTCACAGTTTCCTTCAAGGGAAGCCGCCCTGCGACAAGGCAGCGCGGCTCGAACAGCCCCTCGCCGCCTTGATCGAGCTTGGCGGCAGGATTACGACACCGCTGCAAAGCGTTCGTTCCCGAACAGTTCGGCTCTGACCGTGCGGCGATTGACCATCGTGCGGTCCGGTGATGGTATCGGCGCTGACGCAAGCGATCCGGCGCGGTCTTCGACGGCGCCACATACCACCACGTCCTGGACCGGGCCCCTCTGGCAGTTCGTCTGAACTGTGATGTCGGACTGGACGCTCACGGAGCGCCCAATGACCGACTTTCTCGCCATCTTTACTCCCGAAGGCCTCACCGCGTTCGCCCAGGTCGTGATGATCGACTTGGTGCTCGCCGGCGACAACGCCGTCGTCATCGGCCTGGCCGCTGCCGGGCTGCCGAAAGAGCAGCGCGGTAAGGCGATCCTGATCGGCATCGTGGTCGCCACCGCGCTCCGCATCGCCTTCGCCAGTGTCACCGTGCAGCTTCTGCAGATCATCGGACTGCTGCTCGCCGGCGGCGTGCTGCTGCTGTGGGTGTGTTGGAAGATGTGGCGCGAGCTGCGCAACCCGCCCGAAGACGTCGATGCGCTCGAAGGCGACGGCGGTGCGGCAACCGGCGCTCCGACCAAGACCATGGCGCAGGCGGTGTGGCAGATCACGCTGGCCGACGTGTCGATGTCGCTCGACAACGTCCTGGCGGTGGCCGGCGCGGCACGCGAGCATCCGGTGATTCTGGTGTTCGGGCTCGCCCTGTCGATCGCGCTGATGGGTCTCGCCGCCAGCTTCATCGCACGGCTGCTGCATAAGCACCGCTGGATCGCCTATATCGGCCTCGCCATCATTCTCTATGTGGCAGGCGACATGATCTATCGCGGCGCGCTTGAGATCTGGCCGCACGCCTTCGGATAACAGCGGATAACCATCTACATTTTCACCAAGCGTTAACGCATTCGTCGCAATCCTGCACCAATTCGGGACAGTTCGGGTTGAGGCAGTAGCGAGTAATGGTTGAGCGTATTCTGATCGCCGATGACGATGCAGTACAGCGTCGGCTGGTCGAGAACATGGTGCAGAAGTGCGGCTATGAGGCGATTTCGGTCGATAGCGGCGACGCTGCGGTAGAAGCCCTGACCGCGCCCGATGCACCGGCAATCGACGCCGTGGTGCTCGATCTGGTGATGCCCGGACTCGATGGACTCGGCGTGCTGTCGAAGATTCGCGCCAACGGACTCGACGTGCCGGTGATCGTGCAGACCGCACATGGCGGCATCGACAATGTGGTGTCGGCGATGCGTGCCGGCGCGCACGACTTCGTCGTCAAGCCGGTCGGCATCGAGCGTCTGCAGGTGTCGCTGCGCAATGCGCTGAATGCCAGCGCGATGAAGGGTGAGCTGCAGCGCATCCGCCATGCCCGCGAAGGCCGGCTGACGTTCTCAGATATCATCACGCGCAGCGAGGCGATGGCGCCGGTGCTGCGCGCCGCCGAAAAGGCTGCAGGCTCTGCGATCCCGGTGCTGATCGAAGGCGAATCCGGCGTCGGCAAGGAGCTGTTCGCGCGCGCCATCCACGGCTCCAGCGACCGCCGCGCCAAGCCGTTCGTCGCCGTGAACTGCGGCGCGATCCCCGACAATCTCGTCGAGTCGATTTTGTTTGGCCACGAGAAAGGCGCGTTCACCGGCGCGACCGAGCGCCACGACGGCAAGTTCGTCGAAGCCTCCGGCGGCACGCTGTTTCTCGACGAGGTCAGCGAGCTGCCGCTGACGGCGCAGGTCAAGCTGCTGCGCGCGCTGCAGGAAGGCGCGGTCGAAGCGGTCGGCGGGCGCCGGCCGGTCAAGGTCGATGTCCGCATCATCTCGGCCACCAACCGCCGGTTGCTCGACCGGGTGAAGGCGGGCCAGTTCCGCGAGGATCTGTTCTATCGGCTGCACGTGCTGCCGCTGACGATCCCGCCGCTGCGCACCCGCCGCGAAGATATTCCGCCGCTACTGCGGCACTTCCTGATGCGTTTCTGCGCCGAAGAGAAGCGCAGCATCGGCGGCATCACCGGCGAAGCGATGGCGCGGCTCGCCCAGCTCGACTGGCCCGGCAATATCCGGCAGCTCGAAAACGCGGTGTATCGCGCGGTGGTGATGAGCGACGGCGATCAGCTCGGCCTCGCCGACTTCCCGCTGGCGATCGCGCCGTCGGTCGTGCCGGCAGAAGATACAACCGGCGAGCCGCTGGTGATCGAACGCAGCGAGCCGCAATTCGTCGCCGCAAGCGAAGTGCCGATCGCGCCGCTGCCCAGCGTCGGCAATCTGTCGATGCTGACGGCGGACGACGAAGTGCGTCCGCTCGACGAAATGGAACGGGAGATCATCCGGTTCGCGATCTCGCATTATCGCGGCCAGATGTCCGAAGTGGCGCGGCGGCTGAAGATCGGCCGCTCGACCCTGTATCGCAAACTCGACGAGATCGAAGCCGAGCGCGCCGCTCAGGCCGAGGCGCGATAACGAGCTACGCGGCACCCGGCAGGCTTGCGGGGCGCCCCACTGATTGTGGCTCCGAAATGGCGGCGGAACCGCTGTTTCGCGGAACCTTTTGAACCGTGGCGCGATAGTGACAGACAACCAGGGCGGCCCGTGGCACAAGCCACTGACCGCCTTAGCCAATAGCAACTGGGGTCAGTTTGTCGTGAGTCTGCCCGGCCGATGCTGGCCGCTCGAACCGGGCCTGTGTATCCTCCGACTGAGACGTGAGATCGGCAGCGTGCCGACACACTGGCGGGTGCCCTGACACTCAAGAACCGAACTGCAAGTCACGAACTGCCGGCCGGGCAGCTTTCCCAAGGGGTAGACGAATGCGAGATCACTCGACTGGACGCCGCGGTTTCGAAGGCGTGCTGATGGCCGTCGCGGCGACCTTCCTCACCGTGTCGGCGACCTCCGTCCTGGCGCAGTCGCCGACGCGGTCGCCCGCGGATCTCGCGATCGATGCCGCCGTGCCGGTGCCGAGCCCGGTCGATCTGCCGCCGCCCTCGGTCGGTGATTTCAAGCCCGAGACCCCCGCCGCCAAACCCGACGCCCCCGCCAAGCCCGACATTGCTGCCGCCCCGGCACCGGCCGAGCCCGCCAAGGACATTGCCGCCACCCCGGCGCCGGCTGTGCCCGAGCCGAGCAAAGACACCGCGGCGACTGCGCGCGCTGCCGAGCCCAAGACGGAAGCTCCGGCGGCAACCGCGACCGCTCCTGCCGCCGTCCCCGCCGCGCCGGCGGCCGACCAGGCGACGACCACCAAACCGGCTGAACCACAGAAGCCCGCCAGCACGGTTGCGGCGGCCGATCAGCCGGTGGCGGACCAGCTTCGCGACCTGCTCGCCAAGAGCGCGTCGCGCTACTTCGACCGCAAGGCCGAGCGCAGCGCGGTCGAGAAGTTCTACGAGACCCGCGACTACGCGCCGGTGTGGACCAAGGCTGGCGCGCTGACCGCACAGGCCAAGGGTGTGATCGCGCGGCTGAAGGACGCCGCCGCCGACGGCCTTGATCCGGAGGACTATCCGGTGCCGAGCTTCAGCGCCGCGACCTCGCCCGAGGCGCTCGCCGAAGCCGAGCTGCGGCTCACCGAGAGCATGATGGACTATGCGCGCCAGGCGCAAAGCGGCCGGATGCACTGGTCGCAGGTGTCGGCCGACATCCAGTATCCGGAGCATCCGATCGATCCGGCCCAGGTGCTGGCGAAGGTCACCACCGCGGCCGATGCGTCCGCGGCGCTCGACAGCTACAACCCGCCGCACAAGCTGTATCGCGAGCTGAAGAAGAAGCTCGCCGAACTGCGCGGCGAAGGCGACAAGCCGGTGATCAAGATCGCCGACGGCGAGACGCTGCGCTATCAGCCGGCCCGCAAGAAGCGCGCCGAAGTGAAGATGGACGATCCGCGCGTGCCGCAGCTGCGCGCCCGCCTCGGCGTCAGCGAAAATCCGGAGAGCACCACCTACGACGCGACGGTCGCCGCGGCGGTGCGGAAATTCCAGGATCACGCCGACCTCAAGGCAACCGGGGTGCTCGACGAGCGCACCGTAAGGGCGCTGAACACCCCGAAGCGTGACCGCACCATCGACACCATCATCGTCAACATGGAGCGCTGGCGCTGGCTGCCGCGCGATCTCGGCGCGCCGTCGCTCGGCGATGCCTATGTGATCCTCAACATTCCGGACTACACGCTGAAAGTGATGCAGCACGGCGCCGAAGTGTGGACGACCCGCGTCGTCACCGGCAAGCCGGGCAAGCACGCCACCCCGCTGCTGACGGAGACGATGAAGTACATCACCGTCAACCCGACCTGGAACGTGCCGCCGTCGATCATCTACAACGAGTATCTGCCGGCGTTGCAGCAGGATCCGACAGTGCTCGACCGCATGGGTCTGAAGCTGGAGCGTAATCGCGACGGCTCGATCCATATCTCGCAGCCGCCGGGCGAAGCCAACGCCCTCGGCCGCATCCGCTTCAACTTCCCGAACAAGTTCCTGGTGTATCAGCACGACACCCCGGACAAGAACCTGTTCGCCCGCGAAGAGCGCGCGTTCAGCCACGGCTGCATGCGGGTGCAGAACCCGGACGTGTACGCGTCGACGCTGCTGAACATCGCGATGCCGGAGAAGGACTACACCCCGGCCAAGGTCCGGGCGATGTACGGCCGCAGCGAGGTCGATTTGAAATTCCCGACCCCGATCCCGGTCAACATCACCTATCAGACCGCATTCGTTGACGACGCCGGCAAGCTGCAGCTCCGCAAGGACGTCTACGGCCGCGACGCGACGATGCTGGCCCTGCTGAAGAACGATAAGGGCAAGAACCTGGAAGCGGTGGTGGCCCACGCCCAGCCGAACTACAGCCGCCCGACCAAGCTGCCCGACGGTGTCAGCGTTGCCGGCGACTACACCGGTTCGTCGGGAGCTTCCTCGAGCCCGTTCTCATTCCTGGAAAACCTGTTCGGCGGCCCGCAGCCGCGTCAGCAGCAGCCGGCTCAGCGCAATCAGCGCCGGGTTTACGCCCGCTGATCAGTAACCGCGCCCCCTTCGGCGCGAAAAGTAGTTGAATGTTATCAAGGGCTCGCCGCGAGGCGCGCCCTTGTTTGTTAACTCACATTAACCATCCTCCATCTAGATTGCGGCACCGGGCTCGATTTCGCCATAGTCAGAGGGTTAAGGTTGACGATCGACTTGGGGTCACGGACGCCGTTTCCGGATCGCTAACTTCGGTAACGGCACGTCACCCTGCCACGCTGACTTGGGGTTCGCGGGCAGGGTTTGTTGGTCGACCATTGGTGGGGCTGTTTTCGTGCTGGCTGCACTTTCGCGCCGTCTCAAATCACTGTCGATGCCCAGGGCCGGTTACGGCGCCGTACTGACGACGGCATTGCTGCTGGCGGGCGCCGGCTCGGTCCACGACGCATCCGCGGTCGGCGACAGCCGGACCCTGTCGTTCCATCACACCCATTCGGGCGAAAGCCTCACCGTCACCTTCAAGCGCAGCGGCCGTTACGACGAAGACGCGCTGAAGCAGCTCAATCATTTCCTGCGCGACTGGCGGTCCCAGGAACAGACTGTGATGGACCGCCAACTGTTCGACATCCTGTGGGAAGTGTACCGGGACGTCGACGCCAAACAGCCCATCCAGATCATCTCCGCCTACCGCTCCCCTGCCACCAACGCCATGCTGCGCCGCCGCTCGTCGGGTGTGGCGCGCCACAGCCAGCACATGCAGGGCCACGCGATGGACTTCTTCATCCCGGGCGTGGCGCTGGAGCAGATCCGGTTCGCCGGCCTGCGGCTGCAGCGCGGCGGCGTCGGGTTCTATCCGACCTCCGGGTCGCCCTTCGTCCATCTCGATACCGGCGGTATCCGGCACTGGCCGCGGATGACCCCCGACCAGCTCGCCCGCGTGTTCCCGGACGGCCGCACCGTCCACATCCCGTCCAACGGCAAGCCGCTGCGTGGCTACGAGCTGGCGCTGGCGGACATCGAGAAGCGCCGCGACGGCAGCACCGTGGCCCCGGCCAAGACCAACTTCCTGGCCGCGCTGTTCGGCGGCAAGTCGCGTGACGACGAGGACGAAGCCGCCGCGACGGCGGCACCGTCCGGTGCCAAGCCGATGGCCGATATCAAGGTCGCGGCTGCTGATGCAGTTGCGGCTGCTGCGGGCGTCAAACCGGCCGACGTCGGCTCCAGCGATCCGGTGCCGATGCCGCGCGCCAAGCCCGTCGGCGCCATCCAGCTCGCCTCCGCCGGCGACGTCGTACTGCCGGCGCCGCGCCCGGCCCAAGCTGCCAAGGCAGAGGCCGCTAAGGCCGAGGCCAAGACTGCAGAGCCGAAGACGGCGGAGTCGAAGACGGCGGAGTCGAAGACCGCCGACGCCAAGCCGCAGAGCCCGGCCGACATCATCAACGCACGCGGGTTCTGGGACGACATTCCGGTGGCGCCGAAGCAGGCGAGCCCGGCCCAGGTCGCCGCCATCAGCGCCCGCCAGGCACTGGCCGCCGCCGACAAATCCGAACAGGCCGCAGCGATGAACGCGCTGGCCTACGCGCCGATGGCGCAGGACAATTCCTCCCAGCACGCCCAGACCCGCCATCCGCATGTCGTCACCGCCAGCGCCCCGCTGCCGCCGACGCGCGCCTCGCTGCAGCGGCACGCCGCGGTGTCGGGCAAGGTCGACAGTGTGATCGGCAAGTCGTCCGGTCAGGGCAAGACGGTGATCGCAACCTCGGCGCGTCTCGCCGCCGCCGGCAGCCGCGACAACGACGTCTGGATCCGCGCCATGATCCTGATGCCGCGGGCGATGCACACCGCCGCCACCGTGATCGGCGATCCCGACATGACGCTGCTGAGCGGCTATCTGGCCAAGCCCGAGGCGACACTGGCCACCAGCTTCGCTGACGATCCGCAGCCGGGCCTCTATGCCGACGCCTTCAGCGGCTCGGCGGTAGCGACGCTGACCACCACGGCATTCCCGGGCGACGCGTCGCGCTGACCTCTGCCGCAGGATCTGATTTGAAAAAAATGCCCGGGCTGGTCCCGGGCATTTTTGTTTTTGGAGCCTCACCGGATCGGCAGCATTGCGGGCCGATCCGGCAGCGGCAACAGACCAAACCCGGTCTCAGAGCATTCCGAGCGCCTGCATGTAGGTTTCCAGGATCGTCTCCTGCTCGGCGCGCTCATTGGCGTCCTGCTTGCGCATGCGGACGATGGTGCGCAGCGCCTTGACGTCGAAGCCGTTGCCCTTGGCCTCCGCATAGACGTCACGGATGTCGTCGGAGATCGTCTTCTTCTCTTCCTCGAGACGTTCGATCCGCTCGATGATCGCCCGAAGCTGGTCCTTGGCGAAATTGGTCGCGGGATCCTCTTGGACGGCGGCAGCGGAGGTGGCCATCGTGCACTCCTGGCAGATAATGATTGGAAAAAGCGGCGGGGCGGTCGCCTCGCGCGCCGCATCTGCGCCGGACACTCTTCGCCGCGGCGCCTCCCGTCAAGGGGCATCACGCCCATCCACAGCGACCCACAGCGGAAATCGCCGGTGCCGAAATTGCGCCTTGATGCGCGGCGTGACGGCGCCGCGTCAGTGACTGTGCGGGTGAGATTTCTTGAACGCTTCGACCTGGTCCGGCGTGGCAGCGCTCTGGTACTTCGCCTTCCAGGTTTCGTACGGCATGCCGTACACTGCCTCGCGGCTCTCGTCCCGGCTCAGTGCCACGCCTTGCGCATCGGCTGCGTCCTTCAGCCAGTTCGACAGACAGTTGCGACAGAACCCGGCGAGATTCATCAGGTCGATGTTCTGGACGTCGGTGCGTTCGCGCAGATGCGCCACCAGACGGCGAAACGCCGCCGCTTCCAGTTCGGTCCGGGTGCTGTCGTCCATGCGGTCACCTTTGCTCGGTCTTGCGGTCTTCCCCAGATGGGGACGGGCTGAGATTTTGCCACATCTGGGGGGTACAGCCGACTCCGCCGCGCGGCGAGCCCGCTGCCGGGCAGACCGCCCGCGGCGGCGCCGCCGTTGACAGGCCGCCCCTGTCACGCGAAATCATCAGCAAATTGGTATAGCTTGGCTGCATGATCATCACAGATTCCCTCCCCTTCCGGCATATCTGGGCCCGGCCCGCGGCCGCCGCGACGGCGGCGCTGGCCTTCGGCGTGCTGCTGTGCGGTAGCGCTCCGGCCGCCGCCGACTTCCGGCTGTGCAACAACACCTCGAGCCGGGTGGGAATCGCGCTGGGCTACAAGGACGTCGACGGCTGGACCACCGAGGGCTGGTGGAACGTGTCGTCGCGAAGCTGCGAGACGCTGCTGCGCGGCGCTTTGGTGGCGCGCTACTACTACATCTACGCGCTCGATTACGACCGCGGCGGCGAGTGGTCGGGCCAGGCCTTCATGTGCTCGCGCGACAAGGAATTCACCATCAAGGGGACCGAGAACTGCCTGGCGCGCGGCTTCGACCGCACCGGCTTCTTCGAGGTCGACACCGGCGAGCAGCGGGCCTGGACCGTGCAATTGACTGAAAGTAACGAACAGAACATGCAGAAGCTGCCGGGAATGCCCGGGGCGCCGGGGACCGGCTTGCCGGGCATTCCTCCGTCGCCGGGCCGCACCGCCCCCGCCACGCCTGGCAATCCAGGCGAGGCCGGGACCAAGCCATGAGACGCCTGCGCCGGATCAAGATCCTCGCCACGCTCGGCCCCGCCTCTTCCGACAGCGCGATGATCCGCAAGCTGTTCGAGGCCGGCGCCGACGTGTTCCGGATCAACATGAGCCACACCCCGCACGACAAGATGCGGGAGCTGGTGAAGACCATCCGTAACGTCGAGAGCAGCTACGGCCGCCCGATCGGCATCCTGGTCGATCTGCAGGGGCCGAAGCTGCGGCTCGGCTCGTTCGCCAACGGACCGATCCAGCTCAACAACGGCTCGAACTTCGTCCTCGACTCGATCAAAGAGCCGGGCGACGAGACGCGGGTGTATCTGCCGCATCCGGAGATCCTGGCCGCCCTCAAGGTCGGTGACGCACTGCTGCTCGACGATGGCAAGGTGCGTTTGATCTGCGAAGAGACCGTGGGCGATCGCGCGGTGACCCGCGTGGTGATCGGCGGCAAGATGAGCGACCGCAAGGGCGTCAGCCTGCCCGACACCGATCTGCCGATGTCGGCGATGACCAACAAGGACCGCGCCGACCTCGAAGCGGCGTGCGAGACCGGCATCGACTGGGTGGCGCTGAGCTTCGTGCAGCGCGCCGAGGACGTCGTCGAAGCCAAACGGATGATCCGCGGCCGCGCCGCCGTGATGGCCAAGATCGAGAAGCCGCAGGCGATCGACCGGCTGCAGGACATTCTCGATGTGTCCGACGCGCTGATGGTGGCGCGCGGCGACCTCGGCGTCGAGATGCCGCTCGAGCGGGTGCCGTCGCTCCAAAAGCAAATGACCCGCATGGCACGGCGCGCCGGCAAGCCGGTGGTGGTCGCGACCCAGATGCTGGAATCGATGATCTCCAGCCCGGTGCCGACCCGCGCCGAAGTCTCCGACGTCGCCACCGCGGTGTATGAAGGCGCCGACGCGATCATGCTGTCGGCCGAATCCGCCGCCGGCAAATATCCGGTCGAAGCGGTGTCGACGATGAACCGCATCGGCGAAGAAGTTGAGCGCGACGTCACCTATCGCACCGTGGTGACGGCGCAGCGCCCCGATCCGGAAGCGACCGCCGGCGACGCCATCGCCGGCGCAGCGCGGCAGATCGCCGAAACGCTCGATCTATCGGCGATCATCTGCTGGACCTCGTCGGGCTCGACGGCACTGCGGGTCGCACGCGAGCGGCCGAAGGTGCCGGTGGTGGCGATCACCCCGAGCATCAGCACCGGGCGCAAGCTGTCGGCGGTGTGGGGCGTGCATTGCGTCGTCGCCGAAGACGCCAAGGATCAGGACGACATGGTCGAGCGCGCCGGCCGCATCGCGTTCCGCGACGGCTTCGCCAAGTCCGGCCAGCGCGTCATCATCGTCGCCGGCGTCCCGCTCGGCACTCCGGGCGCCACCAACATGGTCCGCATTGCCTATGTCGGACCGAGCGACGCGGAGATGTGACTGAGGCTATACGATGAGAAGCGAGCCGATCGTCATTCCGGGGCGCCGCGCAGCGGCGAACCCGGAATCCCGAGATGTCCTGCCCTCAAGCCTAACAACCTCTGGATTCCGTGTTCGCAGGCTTCGCCTGCGCCCCGGAATGACTGAAGAAGAGCTCAGCTCACCAGCTTTGCATCCAGCGTGATCTTGGTGTTGAGCAGCTTCGAGACCGGACACCCGGCTTTGGCCTTGGCGGCGCAGTCCTGGAACGTGGCGTCGTCGGCGCCGGGGATTTTGGCGGTGAGCGTCAGATGGATCGCGGTGATGGCAAAGCCGTCGCCCTGCTTCTCCAACGTGACGTCCGCCTTGGTTTCCATCTGCTCGGCAGTGAGCTTGGCTTCGCCGAGGATCAGCGACAGCGCCATGGTGAAGCAGGCGGCGTGGGCGGCGCCGATCAGTTCCTCAGGGTTGGAGCCGGGCTTGCCTTCGAACCGGCTGGCGAAGCCGTAGGGATAGTCGGACAGCGCGCCGCTCTTGGTTGAGATCGCGCCCTTGCCGTCCTTGATGCCGCCCTGCCACTTCGCCGAACCGGATGTCGTGCTCATTGGGATCTCCCGTGCTGATGTCGAATCGACCGCGCGGCACATCGTCCGTGCGGCGACGGTTGAGGTGGACCTTGGATGTGGGGTGGTTCGGCCGGATTCAAAGCACGACGACGCTCGAAGCGCGTCAGATGTCGCGGCCCTCGACCTTCTCCGACAGCGTCTTGACGAGGTCGGGCACCTTGTCGAGATGCGGATTGAGCGCGAGCGCCCTGCGGAACGCATTGAGCGCCCGTTTGTCGTCGCCGAGTTCCTGCATGATCATCCCGAGGCCGGCGAGCGCACCGAAATGCCGCGGCTCGCGTGCCAGCACCTGCTCGATGTCTTCGAGCGAGTGCATGTAGTCGTTCTGCAAATAGTAAATCGTCGCGCGCCGGTTCCAGCCTTCGACGTAATCCGGCCTCAGCTTGACCACGGCGTCGAGCAGCTTCAATGCGACGTCGAACTGCTTGGCATCCATCGCCACCTTTGAGCGCGCCATCAGCAGCGCAGTGGTGTCGCTGGTGGTCTGGCTCCACAGCGCCCAGATCCGCCCTTCGACATGTTTGGCGCTGGCCTCATCCGGCGCAGCCTTCAGGGCAGCGAACAGGAAATCGAGGCCCTTGGTGCGGTCGGTCGGCACCCGCGGCAGTTTCTCCGGCGGTGCCGGCGGATGCGCGAGCGGCCTCTCCAGCGGATGCTTCGGTCCGTCCGGGGCCTGGGCTCGCGCGCTCTCAGGCACGCCCAGCGCCAAAGTTGCAAAGGCCAAGGCGCAGAGGCCGAACCGAAAATGTCGAGGAGCGAACGCCATTGCGACAGTCTAGACACGACAAAGCGCGCTGCAAAGCAGCGCGCGCGTCACAGCGGCGTGAGATCGAGGCGCGGGCCGCGAGCGGCCCAGCGCAATCAGCCCTGGCGGGCCTTGAACCGACGCTGGGTCTTGTTGATGACGTAGAGCCGGCCCTTACGGCGCACCAGGCGGTTTTCGCGGTGGCGGGTGAGCAGCGACTTCAGCGAGTTACGGACCTTCATGGGTCTATCCTGACTGTTTGAAAGGCCGTGACAATTGGCCGAATACAAAACGATAACAGCCCGCCGGCGGAAGCCCGCCCGGGTCGGTGCTGTATCTATCCAGCGACTCCCGGCCTGTCAATCGATCCGCCGCCGGAACCGGCAGGCCGTTGCGGAAAACCAGCGCTGAGCCGGCGGCCACACCAAGGTAGGGTGCAAAATTCGCCGGACGCCGACGGTTTGGGCCGCTTCACAGCTCCTCAAAATAATTATACACCATAATCAATTCTTCGCCGCCAAGACGGCGAGAAATGCCCGAAGGAAACGCCTGATGCTGAATCCCGACGATCTTGTCGCTATCGACATCCATACCCACGCCGAAGAACCGTGCGGCTCGCACCCCGACGACGGCTACGACGATTTCCAGGCGCGTATGGCGGAGTATTTCGGCTCGCCGCACAAGCATCCGCCGACCGTCCAGGAAACCGCCGCGTATTATCGCACCAAGAAGATCGCCGCGGTGATCTTTCCGGTCGACGCCGAACGTGAGACCGGCTTCCGCCGCTACAACAACGACGAGATGATCGAGATCGCGCGGCAGAATTCGGACGTGCTGATTCCGTTCGCCTCGATCGATCCGCACAAGGGCAAGCTCGGCGTGCGCGAGGCGCGGCGGCTGATTGCCGACTACGGCATCAAGGGCTTCAAATTCCATCCGACCATGCAGGGCTTCTATCCGAACGACCGGCTGGCCTATCCGCTGTACGAAGCGATCCAGGAAGGCGGCGCCATCGCGCTGTTCCACACCGGCCAGACCGGCGTCGGCTCCGGCATGCCGGGCGGCATGGGTATGCGGCTGAAGTACTCCAACCCGATGTATATGGACGACGTCGCCGCCGACTTCCCCGACATGAAGATCATCCTGGCGCATCCCTCCTTCCCCTGGCAGGAGGAGGCACTGTCGGTCGCGACCCACAAGCCGAACGTCTACATCGACCTGTCGGGATGGTCGCCGAAGTACTTCCCGCCGATCCTGGTGCGCTACATCAACTCGATTCTGCAGGACAAGATGCTGTTCGGCTCCGACTGGCCGGTGATCACCCCGGACCGCTGGCTGTCGGACTTCGCCAAGCTCGAGATCCGCGACGAGATCCGCCCGAAGGTGCTGAAGCAGAACGCCCGCAAGCTGCTGGGGATCTAGAACTATCCACCTTCGTCATTGCGAGCGAAGCGAAGCAATCCAGGAGCGCCGTGCACTGAGCCGCTGGATTGCTTCGTCGCTTCGCGCCTCGCAATGACGAAGAAAGGCTTCTTCACGGAAACAAACCGAGAGCTGCCACCCCATGCCGATTGCCGCCGTCGTGTTCGATGCCTATGGCACGCTGCATGACATCCAGTCGGTAGCGGCCGTCACCGAGCGGGAGTTTCCCGGCTATGGTGAGGTGATCACGCAGATCTGGCGGACCAAGCAGCTCGAATACACCTGGCTGCGCTCGCAGATGGGGACCTACGAGGACTTCGCCGTCGTCACCCGCGATTCGCTAGCCTACACGCTCGACTGTCTCGGCATCGAGGCCGGCGGCGGCGCATTCGAGCGGATCTTCGCAAAATATCTCGATCTCGCGCTCTATCCCGAAGCCCTTTCGGCGCTGGAGGCGCTTGCACCCTGCAAGCGGGCGATTCTGTCCAACGGCAGCCCGGATATGCTTGGCGCCCTCACCCGCAACACCGGCCTCCACCGCGTGCTCGACGACGTGATCAGCGTCGACGCAGCCAAGACATTCAAGCCGCATCCGCGCGCCTATGCGCTGGCCGAAGCGCGGCTCGGCGTGACGCCGCGTGAGATGTTGTTCGTGTCTTCCAATCCCTGGGACGTGGCGGGGGCGAAGGCATTCGGCTTCAACGTCGCCTGGATCGAGCGCGTCAGCCGCGAGGCGATGGCGCGCGAACTGCGGCGGCCTGGGCCGCTCTCGCCGCAGACGCTGTTCAAGGCGCTGCGCACCCAGATGGACGTGCTCGGCTTCGAGCCCGACCACCGCATTGGATCGCTGACGGCGCTGGCGGAGATCGTGGCCGGCCGCTGAGTTTGCGCCGTCGCAGGCTTTGCGGCATATCGGCTGCTCAGTTGCCGGCACGAAGCGCCGGCCTCGAGGAGCCGCATGAGTCTGGAATCCGTCCGCGCCTGGTTCGCCCAACACGCCCCCGATATCGCCGTGGAAGAATCGACGATGAGCTCGGCCACCGTGCCGCTCGCGGCCGAAGCCTATGGCGTGCCACCGGCGCAGATCGCCAAGACCCTGTCGTTGCGCGTCGGCGAGCGTGTAGTGCTGATCGTCACCAGCGGGACGATGCGGCTCGACAACAAGAAGGCGAAGGCGCTGCTCGGCGGCAAGCCGAAGATGCTCGGCGTTCACGAGGTCGCCGATCTCACCGGCCACGAGGTCGGCGGCGTCTGTCCGTTCGGCCTCAAGGCGCCGCTGCCGGTCTATTGCGACGTCTCGCTGAAGGCGTTCGATGTGGTCGTGCCGGCGGCGGGATCGACTCACAGCGCGGTGCGGATCGCCCCGCAGCGAATGGCCGAGCTGGTCGGCGCCGAATGGGTCGATGTCTGCGAGGACCGCAGCGAGCCGGCGCAGCCGTGAACACGACAACGGGGCCCGCGGGCCCCGTCATTGCTTGCATCAGTCATGAGACTCAGCGCCTGAGCGCGGCGATCACCAACGGCGCCAGCCGTAGTGGCGCCAGTACGGACGCGGCGGGCCATAATAGCGCGGGCCATAGAACCGCGGACCGTAGTAGCCGTAAGCGCCGTAGTAGTTCGGGCGCCACCAGCAGCGGCCCCAGGCGTTACAGACGTAACGCACCTGATCGACCTGGGCGGATGGACTGCCGGCAGCCTGTGCGGCGCCGGGGAGACCGTTCGGCATCGCCGCAGACGCGATGCCCGGCGCGAGCGCGACCGCGCTCAGAGCGGCTGCGGCAGCAACGGCGAGTTTCAGATTCATCGGACAACCTCCTTACGATCGAGAACCATCAGAACTGTCTCGAGCTTAGGAAGTTGCAGCTGAACGGGCGCTGACGAGCGAGTTCATCTAGATGAACTCGTGTTAACCTGTGCGGCACAATTGGTTCAGGCGCAGCACGCGATTAGCGTCTCGTCCTCTCGCGGCACCTTCGCTCACGCCGCCTTGCGCGGCTCCGCACCATCGCGATGAAGCGTCCGCAGGAAATCACGCACCGCGTCGCCGAGCGAGTGGGCCTGCTGCGCCAGCGTGCCCGACGCCGACAGCGTCACTTCGGCATGCTGCTCGGTCTCTGTGATGTTGCTACCGACGCCCTGGATATTGCCCGAGATGTCGCGGATGCCGGCGAACGCCTCTTCGATGTTGCGCGCGACCTCGCCGGTCGCGGCGGTCTGCGCCTCGACCGCGAGCGCGACTTGGTGCGTAATGTCGTCGACCTCGCCGATCGAACGGCCGATGCCGGAGATCGCATCGACGGCGGCGCGGGTGGTCTCCTGCACTTCGGCGATGCTGCGCGAGATGTCGCGCGTGGCATTGGCGGTCTGCTCGGCGAGCGACTTCACCTCCTGCGCCACCACCGAGAAGCCGCGGCCGGCGTCACCGGCGCGTGCTGCCTCGATCGTGGCATTGAGCGCCAACAGATTGGTCTGGGATGCGATCTCTTCGATCAACTGCACGATCGCGCCGATCCGTTCGGTGGCGGTCGACAGGCTGCCGACGGTGTCGCGGGCGTGATCGGAGGCCGCCACCGCGGCCTGCGCGATCGAGGCCGAACGGTTGACGCTGCTGAGAATCTCGTTGGCCGAGGCGGTCAATTCGGCAGTCGCCGCCGCCACCGTTTCCATGTTGGTCGAGGCCTGCTCGCTAGCGGCCGACACCGCCAGGGTGCGATCGCGGGTCGCGATCACGCCGCGGTTGAGGCTGGTCGCGGTCTCGCCCATGTTGCTGGAGGCGGCACCGACCGCGTCGATCACCGTGCCGATCGCAGTCTCGAACTCGGCGGTGTTGGCGTTGAACGCCGCAACCCGTGTCTCGATCGCCTGCATCGCTTCATTGATGGTGCGGCTGGCGATCAGCAGCGAGCCGCGCAGGCCCTGCGGCAGGATGTGCCGATAGTATTTGTCGTCGCGGATCGCCGCCATCGCGGCGCTGGACTCGCGCACGAACGCATCGCAGCGGTCGATCATGTCGTTGAACCTGCTCTGCATCTGAAGCAGTCGGCCGCCGTCGCGATAGCCGATCAGCCGGGCCTCGAAATCGCCGTCGGCGATCCGGCCGCAGACCTCGTCGATCTGAGTCAGCATCCGGCCCAGCCGCAGCAGCATCGCGGCAACGCCGGCGGCGCCGAGGAGCGATGCGCCGAGCCCGACCTGCGACAGCAGGGGCAAACCGAACACCACACCCGCCGCGGCAGCAAGCGAGCCGACCACGGTGATGGCGAGACAGAGACCGGCCTTAGAGAGAGAAGACAAGTTGGTCATAGGAAATGTTCTTCGATCTGACGAAATCGATCATGTGCTGATAACCGGCCGCCAGCGCATCCTTGCCGTTGCGGTGCCGGGCTTCCTGCGCCAGCAGCTCGGCATAGACGGGCTCCAGCGCGGCAACGACCCGGCGCTCCGGCACGCGGCGATTAGAGTGATAGCCGATCACCGTACCCTTGGAGTCGAAGGACGGCGTGACGTGGGCGAATACCCAATAATGATCGCCGTGCTTCGTCATGTTCTTGACGTAAGCGAAGATCTCGCGGCCTTCGGCGAGCGTGTCCCACAGCAACTTGAACACACAGCGTGGCATGTCGGGATGCCGCACAATCGAATGCGGCTGGCCCAGCAATTCGGCTTCGCTGTAGCCGCAGATGTCGGTGAACACGCGGTTGGCGTAGGTGATCCGACCCTTCAGGTCGGTTTTGGACACGATGATGTCGTCGGCGTCGAAGAATACTTCAACGCCCGTGGGCTTGACGGAAGAGGTCACGGCAAATTCCGGTTCAGCAGCTGAGAACGACTTGCACGGACACTCATGACGGCCCCGGTCCGGCCACGCAAAGCTACGAGTCAGGTCTTAATAGTTAGTTCGCTCAACCACTGACTACATCGCTATAAATCGGCATTCGACGTCACTGTGTTGTTACTTAGATGCTCACGAATTGGGCTGTGACAACTTGCGTTGTAGTGATTTTCCTGACGCGGCTCCTGAGCTCGCAATCTCAGCCTGCCTCACTCAACTCGCTGCCTGCCAGCAAAGTGATCAGCAACGATTAGAAGCTTTCCAACACGTATGAACAACTCGCCGTCATCGCACATCCAGGTGAGCACACACTCAGATCATTTGAGATGCCGAGACAGGCTCACAACCTCATGCGCGCACTAGCGCAAGGCCCGCAGTTGACGGCACACGTTGCGTATGACGGCGCGGGGTGACGGCGTCCCTGCCACACCGAACCGAATCTTAACATCTGGTTGCTAGACGAGATCGACGCCGCGTCGCGCCCGATGCGGTCGGTTCGGGGAAACGCTTTTGGCTGTCATGGATTCTCCACCAGCAACGCCCCTGGCGGCGCTGAAAGCGCGCCTCACCGCTCTGTTCGGCGGTTCCAACGAAGCTTCGCTCACCAACCGGCTCGCGGGCACCATCTTCCTGATCCGTGTCGTCAGTGCAGGCCTCGCCTATGGGGCGCAGATCCTGCTGGCGCGCTGGATGGGCGGCTCGGATTACGGCATCTACGTCTATGTCTGGACCTGGGTGCTGCTGCTCGGATCGATGCTGGATTTCGGCATCTCCGCCTCGGCCCAGAAGATCATTCCGGAATATCGCGCGCGCGGCGAGCTCGACCGGCTGCGCGGCTTTCTGTCCGGCAGCCGTTGGGGCACGCTGGCGGCCTCGAGCGTGGTGTCGCTGCTGCTCGCGCTCCTGGTCTGGGCACTGGCGCCGCGGATCGGCGACGCCACCGTCGTGCCGCTGTATCTCGGTTGCCTGACGCTGCCGGCCTTCGTCGTGGCCAACACCCAGGACGGCATCGCCCGCTCGCACGACTGGATGCGGCTCGGGCTGATGCCGCAATTCATCATCCGGCAGGCGCTGATCATCGGCTTCACCGCCGGGCTGTTCGTGCTCGGCTTCGAGCTCGGCGCCGTGGCCGCGATGGCGGCGAGCTGTGCGGCAGTGTGGATCGCGATGCTCGGACAGATGATCGCGCTCAACCGCCGGCTCGCCGGCCACGTCCCGCCCGGCCCGCGTGCCTACGACATCCGCGGCTGGCTCGCCACCTCACTGCCGATCCTGCTGGTCGAGAGCTTCTATCTGCTGTTGTCCTACACCGACGTGCTGGTGCTGCAGCAGTTCAGCACGCCGGAGGAAGTCGGTATCTACTATGCGGTGGTGAAGACGCTGGCGCTGGTGTCGTTCATTCACTACGCGATGTCGGCCACCACCGCGCATCGCTTCACCGAATACAACGCCGCCGGCGACAAAGTCCGATTGGCGGCGTATGTCCGCCACGCGATCGTGTGGACGTTCTGGCCGTCGCTGGTCGCAACGCTGGCGCTGCTGGCGCTCGGCGAACCGCTGCTGTGGCTGTTCGGGCCGCAATTCACGTCCGGCTACGGCATCATGTTCGTCGCCGCGATCGGCCTGATGGTCCGCGCCGCGATCGGCCCGGTGGAACGGCTGCTCAACATGCTCGGCCACCAGCATGTCTGCGCGCTCGCTTACGCGCTGGCGTTCGCAGTCAATCTCGCGCTGTGCCTGATCCTGGTGCCCCGCTTCGGCGGCTACGGCGCCGCCGCCGCCACCTCCGCAGCCCTCACCTTCGAAACCGTGATGCTGTTCTGGATCGTCCGCAAACGCCTCGGCCTGCACGTGTTGGCGTTCGGCGCGAAGGCGCACTGAGACGACTTAAGGCTCTGTTCGAGGCAGTTCGGATATGGCTGCGCATTGACATTTGTCTATACAAATGCCTATTTGGCTAGAGGCGGCCGATGAAAGTTGCCGGCTTTGATTGGGATCTCGGAAACCGAGCCAAATGCGCCAAACATGGCGTGACGGTCGCCGAAATCGAAGGCCTGTTTCGCGGCCCGGTAAGCGTGTTTCCTGATCCGGCTCACTCCACGACCGAGGAGCGCTTCAAGGCAATTGGCCGCACCGAAGCGGGACGAATGGTGTTCGTGGTCTTCACCCTCAGAACGCTGCGCGAGCGAACGCTCATCCGGCCTATTAGCGCCCGCTACATGCACCGCAAGGAGATCGCCGCCTATGAAGAAGAAGCTGCCAAAGCTGGAAAGTGACGCCGAGGCGGAAGCCTTCGTCGCCGACGCGGACCTCTCCGATTACGACCTGTCGGGCATGGTCACCATGCAGTTCGAAATGAAGCCGAAAGACAAATCGGTCAACCTGCGACTGCCGGAGCAACTGCTGTCTGCCGTCCGCCAGCAGGCGAAGGCTGCAGGTGTCCCCTATCAACGCTACATCCGGATGGCTCTGGAGCAAGCAGTGCAAAAGCGGGCGAAAAGATAGCCGCAAGCATCAAGCGGCGCTGACCTTCGAAACCGTGATGCTGTTCTGGATCGTCCGCAAACGCCTCGGCCTGCATGTGCTGGCGTTCGGCAGCAAAGGCTAGATCAAGCGGTCTGGACGCTACTGACCGTCTCACCGTCTCGTGCTATAGTTTCAGAATGAGCGCGGACAACCTCGAGGATCTGATCAAGCGGGCGGAATCCTGGCCGGTGGCGGCGCGGGAGGAACTGGCCGCTGTCGCTCGCGAGATCGAAAGCGAGCTTCAGGCCGACCGGTATCACGCCAGCGCCGAAGAACTGCGGATCATCGATGCTGCGGTTGCTGCGCTCGACGCAGGCGAACAGGCAACCGACGACGAAATCCGAACTGCGTTCGCCAAATTCGGTCGATGAAGGTCGTTTACTCCCGGCAGGCTCTCGCCGACATCGACCAGATCTCCGCCTATTACGGCGAGCACGCAAGCCCGAGAGTTGCCCGATCGATCGGCGCGCGGATCGAAAATGTGATTGCTCGGATCGCATCGGCTCCCGCTTCGGCGCCCAAGGTCACACAACGTCCCGACATTCGATCGGCAGCCGTGGTGCGCTATCCATTTCGGGTCTTCTATCGCGTGCAAGAATCCAAGATCGAGATTCTGCACATCCGTCATACGGCGCGAGCGCCGATGCAGCAGAGCGATTAGGCGCCCTACTCATCGACCAACGTTGTCGCCCGGCTTTACGGGCGATCCAGTGTTCCACGGCCATGACGCTCTGGAATACTGGATCCTCCGCTTGCGCGGAGGATGACGTTCGTTCGTGAGGCGAAGGCGGAGCCCGACCGAATGTGGGCGGCCTCAACCCGCCTTAAGCCGCAGTCCAGCCGCCGTCCATCGACAGGTTGGCGCCGGTGATCTGGCTGGCGTCGTCGCCGCAGAGGTAGACCGCAAGTGCCGCGACCTGCTCCGGCGTGACGAACTGCTTGGTCGGCTGAGCGGCGAGCAGGACGTCGTTGATCACCTGCTCCTTGGTGAGGCCACGCGCCTTCATGGTGTCGGGGATCTGCTTTTCAACCAGCGGCGTCCAGACGTAGCCGGGCGAGATGCAGTTGCAGGTGATCTTGTGGGTGGCGAGCTCCAGCGCCACCGTCTTGGTCAGGCCGGCGATGCCGTGCTTGGCGGCCACATAGGCCGACTTGAACGGCGAGGCAACCAGCGAGTGTGCCGAGGCGGTGTTGATGATGCGGCCCCAGCCGCGCTTCTTCATACCCGGCACCGCGGCGCGGATGCCGTGGAACGCTGACGAGAGGTTGATGCCAATGATCGCGTCCCACTTCTCGACCGGGAAGTCCTCGACCGGCGACACGAACTGGATGCCCGCGTTGTTGACGAGGATATCGACCGAACCGAAGGTGGTTTCGCCGAGCTTGATCATCTCGGCGATCTCGGCGGGCTTCAGCATGTCGGCCGGCGAATATACTGCCTTGACGGCGAAGTCGGTCTCGATCGCCTTGCGCTCCTTCTCGATCGCGTCCGCGTCGCCCATGCCGTTGATCACGACGTTGGCGCCGGCCTTGGCGAAGGCGCGCGCATAGCTGAGCCCGATGCCCGAGGTCGAGCCGGTCACGACCGCCGTCTTGCCTGTCAGATTCGTCATCATCCGCTCCTGTTCGCGAGGTTGAGAAAGCGGCGCAGATCGGGCCGCTTATTCGAATGCATCCCGGGTGAGGTCCCAGGTCACCATGGTCTCGCCGTCCTGCGGCGCCTGTTGCCAGCTCTGGTCGCGCATCGAGACGTAGACGTCCTGCTCGCCGGCCTTCCAATGCTCGATCATGTTCAGCCGGGAGAAATCGTAGTCCTTCGACGACGCCTCATAGTCCCGCTTACGATAGATCAGATGCACGACGGTGACGGTGTTCTCTTTGGCCGCCTCATGCAGGATGGCGTAGGCCGGATCGTCACGCAATTCCGCCGGCAGCCGATCGATCAGATCGCGCAGCGCCTTGCGGGTGTTGTGGATCATCTTGTTCTTGTCGGTATTCAGCCGCGTGCGGCTGGAATAGCGGATGTCCTTCTCGCGCTCGGCGGCCTCCAGCAGTGTTTCCGGCAGGCGGCCGCGGGAGCTGAACAGATCGACCTGAAAGATCAAGAGATCGTCACGCTGCTCGCAGTCCAGCACGTAGTCGAGCGGCGTGTTGGAGGCGACGCCGCCGTCCCAATAATACTCGCCGTCGATCTCGATCGCCGGAAAGCCGGGCGGCAGCGCGGCCGAAGCCATGATGTGCTCAGGGCCGATGGTCTGCTTGGTGGTATCGAAATATACGAAGTTGCCGGTGACGATATTGACCGCTCCGACACTCAGGCGGATGCCGTTGTGGTTGAGGCGGTCGAAATCGACCAGCCGCTCCAGCGTCGAACGCAGCGGCGCGGTGTCGTAATAGCTGAGGTGGGAGGGCTTTCCAGACGGCAGCAGATGCGTCGGCGGAAACCGCGGGGTGAAGAAGCCCGGCACCCCGAAGGTGGCGATCATCGCCGCCGAGGTCTCGTTGAACAGCGAATGCACATGGTCGTCGTGCAGCAGCGGCTGCCACGGCACCGGCGACGACGCCATCTCCCAGAACTGCTTCAGCTTCTCGACGCGCTGCTCGCGCGGATTGCCGGCGATGATCGCGGCATTGATGGCGCCGATCGAAATGCCGGCGAGCCATTGCGGCTCGAAATCGTGATGGCACAGCGCCTGATAGGCGCCGGCCTGATACGCGCCGAGCGCCCCGCCGCCTTGCAGCACCAGCACGCGGCGCGCGTCGCAGGGCCTTGCGGCCTTCCTTTGCGGTGTCGAGTCCATCTGGTCGGTCGCACCTTAAGCAAGAACGCCGGCAACTTGGCGATGCGCGGCGCCAGCGTCAATTGCGCCAAGGGCGGGAGCCGATCACGCCCGGTTTATCGCGGCGTGTCGGTGGAAGCGAGGATCATGGTCCAGAACACCTTGTATTTGGTGCCCGGCGCATAGCTGGCGGCGATGCCGATCCGGTCGACGCCATTCTTCAGCATGTTGGCCCGATGCGGCGGCGAATCCCGCCAGCCCGAAAAAGCTTCCGCCAGTGTGTGATAGCCCGCCGAGACGTTCTCGACCGCAACCGCTGCCGGATACCCCGAGGCGTTCAGCCGCTGCGCCAGCGGCGCCTTGACGTCATGGTCGAGCTTGTTGCGCCTTGCCATGGTCGAGGACTGGTCCTCGGCCAGCTTGGTCAGAGCCGGATCGACCGTCACCGGACCGAGCCCGTTGTTCTGGCGATATTGTGAGATCATGACGGCCGCTGCGGCGACATCGACCTTGGCACCCTCGCGCGCCATGCTCTGATACATCGACGGCGTATCGACCGACGGTGCGACATCGCCGCCGGCACAACCGGCCAGCACCAACAGGCCGAGAACGGCCATCACCCCGCGAAACATTGTCCAGATTCCCCATTCGCGCGCGATCGGCACTGCCGGCCCGTCACCGGCTCACGACGCGCCGGGCAGTTGTTGCACGTCAACAGTGGCTGAAAGGTGAAGATGGGCGCCCGAGCGCTTGCGACCGAGAGCACCAGCAATTCGCGCGAAAAAACGCGCCAAACAAACGAGACCAATCGGGTTGCGGGCATCAAAACGGCAACGGCCCGGACTTGCGTCCGGGCCGCGAGCAGTCGCCGTGGAGGTTCAGGCGGCGGCCGCCGACTTCGAGGTGGGGACCGACGAAATCGTCTTCAGAACCTGGGACGCGATCTGGTAGGGGTCGCCCTGCGAGTTCGGGCGGCGATCTTCCAGATAGCCCTTGTAGCCGTTGTTGACGAAGGAGTGCGGCACACGGATCGAGGCGCCGCGATCGGCGATGCCGTAGGAGAACTTGTTCCACGGTGCGGTCTCGTGCTTGCCGGTGAGCCGCATGTGGTTGTCCGGACCGTACACCGCGATATGGTCGTCGAGGTTGTCTTCGAACGCCTTCATCAGGGATTCGAAATACTCCTTGCCGCCGACTTCCCGCATGTAGCTGGTCGAGAAATTGCAGTGCATGCCCGAGCCGTTCCAGTCGGTGTCGCCGAGCGGCTTGCAGTGGAACTCGATATCGATGCCGTACTTCTCGGTGAGACGCAGCATCAGGTAGCGCGCCATCCACATCTGGTCGGCGGCGGTCTTCGAACCCTTGCCGAACACCTGGAATTCCCACTGGCCCTTCGCCACTTCGGCATTGATGCCTTCGTGGTTGATGCCGGCTGCGAGGCAGAGGTCGAGATGCTCTTCGACGATTTGGCGGGCGATGTCACCGACGTGCTTGTAGCCGACGCCGGTGTAATACGGGCCCTGCGGCGCCGGATAGCCGGCCTCGGGGAAGCCGAGCGGGCGGCCGTTCTTGTAGAAGAAGTATTCCTGTTCGAAGCCGAACCAGGCGCCTTCGTCGTCCAGAATGGTGGCGCGGGTGTTGGTCGGATGCGGGGTGACGCCGTCCGGCATCATCACTTCGCACAGAACCAGAATGCCGTTGTTCCGCGCAGCGTCCGGGTACATCGCGACCGGCTTCAGCACGCAGTCCGAGCTATGGCCTTCGGCCTGCATCGTGGACGAGCCGTCGAACCCCCACAGGGGAAGCTGCTCGAGCGTCGGATAGATCTCGAATTCCTTGATGGTGGTCTTGCCGCGCAGGTTGGGCGTCGGCTTGTAGCCGTCGAGCCAAATGTACTCGAGCTTGTACTTGGTCATGCGGTCCTCTCGTTGGAGATGCCACCGGCATTCGGCCGATGACGGACACGGAACCGCACCCGGCGGCCTTCGGTCCTGCGAACATGAAGCATTTAATATGCCAAAATGAGCCAAATCGCCGCAGGCA
The DNA here is from genome assembly GCF_047501505.1 of Rhodopseudomonas sp. G2_2311. Lineage (NCBI taxonomy): Bacteria > Pseudomonadati > Pseudomonadota > Alphaproteobacteria > Hyphomicrobiales > Nitrobacteraceae > Rhodopseudomonas > Rhodopseudomonas sp. G2_2311. The sequence goes on from NZ_JAZDRK010000004.1 coordinate 339,709, forward strand.
GATCCGCAGCGGTCGCGCGGCAACTTCTATGCGCGAGACAGTATCGGCCCTGCCCCGTCGCGGAGCGCGGAACGCCAGATTCCTCCGTATTTCCCCGCACCCACGGCGGTGAACAAAATTAACCCCCTCGGGCGCACGATTTTGTCGGAAGGGGGAGTGCGCAACCAAGCCATCCCGGCCGCGTTGCATCAATCCAATGCCGAGTTCGTCAGCAAACGGGCGAATGCGCAAAGAATCGCCAGCGGCTGGTTCTTTGTTGATCATTCTGCCTGCACGCGAAGCAATCGCGTTATCATCCGTTGCGACGCGCGGCCGGACCGCTCGTCGAGCCAGCTTCATCGACCCGAAGGAGAGAAAGGAGAGATCGCGTGAGTAGCCTGAATCAGACCTCCGCCAAGATCTACCAGTTCCCGGTCGGCGGCCGGGATGGAGCCAACCGCACCGCGCTTCCGAGCAGCGAAGCGGCGTCGAATCCGGCCAATATCCTGACCTGCTCGAGCTGGTATCACGAGATCGCGATGCTTGAAGAGCAGTCCACCAAGCGGCCATGACACCGCAGCTTGCGCGGCGCCGCCGCCGCGATCATCAGAGCGACTGACGAAGGGCCGGCGCACGCGTTCGGCCCTTTTTGTTGCGCCGGGTCGGCCGCCTGATCGTCAGACGCCGAAGATCGACCAGCCCATGCGCTTGGTCAGCGCTTCGAGCGCGACACGACCGAGATGGGAGTTGCCCGCGGCATCGAGCCCCGGCGCCCACACCGCGATCGAGGCTTTGCCCGGCGCCACCGCGAGGATGCCGCCGCCGACGCCGCTCTTGCCCGGCAGGCCGACCCGATAGGCGAATTCGCCCGAACCGTCATAGTGGCCGCAGGTCAGCATCAGCGCGTTGATGCGGCGGGCGCGTTCGCTCGACACCACGTTGAGTCCGGTCGACGGGTTCTGGCCGTTATGCGCCAGGAAGCGGCCGGCCATCGCCAGCTGTCGGCAGCTCATCGCGATCGCGCAGTGATGGAAATAGACGCCGAGCGTGTACTCGACCGGATTGTCCAGCACCCCGAACGATTTCATGTAATTGGCGAGCGCCGCGTTGCGGAATCCGGTGCGCTGCTCGGACTTCGCCACCGCTTCATCGATCGCGACGGTGGGATCGCCGGCCAGAAACTGCATGAAGCGCAGGATCTCGCCGAGCGCTTCGCGCGGCTGATGCCCGGACAGGATCAGATCGGTGACGGCGATCGCGCCGGCATTGATGAACGGATTGCGCGGAATGCCGCGCTCGTGCTCGAGCTGTACGATCGAGTTGAAGGCGGAGCCCGACGGCTCACGGCCGACCCGCCGCCACAGCCGATCGCCGGCCTTGCCGAGCGCCAGCGTCAGCGTGAACACCTTCGAGATGCTCTGGATCGAGAACGGCACGTCGGCATCACCGGCGGCGGCGACATGGCCGTCGGCACCGATCACCGCGAGGCCGAAGGCTTTCGGATCGACCCGCGCCAGTTCCGGAATGTAGCTCGCCACCTCGCCGCGGTCCGTCCGCTGCGCCATCTCATCGGCGATTTCGGCAACGATACGGTCGAGAAGCTGATTGCTCATGGCGGCGCATTTGATGCAAAGCGCGCACCAGGTCAATCGACAAAGACAGCGCCGTCATTGCGAGGAGCGCAGCGACGAAGCAATCCATGCCGCACGCGGGGCGCTGGATTGCTTCGCTGCGCTCGCAATGACGAATGCGTTCGGGCTACGTCGCCGACGTCAGATGCCGCTGGCGGCGGAGCTGCAGCGCGCTGCGGTGACCGTCGCCGGTCGGCTGATAGAATTCGGTGTAGCGATGCGTCGCTTCGCCGAAGGCGTGCGCGTCGGCTTCCTTCTTGACGTCGAGCGCGTCGAAGCCATTGCGGACCAGGAAGGTGAACTGGTCGCGCAGCACCTGCCCGGTGGCGCGCAGTTCGCCGCGATAACCATAGACCTCGCGCAGCCGCCGCGCTTGGCTGTGGGCCCGGCCATCCTTGTAGGTCGGAAACACCAGCGCAATCAGCGCCAGCCGGTCGAGCCAAGGCTTCAGCTCGGCGACATCGCGGTTGTTCGGCCAGATCACGCCGAGCGGGCTGTTGCGCGCCACCAGCCGCTCGGGATCGGCCAGGAAGCGCGTAGCCGAGATCAGCACCGAACCAGCGGCCGGCAACTCTGCGTCGTCGGCGACGAGTACGAACTCATCGGTCGCAATCTGTCCGTTCTTAACGAGTGGCATAGACCCGCTCCTTGAAGGGCTCGACGCCGAGGCGCTTGACGGCGTCGACGAACAATTCGTCCGGCCGCTGCCGCAGGCTGAGATAGGCCTCGACGATATCTTCGATCACGTCGGCGACTTCGCCGTACGGCACCGCGGGGCCGATCAGCACCCCGAGCTCAGCGCCCTCGTCGGCACGACCGCCGATGGTGATCTGATAGAACTCCTCGCCGTTCTTCTCGACGCCGAGAATGCCGATGTGGCCAACGTGGTGATGGCCGCAGGCATTGATGCAGCCGGAAATGTTGATGTGCAGCCGCCCGATCAGCGCGGCGGTCTCGGGGCTGGCGAACCGGCGCGAGAGTTCCTGAGCGATCGGGATCGACCGCGCATTCGCCAGCGAGCAGTAATCGAGGCCCGGGCAAGCAATGATGTCACTGACCAGACCGACGTTCGGCGTGGCGAGGGCGAGCTTGTCGAGCGCGGCCCACAGCGCCGGCAGGTCGCGCTTGGCAACGTGCGGCAACACCAGATTCTGCTCATGGCCGACGCGGATCTCGCCGAACGAGTATTTGTCGGCAAGGTCGGCGACCGCATCCATCTGCTCGGCGGTGGCATCACCGGGCGGGCCGCCTGCCGGCTTCAGCGACAACGTCACGATGGCATAGCCATCATGCCGGTGCGGCGCGACCGAGTTGTTGCGCCACGCTTCGAACCGCGCATCGCCGGCCGCGGCGCGCAGCTCGTCGGGTTCGGCCGGTAGCTTCTCATAGGCCGGATAGATGAAGCGCGAGCGGATGTCCTCGATCATCTCGTCGTCGAGCGTCAGCGGTCCGTCGGCAATCTCGGACCATGCCTGCTCGACCTCGGCGGCGAACTTCTCGATCCCGAGCTCGTGCACCAGGATCTTGATGCGCGCCTTGTAGATGTTGTCGCGGCGTCCGTACTGATTGTAGACGCGCAGGATCGCCTCGATGTAGCTGAGGATGTCGTGCCCCTTCACGAAGGACTTGATGGTCCTGCCAATGAATGGACTGCGGCCGAGCCCGCCGCCGACCAGCACTTCGAAGCCGGTTTCGCCGGCGTCGTTCCTGACCAGCTTCAGCCCGATGTCGTGGATCTTGATCGCGGCGCGGTCGTGATCGGACGCCGTGATGGCGAACTTGAACTTGCGCGGCAGGAACGAGAATTCCGGATGCAGCGCGGTGTGCTGGCGCAGGATTTCGGCCCAGACCCGCGGATCCTCGATCTCGCCCGGCGCGACGCCGGCCCACTGATCGGCGGTGACGTTGCGGGTGCAATTGCCGGAGGTCTGCATCGCGTGAATGCCGACCTCGGCGAGCTCAGCGAGCGCATCCGGCAGATCGGCGAGCGCGATCCAATTGAACTGGATGTTCTGGCGCGTCGTGAAATGACCGTAGCCGCGGTCGTAGGTCCGCGCGACATGAGCCAGCTTGCGAAGCTGCTCGGAGGACAGCGTCCCGTAAGGAATGGCGACGCGGAACATGTAGGCGTGGAGTTGCAGATACACGCCGTTCATCAGCCGCAGCGGCTTGAACTCGTCTTCGGTCAGCTCGCCGTTGAGACGGCGGCGCACCTGATCGCGGAATTCGTCGACGCGCTCGTGGACAATGGCGCGATCGATCTCGTCGTAAGCATACATGGAACAGCCCTCAAGCCCGAACGGGCAGCGCGATGGTGACGCCGTCGCGGCGGATTTTTTCGCGCAGATTTCCGGGAGCGACGGCACCGTCAGCTCCGATCTCGACCGGCGCGATGTAGGCACCGACCGCGCCGACATCGTCGGCGGTCGCAGCGGCGAGCAGCGCGCGCGCCGGCTCGGCCTCGCGCACGATCGCGGCGTCGGCCAGATCGGTCGACCAGCCGTTCGTTGCGGTCCGGTAGATCACCACGCCGTCGGTGGTGCGGTTTGCAGTCACCACAGAGGGGCCGGTGATCTTGATCTTCTGTTGCAGCGGGGACGTCATTCGGCGGCCATCTGATAGGTCGAAACGAGTTGCAGGAGTTGTTGCTGGCGCCACGGCGCCGAGTGGGTGACGACATCGCCGATCACCAGCAGCGCCGGGCCGCCCTCGACCTGCTCGACCAGTGCCGGCAGATCGTCGAGCACGCCCACCGCCGCCACGGCGTCCGGCCGCGTCACGCGCGCGAACACGCCGACCGGGGTATCGGCGGCGCGGCCCGCCGCGAGCAAGGCCTGACGAATCGTCGGCGCGGCGCTCATGCCCATGTAGACCACCACGGTCATCTTCTGGTCGGTCAGCGCCGACCAGTCGACCGTCTCGGCGTCCTTGGCCTTGTGCGCGGTGAGGAAGGTGATGCGCAGGGCTTCGTGGCGATAGGTCAGCGGCACTTCGAACTGCGACGCTGCGCCGAACGCCGCGCTGATGCCCGGCACAACCGCATAGGACACGCCGGCTTCGCGCAGCGCTTCGACTTCTTCGCCGCCGCGGCCGAACACGAATGCATCGCCGCCCTTGAGCCGCACTGCGCGCTGTCCGGCGCGCGCGGCTTCGATCAGCAGCGCATTGATCGCCTCCTGACCGATGCCCGGCTGCCCGACGCGGCGGCCGACCGGGACACGCTTGGCGTCGCGGCGGATGCGATCGAGAACCTCCGGAGAAACCAGCTCGTCGTAGAACACCACATCGGCGTCCGACAGCGCCCGCAGCGCCTTCAGCGTCAGCAGATCGGGATCCCCCGGTCCGGCGCCCACCAAGGTGACATGGCCATCGGCGCGGCGGCCGAGCGAATGCCGTGCGTAGTCGGTGGCATCGTCGATCTTCTTCAGTTCGGTCTCGGCATCGGTCAAACGCCCTTCGAGCACAGCGCGGCCGATCGGGCCGTCCACGACGCGCTCCCAGAACCGGCGGCGCAGCGGGAATTCAGGAATCCGAGTCTTGATCGGCGTGCGCCAACGCCCGATCAGCGCGGCCAATTCGCCGATCCGCGCCGGCACCACGGTCTCGATCAGTTCGCGGAGGCGGCGCGCCACCACCGGCGAAGACCCGCCGGTGCCGATCGCCACCACGACGTCGCCGCGATCGACGATCGCCGGAAAGATGAAGGTCGAGTGCGACAGCTCGTCCATGACATTGACCGGCACGCCGAGTGCCCGCGCCTTCGCGGCCAGCTGGGCGGCGATCTCGCCAGCGCCCGCACACAGCAGCGCGATCGTCCCGGTGAGGTCGGCGGCGGCCGGATCGCCGTCCGGGAAACTCACCCGCGCCCGCTCGGCCTCGGTCAGGCCGGCCAGATCGCGGTCGCCATCGGTGACGTACCAGCGGACCGAAGCACCAGCGCCGAGCAACAGCCGCAGCTTGGCGCGCGCCATCTCACCGGCCCCCACCAGCACCACGGGTCCCGTCGCCAGATCCAGAAACACTGGAAGAAATCGCATGTCCGCTCCATCGCCACCTGGGGCTGTTTAGAATTATTTTCTCCGCCTCCGCGACACAAGCCGGGCCGGAAGAAAATCATTCCATTCCAACTCTGCTGATCCGTAGAGAAATTTCGCCCCTCGTCGCCACTTGCCAGAGACAGTCTTTCTCGGCCGCATCTGGAGTCTGAGCTGAGCAAGGGCCGTGCCGGCCTCCTTCCTGCCGCGACTCCCGGCAGAGCGGCGTTTGGGCCGGGAACGGAAGGGTTCCCGGCGGCGCCTGACTGCAGCCAGACAGTGCGGGCCTTCTCTTTTGGCGACCTTTGACGCTAAAAGGAGCACCCGGCGCCGCTACGCGGCGACCGGTCATTTGACCCCTGAAAAGGCGCCAGCGCGCCGTTTTCTCGCGAGACATCCAAAAATGAATCGTATTGACGCCCACGGACTGAAAATCGCGCCTGTGCTGTTCGACTTCATCGCCAAGGAGGCCGCGCCGAAAACCGGCATCGCTCCCGACGTATTCTGGGCCGGACTCGCTGCGATCGTTCGTGATCTGGCGCCGAAGACCCGCGCGCTGCTGAAGACCCGCGACGATCTGCAGGCCAAGATCGATGCGTGGCATCTCGCCAACAAGGGCAAGAAGCAGGACATGGCGGCCTACACCGCGTTCCTGAAGGAGATCGGCTACCTGCAGCCCGAGCCGGCGACCGCGCCGGTCGAGACCGCCAATGTCGACGAAGAAATCGGCAAGCTTTGCGGCCCGCAGCTGGTGGTGCCGCTGTCGAACGCGCGCTACGCGCTGAACGCCGCGAACGCGCGCTGGGGCTCGCTGTACGACGCGTTCTACGGCACCGACGCGATCCCGCAGGAAGCCACCCAGGCCAAGGGCTACGACAAGGCCCGCGGCGACAAGGTGATCGCCAAGGCCAAGGCGTTCCTCGACCAGGCCGCGCCGCTTGCTACCGGCAGCCACAGCGACGTCACCGGCTACAGCGTCATCGCCGGCCAGCTGTCGGCCAAGCTGAAGAGCGGGAATGCCACCGGTCTGAAGAAGCCGGCGCAGTTCGCCGGCTTCCTCGGTGATGCCGCCAGTCCGAGCGCGGTGCTGGTGGTCAACAACGGCCTGCACATCGAGATCAAGATCGACCGCGCCAGCGCCATCGGCAAGGACGATCCGGCCGGCGTCGCCGACCTGATCATCGAGTCGGCAGTCTCGACCATTCTCGACATGGAAGACTCGGTCGCCGCCGTCGACGCCGACGACAAGGTGCTGATCTATCGCAACACCCTCGGCCTGATGGACGGCACGCTGTCGGAGAGCTTCGAGAAGGGCGGCAAGACCGTTACCCGCGCGCTCAACGGCGACCGCACCTACACCGCGCCGGACGGCAAGGAAATCTCGCTGCACGGCCGCAGCCTGCTGCTGATGCGCAACGTCGGTCACCACATGTGGACCGATGCGGTGCTCGACAGCGAAGGTCAGGAGATCCCGGAAGGCTTCCTCGACGCCGCGGTGTCAGGCCTGATCGCGATCCACGATCTGAAGCACCTCGGCAAGACCCGCAACAGCCGCACCGGCTCGGTCTACATCGTCAAGCCGAAGATGCACGGCCCGGATGAAGTCGCCCTCACGGTCGAGCTGTTCGGCCGCATCGAGAAGATGCTCGGCCTGACCGAGAACACGCTGAAGGTCGGCATCATGGATGAGGAGCGCCGCACCACGGTGAACCTCAAGGCCTGCATTCAGAATGCGAGCAAGCGGATCTGCTTCATCAACACCGGCTTCCTCGACCGCACCGGCGACGAGATCCACACCTCGATGGAAGCGGGTCCGATGATCCGCAAGAACGAGATGAAGGCGCAGCCCTGGATCAAGGCCTACGAGGACTGGAACGTCGACACCGGCTTGGTCGACGGCCTGCCCGGCCATGCCCAGATCGGCAAGGGCATGTGGGCAGCGCCCGACAAGATGGCCGACATGATCGCGCAGAAGATCGGCCACCCGCAGGCTGGCGCCACCACCGCCTGGGTGCCGTCGCCGACCGCAGCAACGCTGCACGCGCTGCACTATCACCAAGTCGACGTGATCGCGCGCCAGCAGGAGCTGGCCAAGGGCGGCCCGCGCGCCAAGCTCGAGGACATCCTCACCATTCCGGTGTCGAATTCGAACTGGGCGCCGGACGATGTCCGGCAGGAGATCGACAACAACTGCCAGGGCATCCTCGGCTACGTGGTGCGCTGGATCGACCAGGGCGTCGGCTGCTCGAAGGTGCCGGACATCCACGACGTCGGCCTGATGGAAGACCGCGCCACGCTGCGCATCTCCAGCCAGCATCTCGCCAACTGGCTACACCATGGTGTCGTCACCAAGGAGCAGGTGATGGATTCGCTGAAACGGATGGCCGTGGTGGTCGACAAGCAGAACGAAGGCGATGCGCTGTACCGGCCGATGGCGCCGGACTTCGATGGCGTCGCGTTCGAAGCCGCGTGCGACCTGATCTTCAAGGGCCGCGCTCAGCCGAACGGCTACACCGAGTTCATCCTGCATGAGCGCCGCCGCGAAGCGAAGGCGGCGCACCTCGACTCGGCACGCTAAAACAGCGGACCTGTTACTTCCACAGTCACGAGACCTCCCCCGCCCGGGGGAGGTCTTTTGCTTTGGTAGCTCGTTACTTGCTGCTGATTTCAAGACCGCAGCCCGCAAGCCTCGGGTGACGGCTTGCCGCAGCGGAAGCCGGAACCATCCTCAGCACCGCCCGTTGACCGGCATTCAAACACTGGAGGACAGGATGGATTGGAACCGCGTTGAAGGTAACTGGAAGCAGTTCAAGGGCAACGTCAAAGAGAAGTGGGGCAAGCTCACCGACGACGATCTCAACGTGATCGAGGGCCGCCGCGACCAGCTCGAAGGCAAGCTGCAGGAGCGCTACGGCTATGCCAAGGACCAGGTCCGCAAAGACGTCGACGACTGGTTCTCGACCCTGAAGTGATCGACATCACAGCTCGACATGCGAAGCCCCGGCGAGAGCCGGGGCTTTTTGCTGTAGGCAACATCGAATGACTTACGCGGCTCTGCTTTGCGGCGACCAACGAAAAGGCCGGGCGATTGCCCGGCCGGATTGCTGACTTAGAACACCGCCAGATATTTCAACAGCGATACGACGCCGATGATGATAACGATGATCCGTGCGATCTGTTTGGCGCGGCCGTCCATCGGCAGCATGTTGATCAGATACAGCACCAATATGACGACGAGAAATGTAATCAGAATTCCGATCAGAATGCTCATCTTCCTAGCTCCAACCCGCGGCCGCGCCGCACCGGATCAATCGCCAAGACGCTGATCAGTTCCAAGTTCGGAACTATCGTAACTTCCCATGAGAAATGCCGCGCGGCAGACGCGCGGCTTCCAAACTGTTGGCAGCCGATGGATTAGTCCTGAGCCAGCACCGGGACCTTGGAATAGCCGGCGCGGACGTGATCGGCGCCGGAGGCCGGAGCGAGTGCCACCTTGCCGTCGTTGCCGGAGGCATTACGGGCCGCGACCATCAGGCCGTCCTTGCCGGCGATGATGTCGCCCTTGCGCACCGTCGGATCGTCCTCGATCGGGATCTTAGCGAGGCCGAACTGGTCTTTGCCGTTGCAAGTGCAGCCGGCGACGATCTCGGTGCGGAATTTAAACGCGTTCGGCAATTCGGAGTACGGCTTGCCGCTGGACGTGCGGGCGTTCTCGATCGATGAGCCATACACGACCTTGGTGTCGCTCGACGGGCAGAAGCTGTTGCAGGTCTCGGCCTTGGTGTCGCCGCCGCTGGACGAGATCGGGAAGTAGCGGCCGTCGCAGGTTCGGACGCAATACGCCTGCCCTCCGGTCGAATAGGTGCGTGCGCTCGAACGCGACATTCGCTCCCGCGTGTCCCGGCCATAGCCGTCATCGGCAAAAGGCAGCGCCGGCATCCGCGGCTGGTAGCGCGGCGCCTGGAAGCCGCCGAACAGCGCCTGAAAGAAATCCTGCGCATGCGCCGGAGGCGTCACCACGGTCACAGCCGCAAGTGCCGCGGCACCGATTCCGATCTGGCGTGAGGTGAGCTTGCGCATGAGGTCTCCGGCTGTCTGGCGTTAGTCGATCGACGAGGCTGAGATGTTCATGGCCTGCCGGCCGGGCCGCAGGGTCGAGCGCGCTTCGATCGGATGCGATCCCGACTTCGGCAGCACCACGACGCGGGTCCCGATCCCGGTCCGGCTGAACAGGTCCTCGACGTCCTCATTGGTCAGCCGGATGCAGCCCGAGGAGACGAACTTGCCAATCGTCGACGGATCATTGGTTCCGTGGATGCGGTACGCGGTGGAGCCGAGATACATCGCCCGCGCGCCGAGCGGGTTGCCCGGGCCGCCGGCCATAAAGCGCGGCAGATAGGGCTGACGCGCAATCATCTCCGCCGGCGGCCGCCAGTCCGGCCACTCGGCCTTGCGGGTGATGGTCTGGACGCCGGCCCAAGTGAAGCCTTCGCGGCCGACGCCGACGCCGTAGCGGATCGCCCGACCGCCGCCGAGCACGTAATACAGATAGGTGTTCGAGGTATCGATCACGATGGTGCCGGCCGGCTCCTTGCTCGGATAGCTCACCACCGTCCGGCGCAGCCGGTCAGGGAGCTGCGCGTCCTCGTTCGCGTCGACCGCAACATCGTTATCGGCCGGATCGGACGGCACGACCATCGCCTCGTCGGATTCGAACGGGGCGAACTGCGGCGGCTGCGCCGCATAGCCAAGCGCCTGGGCGGCAGCCGGAGTCGCCGGCAGCGCCAGCGCGAGCAAAAGCACGGCACCGGTCGCCGCCACCGAATTGAACGCGCGTCGCCGCTGCGGGACGCATGCAGACAGCATCGTGGTGATCATGGAAAGTCCCCGCTGTTAGTTGCGACGTCCGTGCGGCGTCGGCGAAAGAACGCCGTCGCGCTCCAGTCCGTTCCCGCATCTGATTCAAGCGATGCGTGAAGTCGTCAGCAGCGAGCCCGGAACCTTCTTGGTCGATCGTCGTTGCACGCAGCGGCAGTCTTCGATGGTTGCGCCGTCATCCGGCCCGCTCGCCGTCGACTTCCACGTCTCCACACATTACTCAGACGCTGGGTGGTCCATTGCGCGTACTTCCCGCCGAGCCTGCCGGCACGCCGCTTCCCGACAGCAAGGACGAGCGGCCGCCGTTGATCCGGCGCACCGAAGTCGTTGCGCTCGCTTTGGTCGCCCTGCTGGTGATCCTGCTGGTCGGCTTGCTGTACGTCGGAAAGCCGTTCTTTTTGCCGATGGTCACCGCCTTCGTGGTCGGCACCATGGTGTCGCCGGCGGCGAGCTTCCTGGAGCGCTTCCGGATTCCCCGCGCGGTCAGCGCGGTGCTGATCGTGGCGCTGGGGCTCGGCACAGTCACCTTCATGATCGGGCTGATCTCGGCACCGCTGATCGAGTGGAGCAGCCGGATTCCCGAGGTCGGCTCCCTGCTGCGCGAAAAGCTGCACGTGCTCGATCGGCCGCTGCAGATGTGGCGGCAGATCCAAAGCTCACTGAGCGGCTCCGAAAGCCTGCCGCAGAGCTCGGTGCAGATGCCGAAGATCGACTGGGTGTTCGAATTCCTCTCGCCCACCCTCACCGAGCTCCTGCTGTTTCTGGTGATGCTGGTGCTGTTCGTGGCGAGCTGGAAGGATCTCAGGCGATCGCTGGTAATGGTTTTCGCCGGCCGAGATGCCCGGCTGCGGACGCTGCGGATCCTCAACGAGATCGAAGGCAGCCTCGGCGCCTATCTGCTGACCGTCACCGTCATCAACCTGTGCTACGGCGCCGCCACTGGCCTGATCTGCGCCGCCGCCGGCATGCCGAACCCGGCCGGCCTTGGGGCGCTGGCGGCGGTGCTGAATTTCATCCCGATCATCGGGCCGTTCGTGATGTTTGTCGTGCTCACGGTCGTCGGCATCATCAGCATGCCGACCCTGGGAGCCGGGCTGCTGGCCCCGTTGGGCTTCACCCTCCTCACTTTCTTTGAAGGCCACTTCATCACGCCCACGATCATCGGGCGGCGACTGTCGCTGAACGCGCTGGCGGTATTCATCACCCTGGCGTTCTGGACCTGGCTGTGGGGGCCGATGGGAAGCTTCCTGGCCTCCCCGCTGCTGATCGTCGGGCTGGTGCTCAAGGAGCACCTGATGCCCGAGGACGCCCCGCAGCTTCCCGGCGGCGACTGACGCCGGCGCGCCGGCCTAACGCCCGCTCACCGCGAAGGCCTTAAACAAAAACATCCGCCCCAGGGGCGGATGTCGTATGTTCTGTTGTCTGATGAAAGCGTTACGCGACGCAACGTCCGGGCTGGAGCTGCTTGGCAACCTCGGTGAGGACACTTACCACCGGCTCGCAGGCCACGATCCGCTTCGGCGCGATCGCCGGCTTGGTGGTGGCTGCGGGCGCGCTACCCGCTGCTCCATCGGCCTGCTCCTTGGGGATTCGGACGAGAACCGATTGGCCGATCAGTGTCACGGCAAAAGTCTGGCCGGGCTGCATATCGCCGCTGATACCAGCACGATCGGCTTTGCCCGAACGGTTGACGTCTTGGGGTGCCGGTGCGGCGACTGACGCCTGCTGCATCAGTCCGGCGTGACCGAGGTCTTCGCCGACAGCCAGTTGGGCCGCGCCAAGCGTTCCGGTGATAGCAATGGCGCCCAAAATTCCCCGCACAATCTGTGACATGGTATCTTGCCGCTTTGTTGTAGCTGGCGTTATGCCGCTTTTCCCTGTTGCGGCACCGCCAACTACGCGTTCGCGATGCACACAATGATTAATCGCGGGAGCGGCCAAGCGGTTCGATAACCATCGATCAACAGAGCGTGTTAACGTTTTTAGCAGTTGACGCGGAACGGTTTTTACCTACCGGCGTTCACCCGGCGCCGGTTAAGTCCCCCTGCCCCGAAGCCGGCGATACAGGGCGCGGCTGTGTGATGCCAGCCGCGCCCTGTTTGATTCCCAAGCTTCCAGCACGTCACTCGCAGCAAAGCAAAACGCCGCCCGGCAGAGCCGGACGGCGTTCGTCGTATTCGGCCGATGAGGGAATGATCAGGAAGCGACCGCGTTGGGCTTACGGTTGCGCGAATTGCGCTGAAAGAACAGCGCCTGGCTGGCGACCGCCGAGACCATCGCAGGCTGAAACGGCTTGGAGATCAGGAAGGCCGGCTCCGGACGTTCGCCGGTCAGGAAGCGCTCCGGATAGGCGGTGATGAACACCACCGGCACTTCGAAGGTCCTTAGCAGTTCGTTAACCGCGTCGAGGCCGGAGCTGCCGTCGGCGAGCTGGATGTCGGCCAGGATCAGGCCCGGCTTCTTGGTCCGTGCCAGCGCGATCGCGTCGGCGTGGGTGCGGGCGACACCGATCACGTTATGGCCTAAGCCCTTGACCAAGCTCTCGAGATCCATCGCGATGAAGGTCTCGTCCTCGATGATGAGGACGTCGGTGGCGATCTCCTCGGCCATCTCCTTGCCGGCGGTCTCGACCAACTGACGGACTTCGGTGACCTCGGCCTGCAGTACGAAGGCGACTTCCTCTTCCGAGAAGCCCTCGAGCGACAGCAGCAGAAAGGCTTGGCGGGGGAGCGGAGTGATCGCCGACAGGCGGCGCTCCGACGGCATCGGCAGTGTCCGAACGTCGGATTCGTCGTTCAGGGCGACCGAGTTCCAAATTTGGGTAAACAAACGGAAAAGACCGGCACGAGGACCGTGCCGCTCGTCGAGCAGGGCCGGATCCTGGAGCAGCGCCTCCAGCATGGCGCCTACGTAAGCGTCGCCGGAGGTCTGGCTACCGGTCAGCGCGCGCGCATAGCGGCGCAGCAAGGGCAAATGCTCTGCAACAACCTGTGATCTCGACATCCCCACTCCATCAGTCATTCGGCCATCGCCAGCGGCGGGCCGGCACCTCTGCGAGGGCAACTACGCCCGAGCGGGGCAAAAGTTCCATTCCCGTGTGGAACTTTCATGCCGGGATCGCATTAGGGTCCCGTGAACGGCGACAGATCAAGAAAACCCTCGAAGTTCAGGGGACTTGACCATGGGGAAAACATTGGATCAGTCATGCAAGAATTCAAGGCTCAAACCATGAAGAAGTCGGCTCCAGGCACTAAGGGAGGTCTCAACGCCGAAATCCAGGCCCGGATCGGACATCAATTGCGCGCGATGTACGACGACGTGGTCCGGCAAGGCGTTCCTGATCGGTTCGCGGAGCTGATCAAGAAGCTCGACGATCCGCAGCAGGCGGCCGAAGCCGCCAATGCCTCGGACTCGACCGCGACCGAAGGGAGGGACTAATGCCTCTCACCGATTCCCTTCGTGACGACATTCTCGCCGCCGTGCCGAGCCTGCGTGCGTTCGCGATCTCGCTGAGCGGCAACGCCGATCGTGCTGACGACTTGGTCCAGGAAACCCTGCTGCGAGCGCTCGCCAATATCGACTCGTTTCAGCCGGGCTCGAACCTGCCCGCGTGGTTGTTCACGATCCTCCGCAACCTGTTCCGCTCCGACTATCGCAAGCGGCGCCGGGAGGTCGAAGACGCCGATGGCAGCTACGCCAAGACCCTGAAGTCGCAGCCGGGGCAGACCGCACACTTGGAATTTGAGGAATTCCGCGCTGCGCTAGACAAGCTGCCGCAGGACCAGCGTGAAGCGCTCATCCTGGTTGGAGCCTCCGGGTTTTCCTACGAAGACGCCGCGGCGATCTGCGGTTGTGCAGTCGGCACTATCAAGAGCCGCGTCAACCGGGCCAGATCCAAGCTCAGTGCGCTGCTCTATGTCGACGGTGCTGAAGACTTCGGACCCGACGACACCGTCCGTGCCGTGATTGGCGGCAACGGCTGATCCACCGCCGACCCGGCGGGGATCGCTCGATCCAACGACGCATCGAGCGATCTCTGGCGTCGGTATCACTCCCCAAGACACGATCCAAGCGGGGCTCCCCCTCGCGAACAGACCGAGATCTGGCCGAGCATGCATCGGCCAGATCCGGCTGTTTGCGTGCGAACTAGCGCGGCTGTTTCGGGGATTTACGGATCGGGCGCACCGGCGCGGTGATCTGCCCGGTGCGATCACGCTCGTTGACGTCCACGACTGTATCGAGCGGCGCGGTCAGCTCATAGACGTAGCTGACGTCGGTGAAGTAGCGCTTCGACGTGCCGCCGAGCGCTTCGGGCGCCACGCGGTCGAGCAGGATAATGCCGAACTCGCTGTCCGGGCGCCGGGTCGCCGCGCTGGTGTTGAACTCTTCCCAGCGGAAATGAAATGTTGCGTCCTTGGCTTCTCCGGTGACGGTCCAGCTCGCAACCACCCGCGGGTGCTTGCCGACCACGGCCAAGCCCTCATCGGAATGCGACGCCAGCTCGAAGAACAGCAGGGACAGGCTCTGTGCCGCCCGCGCGCTGACCGCGATATCGGGACCGTCGACCTCGATACGGTCGGCATGCGGGATTGCCCGTCCTTCGAACAGGCCCTTGAGCATCACGCCCTGCCACTGGCTGTCGCTGAGCAGCGACACGACGTTGGACATTGCATGAATCCGCCCGATCAGCAGCTCGCGCGCGACGTCGAGATCGGAGCCGTGGCGCAGCGTCCTGGTCACGATCGACTGGATCACCGCCAGGATGTTCTTCACCCGGTGGTTGAGCTCGTCGATCACCGCAGTCAACCGGCGCTCAAAACCAATCCGCATCTGGATTTCGCGCCGCAGCCGGATGTTGCTGTAGCTGACGTAACCGAACAGCCCGCAGACGATCAGCGTCAGCGCCAGACCAGCGAGCCCGATGATCAGCGCCATCTTCTGAGCGCGGTCATAGGGATCGATCTTCGGGTAATAGGCCAGCGACCAGTCCCGATTACCGAAGGTCACGGTGCGAACGATGATCGGATTGGCCCCTTCCGGATGCGCCGCCCGCGAGGTGATCTCGCCGCTTTCGTCGGCGAGCAGTTCATAACCCTCGCGGCTCGGATCCTTCAGCACCACCGAGAACAACGACAGATCGTCGTTGGTGAGCATCAGCGTGGCGAGCTTATAGGAGAAGGTGACGAAGCCGACGATGTCCGAACTGTCGGTGTTCATCACCGGCGCCGCCAGAACGACACCGACCGGACCGCTGCCCGTCAGCGGCACCGGGTCGGAGACGTGCGGCTGGCCCTCGGCCAGCGCCTGCGCAAAGGTGCGGCCGAGCACCGGGTCATGATCCAGCATCCGGCCGGTCAGCGCCATGGTCTCGGCGTTTCGCGGCTCGACATCCATCACCACGTCGAGCGGCACCGGGCTGCTCAGATCGAGCGGCTTGCCGTCATAGTCGCGCACGGCCGGATCGGGAAAGCCCGCTTTGGTCAGCTCAGCCTCGGCGGCCGGCACTTCCTCGGGCTTCAGCCGTGCCACCCAGGTCGCCAGCACGAAATCGGTCTTGAAGGTGTAGATCGACGACCGCAGCGGCTGCAGCATGTCGGCCTTGATCACCGAGGGTTTGCGAAACAGCCCTGAAGCGACCCGGCCGAGCAGTTCGCGCTCGGTGAGGCGGTCCTGAACCTGACTGGCATGAACATCGATGGCCCGTCCGAGCGCGATGCGCTGGATCGCCGCTTCCTGCTCATAGACGCGGGATGCGGAAAAGCCTGACAGCACCACCCCGATGATAGCGATCAAGCCGATGATGAAGCCAAGCCGAACCACGCTCTTACTCGTTGTCCGAGGCGGAGCGTCCGCCTCACCTATTCAACGTATCGAAACCGGCCCCACCATGAAGAAGCGTCGACCTGAGCGCAACTGAACGATCCTGGAGGACGGTCGGTGGGGCACGAATTCCAAGAGCGGTTCAACCACACCCGGCCTGATTTCGTTCCCGTCCCAACGATCACGAAGTTGGTACTGCAGCGCACGCGGAAATACCGCAGGTGGCTGCGCTGGGGCTCAGGCCGACTGCCGCGGCGTCAGGCCGCCCTTCTCTTCAATAAAGCCGATAATGCGATCGAGTCCGTCGCTCTTCTTCAGATTGGTCATGACGAACGGCCGCGCGCCGCGCATTCGCTTGGCATCGGTATCCATCTTCTCCAGCGACGCGCCGACATAGGGCGCCAGATCGATCTTATTGATCACCAGGAGGTCGGACCGGGTGATACCTGGGCCGCCTTTGGAGGGGATTTTGTCTCCTGCGGCGACGTCGATCACATAAATGGTGATGTCGGCGAGTTCGGGCGAGAATGTCGCGGCCAGGTTGTCGCCGCCGGACTCGATCAGCACCAGATCGAGCCCCGGAAACTTGCTGCGCATCTCGGCCACGGCGGCGAGATTCATCGACGCGTCCTCGCGGATCGCGGTATGCGGGCAGCCACCAGTCTCCACCCCGGCAATGCGGTCCGGCGTCAGCGAACCGGAGCGCACCAGGAATTCGGCGTCCCACTTGGTGTAAATGTCGTTGGTGATCGCCGCGATGTCATAGCGCTCGCGCATCGACTTGCAGAGCAGGTCCATCAGCGCCGTCTTGCCCGAGCCCACGGGGCCACCGATGCCGACGCGGAGAGGGCCGTGATGATCCGACATATTGGATTTCCGGTAGGAGATCTGAGGAAAGCAGCCACGCGGCGCAAAGACCGATCCGTCCACGCCGCGAGCCGGAAATAAGAACGATGCTGCAAGAGATTGCAAGCCGTGAGCAGCGCCGCTGCTGTCATCGGTTTGAACTGAAGCAAGCGCCTACATCCTTCGTCGGCGCCCAATAAGCCGCAACAGTGGACTGCCTACGCCGCCATCGACTGATCTTTCGACGAATGCCACGCGTCTTTGGCTTCCTTCTTGGGCTTGGCTTCGGCAGCCGGCCCCTTCTTGGTGATCTGGCCGTAGCGCGACAGCATCGCGAGCTCGGCTTGGCGCGCGGCGACCTTCTCGCGAGCTTATCGGTCGCTTCGTCCCGCAAGGCGGCCAGCTCTTCGATGCTCAGGGACTCGAGAGTGATCTCGGCTATGGGCGCCCTCTCCAACTTTCGCGCTGGGCTACCGAGTACCGCTTTCAGCGCAACCAACCGTACGATTTATCCACCACCGCAGCCCGTTGGCGGCGATTTCGATTGACGCCCCTGATCAGCGCTCCCAATGATGACTTTTAGGAAGAGCAATGACGTCGTCGCAACTGCCAAACTCCGAGTCCGCTGATTTCAGCGACAGCAGCAGCCGGGATAATGGCTCTGAGGACGCGGCTGCAGCGGGCATTCCGACCGGTGATCACGGAAATACCGAGTTCCAGACCGACTCACGGGCGCAAATACCTCCGGCAACCCAACACTCCGAGGCTGAAGTGTCTCGTCCTGAAACGATTGCATCGCGAGAACGCGAAGAGATCGCGAAACGCATTGCAGCCTTCCGAAATCTGCAGATCAGCCTGAAGCAGGAGCGCGAGGACTATTACGAGCGCACGCTCGCCCGCACTCGCGCCGCACTCGCGCCAAACGCGAAATAGCCGCGCTGATCAATCGCATTCCACTGTTCTCGTCGCGCTGATATCTCGCCGGCGCCCCCCCGATACGCCTTTGGTTGGATGGATTGCGTAGCCCGCGCACACTAAGCGCGCCCGCGTCCCAGCGCGTTATTCGCGACAAATCGTCTCCATCAGCAGCACCACCCCTCGGAAATACACGGCTGACGGGCACCGATTTGCACTCTTCCGTGGCAAGTTTCCACTTTGCGAGAAAACCCGGCACGAACCGGGCCGGTGTAGTGATTTGCAGCAGTTTGACCGGTGTCAACGAGCCAAGACATCGACAAAACGGCGATAGTCACTACGCGCGAGTACCTAATTTCGCCAAATTGCCAACTACACACACTTAAACTAATGCTAACCGAAGCCGCCTCGATCAGTTCGAAATTCTCAATTTCCGAATTGTCGGCACGGAATGGGTGTAGTAGAAGGGCGCTTCACTAAAGGAGCCTACGCGTGGCAAAGAAAGCGAAAGCAAAGACTGCGAAGACCGCAGCGAAGTCGAAGAAGGCCAAGAAGGTCGTGACCAAGGCCGCGGCGAAGACCGCTACCAAGGCCAAGGCCGCCAAGAAGGGCAAGATCACTCGCCGCGAGTACACCAAGGAAGACATCAAGGAGTTGAAGGCGCATTCGAAGGCGCGCACTCCGGTGGCGGAAATCGCCCGTCTGACCAATCGGACCGTCGGCTCGCTGCGCCAGAAGGCGCTGAAGCTCGGTATCGGCCTCGGCCACCAGCGCTGAGCCTGAACGCGCAACTCGCGAAGCGATAACGACTGCCGACCTCCGGTTACGACCGGATTAATCGGGCCTCAGTCGCGCTTCGCGAGTGGCGCATCAGCCTTCTTTATCCAGACTTTATTATCGTGAAACGCCGCACCGCCGTGCGGCGCGATTGATTCTGCGCTGGTCAGGACGTTAATTCCACGTCCGCCGCGATGAGCCCGGTTCGGAAACACTGATTCGGCGATCAAGACGCCGCGGCGCAGTCCGCTGCTGAGCCTGACCGTCAGCATCGTTTCTCCCCGGGCATTCCCCAGCATCACCAGGTCGCCCTCACCGACGCCGAACTCGGCAGCATCGGCCGGGTGCATCATCACGTTGGGCTCGCCTTCGCGTGCCTGCGACGATGGCGTCTCGTTGAAGGTGGTGTTGAGGAAGCTCCGGGCCGGGCTCGTAGCAAGCCGGAACGGATGCTGCGCATCGGCCTGTTCGGTCACCGCCCAGTGATCCGGCAGGCTTGGCATCTCCTGCCACGGTCCCAGCCGCAGTTTGCGCGCGAGGTTGACGTTACCCCAGTCGACCCGGAAGTGAAACTTGCCGTCCGGATGCCCGAAACCGTCAAGGAAGTGAGAGGCGCGGAAATCCGGCTGCAGATCGCGCCAAAGATCGGCCTCGAGCTGCTCGATGCCGCCATGGCCGCTGGCTTTCAGCGTCGTATCGATGACCTCCCGCGGCGTCATCGCGAACGCCGGATGATCGACGCCGAGCCGCTGCGCCAGCCCCTGAAGCACCTCGTGATTGGAGCGGCATTCGCCGGGAGGTTCGACCAGCCGGGCGCCGACCGAGATGTGCTGATGGCCGCCGCCGTAATACAGGTCGTCGTGCTCCAAGAACATCGTCGCCGGCAACACGATATCGGCCACCAGCGCGGTCTCGGTCATGAACTGCTCATGCACCGCAACGAACAGATCTTCGCGGGCGAAGCCGGCGCGGACCAACTCCTGCTCCGGCGCGACGGTCATCGGATTGGTGTTCTGGATCAGCATCGCCTTGACCGGCGCGCCGCCATCCAGCGCCTCGGCATCACCGGTGAGGATGCGACCGATCTTGGACTGATCGAGTACCCGCGTCGCCGGATCGAGCTGATCCAGCCCCTCGATCAGAGTCTTGTCGAAGCCGAAGATCGCGCCATTGTTGAAGAAAGCGCCGCCGCCTTCGTGCTGCCACGCCCCCGTCACCGCCGGAATACACAGCGCAGCGTGCATCTGCGCGGCGCCGTTGCGGCTGCGGGTAAACCCATAGCCGAGCCGGAAGAAGCTGCGCTTGGTGTGGCCCACCGCATGCGCAAACGCTTCGATCTCCGCCTCCGGCACGCCGCAGATCGCAGAGGCCCATGCTGGCGTCCGCGTCTTAAGATGCGCTTCGAGGTCGTCCGGACAGTCGGTGTAGCGGGCCAGATAGCCGCGATCCGCAAGACCATCGCGAAACAGCACGTGCATCACGCCGCAGGCGAAGGCCCCGTCGGTCCCCGGACGCAGAATGATCCGGAGATCGGCCTGCTGCATCGTCTCGTTATCGTAGATATCGATGGCCGCGATCTTGGCGCCGCGCTCTTTGCGGGCTCGGGCAGCGTGGGTCATCACGTTGACCTGGGTCGAGACTGGATTAGTCCCCCAGATCACGATCAGATCCGACTTCGCCATTTCCCGCGGATCGACGCCGGCGACCTTGCCGACACCGGCCGCAAAGCCCGCCCAGGCGACATTCGCGCAGATCGTCGAGTAAAACCGCGAGTACTTTTTGACGTTGGCGAGCCGGTTGATGCCGTCCCGCATCACCAGCCCCATGGTGCCCGCATAGTAATAGGGCCACACCGACTCCGCGCCGAACTCCGCCTCGGCGGCATTGAACCGCGCTGCGATCTCGTCCAGCGCCTCGTCCCAGGAGATGCGCGCAAATTGTCCGGAGCCCTTCGGTCCGCTACGGCGCATCGGATAGGTCAGCCGGTCGGGATGATGGATGCGCTCGGCGTAGCGCGCGACTTTGGCGCAGACGACGCCGGCCGTGTAGGTCTGCCGCTTCGAGCCGCGGAGCCGGCCGATGGCCGAGCCGTCGATCACTTCGACGTCGAGTGCGCAGGCCGAGGGGCAGTCGTGCGGACAGGTGGAATGGCGGATGTCGATCGCAGCACGCTGGTTCATGTGCGAATCGTTAGCACGAGTTTTTCCGGCTGAGAACGGTAACGGACCATTGCGCGTGCGGCGGCGGACGCCGGCGACCTGCAACCTTTTGAGCTTTCGGCCGTTATGCCGGCACAACAGGGACGTACGACATGCATCCGGCACAGCACATCGAATTCAACCGGTTGGCTCAGGAAATGGCGGCTTGGCGCGCCGTTCCGGCGGACGACCGATCTCCGGCTCCGGGCTGGTGGTGGGGACCGGCGATGGCGCTTCGCCACGCCAAACAGCCGCTATCGCCGGAAGATTGCCGCAAGTTCGGCCTGCCGGTCGGCGCCTCGTTTGCTGACGCCGGAAATAAAGTGATGGCGTTTCTGGCTGCCCAGCGCTCGCTGACGCGCCCCAGCGAGTTTCCGAAGCGCCGCAGCAAGCATCGCCCGATCAAGATCGCGGGCTTGTACGCGATGGCGGCGGAATAAGCGCCTTTAGCGCTTTACACGTTCTCTTCCACCGACACGTCGGCCTGTCCCTCGAGATCGGCGATCTCGAGGTTGAGGTTACGGCCGGTGCGACCTTCGACGATCTGGTTGATCTTGCGTGCAATGCTCGGCTCGCGGGTAATCAACGCACGTAGATCGGCGCCATCCAGGACCAGCAGCCGCGTTCGCGACACCGCCTTCACGGTCGCCGAGCGCTCGACCCGCTTCAGCACCGCTATTTCGCCGAAGAAGTGTCCGGTGCCGAGCCGGATGCGGCGGCCCTTGTCCTCGGGACCCAGCTCGATCTCCACGTCACCTTCGGCAATGAAGTACATCGCTGTCGCGGGCTCACCGCGGCGAAACACCACTTCGCCCCGCTCGATCTGCCGCGCCTGCAGTAGCTGCATGATGTGCGCGATATCGCCCGCCGTGAGATGGGAGAACAGCGGCACCCGCGCCACCATGCTCCAATTCACGATGAAATCCCGCCGGTGGATCACCTCGGAGAACGCATTGGCGACGATGCCGACCGGCAACGCGATCATGATCAGGCCGCAGATGATGGTGGCGGCGGCGATCATCCGGCCGACTCCGGTCGCCGGCACGACGTCGCCGTAGCCGATCGTACTGAGCGTCACGATCGCCCACCACATCGCGTCTGGAATGGTGCCGAATTTCTCGGGCTGCACATGGCCCTCGGCAATGTGCATCGCGGTCGCCGAGACCAGAGTGGCGCAGGCCAGGATCACGAGGCAGGCCATCAACGCCCGGCGCTCGCTCTCCAACACCTCCAGCAGCGACCGCATGCCCGACGAATAACGGGCGAATTTCAGCAGCCGCAGCATTCGCAGGATGATCAAGACCCTGAGGTCGTCCGGGCCGAACAGCGCGATCCAGAGTGGCATCACCGAGATGCAATCGACGATGCCCTGCGGGCTGATCATGTAGGCCCACGCAGCGCGCAGCGGGCTCATGTGGTGGTACGGCAGATGCTCCGGCGCGATCCAGATCCGGATGTAATATTCGATCGAGAACACCACTAGGCACAGCAGCTCCAGCGCCTGGAACAGCCGGCTGTAGTCGTCGCGCATCGCCGGCACCGACTCCATCACCGTGATCCCGACGCTGAGCACGATGAAGAAGACGATGAAGCGATTGACGACGACGCCCATGCGCGAGGTCTGCGCCTGGGATTCAAGAATTTCGTAGAAGTAATGCCGGGCTCGAAGATAGGCCGGCGTTTCGTCGCGCATCGGTAGCCTCGGATGGGATTCCGGGCGGATGCGCGGCCGAAAGTGAAGCGTTTCAGGCCGCGGCGAGCGCGTCGAAGCGTTTCGGGTCCAGCACGCGTACCCCGTCCGGCACGATCACGATCAGTTTTTCCCGCTCCAACTTGGTGAAGGTGCGGCTCACGGTTTCGATCGTCAGGCCAAGAAAGTCGGCGATGTCCTGACGGCCCATCGGCAGGCTGACGGTTTTGGTGACGCCTTCCAGCCGGGCCAGACGATCGCGCCAACCGACCAGGAATGCAGCGACCTTCTCCTCGGCGGAGCGGCGGCCGAGCAGCAGCATCTGATCCTGGGCGAGGCTGAGTTCGCGGGTGGCGAAGTCGTTCATGCGGAGCAGCATCTGCGGGCGATTTTCGATGAAGCGCAGGAACGGACCGCGGAAGAACTTGCAGACGGTCACGCCGCCGATCGAGTCGGCCGAGAAGGAGTAGCGGTTACCTGGTGCCATTCCGAGGAAGTCGCCGGGAAGCGCAAAGCCGATGATCTGGCGACGGCCATCGGGCAGCAGCTTGTACAGGCGGGCGATCCCTTCGATCAGGCTGTAAACCGAATCAGCGACTTCGTCCTCGGAGAACAGCGCTTCCTTCGGCCCGTAACGAACATGCTGGGCGAGACGTTCGAACTCTTCGTGGTCGGCAGGGCCGAGTTCGCCACAGATCGCCAGCCCACGCACCGCGCAGTGCGTCTCACAGCGAAATCCCTCGCAAGTCGTCGTCGGATAAGCGAGATGCGGCATCCATCACTCCATGCGGTCGCCAGACTGAACTCTCCTGGCGCGCATCGCCGTCAACTGACCGCCCATTCTGCGCCAGAAGAGTTAATATGTCGGCAATTCGTCAAGGCAGCTTGACACAGATCAAGGTCATGACACGACCGTCATGCATCGTGCAAGTCGTTGTTTGGCGACCTGTTTTTACCGACCGGGCGGCTCATGGGACGACTACTTGCCTGCACGGCGATCCTGCTAATTGTGGCCAGCCAAGCGGCGGCCGCCGCGACTCCGTCGGAGCGCCGCGGGCTCGGCTTCGCCAAATCACACTGCGCGCGCTGCCACGCCATCGGCCGCAGCGGTAAAAGTCGGCTCGAACAGGCTCCGCCGTTCCGCACGCTTCACACGCGCTATCCAGTCGAGACGCTGGCAGAGGCGTTTGCCGAAGGTATTTATACCGGCCATCCGCGGATGCCGGCGTTCGAACTCGATCCAGACCAGATCAACGACCTTTTGTCGTACCTGAAGACCTTGGAGCGGTAGTCGGCCTGCCGGGAGGCGTCGAGGCCGGCTCGGCGTCTGCATGACCGGTTGCGAGCGCCTGCGCAACCCACGGCACCAGCTCCTTGGCAATGGTATCGAATGACTTATCGAACGCGGTGACGGCCGCAGCCGGCTCAGGCTTGTCGAGCGGCGTCGCCTGCTGAAACAGCTTGGCCGCAACCAGCTTGCCTTCCTTGTCGATGATCTTGGCGCTGAACGCGATCTCGGCGCGAAGAGCATCCGCTTCACCGATCACCTGAAAACTCCTGATGTCGGTCAGCAGTTGATAGTCCGGCTGCACGGCGTCGTTCGGGCGCATCGGCGCGTGCGCGATGTCGTAATTCTCGAAGCTCTGGATCAGCTTCTCCTGCAGCATCTTCGGGAGGCTGTCGCTCCACTGCGCGCCGGCAAAGGCCGGCACTTCCAGTCCGGGCGCCAGCAGCATCTTCTGGCTGTCGAACAGCACCACCGTATTGGATTCCGGAATGGTAAGCTGCGCCTTGAGAGGCGGCGATGGCGGCGGGAAGCCGGTCGCGGCCGATAGGTCGTACACCACCTTCTTCACCACCGGTTCGTTTGCGCCGGTCATCCGCTCGACGCCGCCGAGGATGCCGTCCAGCTTCTCGGTCTTCCCCGCCAGCCATTCCGAGAACGTCTTGAAGTTGGCGATGGTGTCTTTCAGCGGACCGGAGTTTTCGCCGAGCACGGTATCGACCTTGCGCAGCGCCTCGCGGGCAGCCTGGGTCATACTCATGCCGGCTCCCGGCTCGGCTACCAGCGTGGTGGCGATCGCCGAGCCGCTGAGCTGCTTGCCGCCTTCGAGCGCCACCACCGGCACGCCGGTCAGGCCCTGGAAGTCCAAGCCGACCTTGGTGTCCGGACGGACCGGCGTCGACGGCGCCACCGCGATGGTCGCATCGACCCGCCGCGGATCATCGGAGGCGAGCGACAGCGCCGTGACCTCGCCGACGCGGATGCCGTTGAACAGCACGGCAGCACCGACCAGCAGCCCCGGCACCGGGTCACGGAATTGGACGTGGTAGCTGGTGCGCGCACCGACGCCCGAAGTGTTGTGCAGCCAGAACACGAAGCCGAACACCGCAAAGATCGCCGCGAGTACGAACGCACCGACGATCACGAAAGGAGCACGAGTTTCCATGGCGTGGCGTCCTAGTCCTGTCTGGGCTGGAGCATCGCCGAGCGCTTGCCGTGGAAATAGGCCCGCACCCAGGGATGTTCGGATTGCAGCAATTCGCGCATCGGCCCCACCGCCACGATCTTGCCGTCGGCCAGCGCCGCGACGCGATCACAGACGACGTTGAGGCTGGCGAGATCGTGGGTCACCATGAACACGGTGAGCCCGAGCGTGGTTTGCAGGGTCTTGATCAGTTGATCAAAGTCACCGGCCGCGATCGGGTCGAGGCCGCTGGTGGGTTCGTCGAGAAACACGATCGAGGGATCGAGCGCCAGCGCACGGGCCAGCGCCACACGCTTGGTCATGCCGCCGGACAGCTGCGACGGGTACTTGTCCCAATCGTCTGGTGCGATGCCGACCATCTCCAGTTTGGCGGTGGCGATCTCGTCCTGCAGCTTCTCCGACATGTCGAGCATCTCGCGCAGCGGGAACTGCACGTTCTGCCGCGCGGTGAGCGAGGAGAACAGCGCGCCCTGCTGAAACAAGATGCCCCAGGTCGCCGCCACCGCCCCACGCGCCCGGCCGAAGCCGCGCTCGGTATCGTGGCCCATCACTTCGATGTGCCCGCTTTGCTTGGGGATCAGCCCGATGATGGTGCGCATCAGCACCGACTTGCCACCACCCGACGCGCCGACCAGTCCGAGGATTTCACCACGGCGGACATCGAGCGACAGATGATTGAGCACGGTCTGCCGGCCGAACCCGACCACGAGGTCGGCGACGCGAATGGCGTAGAGTTGAGCGAGCGCGTCCATCGCTACATCCCGATCGACGCGAAGAACACGGCGAACAAGCCGTCGAGCACGATCACCAGAAAGATTGACTTCACGACC
The DNA here is from genome assembly GCF_047501505.1 of Rhodopseudomonas sp. G2_2311. Lineage (NCBI taxonomy): Bacteria > Pseudomonadati > Pseudomonadota > Alphaproteobacteria > Hyphomicrobiales > Nitrobacteraceae > Rhodopseudomonas > Rhodopseudomonas sp. G2_2311. Next base: position 365,796 of record NZ_JAZDRK010000004.1, read on the forward strand.
GACGTGGTGGTCTGCAGTCCGAGCGACTCGGCACTGCCCTTGACCCGCAGGCCCTCGCTGCAGGCGACGATGCCGATCACCAGCGCCATGAACGGCGCCTTCCACATCCCGACCTGGAAGGAGTTCAGCGACACGGCCTCGTGCAGCCGGGCGATGAACACCGAGGGCTGCATCCCGCCGTAGAACCACGCCGTCAGCAGGCCGCCATACAGCGCCGCCATCGAGCCGATGAAGGCCAGGATCGGCAGCGCGATCACCAGCGCGATGATCCGCGGCAGGATCAGCACCTCAACTGGATCGAGTCCCATGGTCGAGAGCGCGTCGATCTCTTCCCGCATTTTCATCGAGCCGAGTTCGGCCGTATAGGCACTGCCCGACCGGCCGGCGACCATGATGGCGACGATCAGCACGCCAATCTCGCGCAGCACCAGGATGCCGACCATGTCGACGACATAGGAATCGGCACCGAACTTGCGGAAGTGGAAGATGCCCTGCTGCGCGATGATCGCGCCGATCAGGAAGGTAATCAGCACCATGATCGGGATCGCCTGCCAGCCGACCCTGTAGACCTGGTAAGTCAACGAGGTCAGTCGCAGCGAGCGCGGCCGCCGCAGCACACCCAGCAGCGCGGCACCGAGGGCACCGAGCATTTCCAGAAACACCGCGATATCGGTAGTTGCGCTCCAGGCCGACCGACCGATTTGGTCGAGCTTCGCGATGATCGGATTAGGCTTCGGATGCGGGGTCGGCCCACGACGATTGAGCTGCCGCACCTCATCGATCAGCTCCGCGTAGCTCGCGGAAATGCCTTTGAACTGCGCGGTGCGGCCAGCCTGTGCGGCGCTGCGCGACAGCTTTTCGAGCACCCAGGCGCCGATCGTGTCGATCTCGCCGATCTCCGCCATATCGATGGTGAGCGACTTCGTCGCCGCGATCTGAGGAGCAACTTCCTCAGACAGCTGCTCCATGAATTTGCTGTTTGTCGCAGTCCAAGCCCCTTTCGGCTTGAGCTCCAGCGTATCGCCATCGGTCTTGGCATTCAGCACAGGCGCGAGGCTCACGGCTGGTCCCATCCGGTCTCGAAGGCCAGCATGCGCTGCTCCGTTTCGATTCGCCCCGACGCGTTGCAGCGCACAGTTTGCGTCGTGTACCGCGATTGATGCAAATCAATTATGCCGCTTCTGCTCTGCGTCAGCATCCTGCGCGATGCCAGGAGCGAAACAATGACCAAAGCTACGCCCTCCGCAATCCTCAACACCTCGTTGCCGGCGTGCTTCCGCCAGATCAGGCTCGAACTCGCACGAGAACCTGGACATCCTGAAGGCGAAGCGAACATCGCCTATGTGATCATCGCTCCGCTCGACGGCAATGACCGGATCGACGCCGAAATCTGGAAGAAGCACCGCGAAGCCTGCCGTGTGGCACGGCAGCGGCCGCATCAGCCGGACAGCCTGGGTCACCTGGTGCACCGTCCGGGTGGATCATGGGCATTCCAATATGACACTGCTGCGAAACTGCCCGACGAAGCCGGCTATCACTTCGCCGACGAACGTTTCGTCCAGGGTGAGTACGTGTCGCTGCGCGAGGAAGGTGCCATGCACACCTTCCGTGTGGTCGCGGTGAACCGGCTGTAGCTAGCACGGCACAGCTTGATCATGAGGAGGCCCTCTCGGGCGACGCTGTTGTCACGCCGATCTGGCGGCGCGCGCGGCTTCTTCGGTCAGCGGTAACCGAACGTTAAGGATGTCCGGCTCGGACGCATCGGTTTTGGCTTCGAAGCCGAGATCGCGGCACATCCGCAGCATCGCGGTGTTCTCGCGCAGCACCTGGCCGCAGACATAGTGCAGGCCTTCGGAACGGGCGTATTCGATGATCAGTTTCATCAACGCCCAGCCGAGGCCTTTGCCCTTCAGATCGGAGCGCAGCAGGATCGCGTATTCGCCGCTCTCATAGATCGAGTCCGAGTGGATGCGGACCACGCCGAGCATTTCGCCGGTGATTTCGTCGAACGCCACGAACGCCATCGCGCGGGCGTAGTCGATCTGCGACAGCCGGGCGATGAAGGCGTGGCTGAACTCCTTCATCGCCGCAAAGAACCGCAGCCGCAGATCCTCCGGCGTGACGTGCTTGAGGAATTCGTGGATCGCCGGCTCGTCGTCCGGACGGATCGGCCGCGCCAGCACGCGCCAGCCGTCCTTCACTGTCAGATGCCGCTCCCATTCGGTCGGATACGGCTTCACGGCGAAGTGCGAATTGCCGAGGCCGGCGAATTTGCGCTCCGGCGGGCGCACCACGACGCGGGCATCGATCGCCACCACGCCGCTTCCATCGGCGAGCAACGGGTTGACATCGAGCTCGCGGATCTCCGGCAGGTCGGCCGCCATCTGCGACAGTTTCACCAGCGTCAGTGCCACCGCACTCCGCTTCACCTCGGGCACGTCGCGATAGGCGCAGAGCAGCTTGGAGACACGGGTACGCGCAATCAGCGACTCGGCGAGCGGCAGATCGAGCGGCGGCAAAGCCAGCGACCGGTCGTCGATCAGTTCGACGCCGGTGCCGCCCTGACCGAACGCGATCACCGGACCGAAGGTCGGATCGTCGGCAATGCCGATGGTCAGCTCGCGCGCCTTCGGGCGCAGGATCATCGGCTGCACCATCACGCCTTCGAGACGCGCGTTAGGGCGCAGCTTGGCGGCGCGCGCCATGATTTCGTTCACCGCAACGCGGACCGCTTCGACGCTGGTGAGATTGAGCACCACGCCGCCGATGTCGGACTTGTGCGGGATGTCGCGCGACAACACTTTCACCACCACGGTGACGCCCTGCGACAGGAACGACGACGCCCACGACACCGCTTCCTCGGCATTGGTGGCCGCCAGCGTCGGAATCATCGGGATCTGATACGCCGCAAACAGACCGCTGATCTCCAGCGGATCGAGCCAAGTGCGGCCTTCCCGCAGCGCCTTCTCGACGATCGCGCGGGCCGTCTCGGTGTCGGGGTCGAAATCCTTCGGCAGCGATGGCGGCACTTCGGTGAGAAGCTGCACCGCCTCGCGATAGCGCACCATGTTCATGATGCTGCGAACTGCGTCGTCCTCGGTCGGATAGTTCGGGATCGAGGCGGCGTCGAAGGCATGGGTGACCGCCTCCTCGGCGCCGACCCAGACCGCAAACACCGGCTTGAACAGCGTGCGGCGAACCCGCTCTTCACCGACCACACGGATCACTTCGCGGGCGATGTCCCGCGGCGACGCCACCGCGGTCTGCACGTTCATCACCAGGATCGCGTCATTGTCCGGATCGGAGAGCAGCATCGACAGCGTCGCTGCATAGCGCTCGGCGTCGGCGTCACCGGTGATGTCGATCGGATTGAAGCCGGACCACGAGGTCGGCAGGATCGCGTCGAGCTTCTTGTGCAGGTCGGCCGACAGCGTCGCCGGCTCGCCGCCGAGTTCGGCCAGGCGGTCGACCGCCAGAATGCCGATGCCGCCGCCATTGGTGAGAATCGCGACCCGCTTGCCGCGCGGCGCGCTGACGCGGCCGAGCGTCTCGGCACAGTCGAACAGCTCGCGCAGATCGTACACCCGCAGCATGCCGGCGCGGCGGAACGCGGCCTCGTACACCGCATCGGCGCCGGCGAACGCGCCGGTGTGGGTCGCAGCAGCTTTTGCGCCGTGCGCCATGCGGCCCGACTTCACCACCACCACTGGCTTGACCCGTGCCGCGGCGCGCGCCGCCGACATGAACTTGCGGGCGTCGGTGACGGCTTCGATGTAAAGCAGGATCGCGCGGGTCTCGAGATCGGCCGCGTAGAAGTCGAGCATGTCGGCGATATCGACGTCGAGTTGATCGCCGATCGAGACGATGCCGGAGAAGCCAATCTCTTTGACGGCCGCCCAATCCACCATGCCGGCCGCAATGGCGCCCGACTGTGAGATCAGCGCCAAATTGCCCCGCCGCGGCATGTGAGCGGCAAAGCTGGCGTTGAGATTGACGCCCGGAATCATGATGCCAAGACAGTTCGGCCCGATCAGCCGGATGCCCGACTTGCGCGCGGCGCGATTCGCGGCTTCCGCATAGGAGCCTTTGCCGCGCCCCATCTCCGAACTGATGATGATCGCACCGGCCACGCCGAGTTCGCCGGCTTCGGCGACGACCTTGGCGACCGAGCGCGGCGGCGCCGTAATGACAATCAGATCCGGGACGAAAGAGAGTTCCGCGAGCGAGCCGACGGTCTTGATGCCGCCGATTTCCGGGTAGCGCGGATTGACGACTCCGATCTGCCCCTTAAATCCCGCCTCGCGCAAATTGGTCAGAACCGCGCGGCCGAGAGAGGCCGGCCGCGGACTGGCGCCGACGACCGCCACGGCTCCGGGCGACAGCAGGGTGCTCAATCGATAGGTCGACATCTCACCTCGACACCGGACGGCCGGCCGCGAACGGCAGCCGTCGCACGATCCGGAATCTGCGCGGGAAAGGTGTACGACAGTTGCTGCAACAAGCCAATGTCGGCTTGGCGCGACGGAGGGACGCGTACTGCTCGCGCAGTTAGCGTACCTTGGTGAAGGTCGCCAGCGCCTTGATGACGTCCTCGCGCGAGATGATACCATCCAGCTTGCGATCGGCGTCCAACACCGGGATGCTGCGGGTCTGATGTTCGACCATCAACTGCAACACCCGGGTGAGCTTGGTATCGGAATGCACGTAGAGGAAGTCCCCCGACATGATGTCGCCGACGGTCCGATTCATCAGGTCGTCGTAATGCGGCAGCATCTGGGTTGGGTGGAACGCGAAACAACTCAAGAAATCGTACTTTGTCACCATGCCGATGACACGCTGGTCCTCCACCACCGGATAGGCGTTGAAGTCGTCGTGTTCGAATTTGTCCTCCAGCTCGCGCATGGTCAATTCGCGCGACACGGATTTCACCGCTCGCGTCATATGGTCGGCAACGGTTGCCTCTAGAAACTTATACAAGACCGGACCCAATCACTCGGAATTTTCGCCAACGATTTGTGGCGACCCAATGGCGGCCCTGCTAATCGTCGTTGGTGTGCAAATTGACCGCAGCTTTGGCGAATTGAATTGATCAAGGTCAAACCACCGGCAATTCGGGGCGCCGCTTGTTTTTCCTACAACAATGCTCATGATCTGCCCGCCCGGATTGCGCAATCGGGATGCAACGTGATCCATCCTCGGACAGTTCCGCAGCCGCCTAAGTAGTAGTCCCGATGCCCGCCCCAGACGCCACCTCCACCGGCCCCCAGCAACGAGACGTCTTCGACTTCCTGGGCCGTGGCAGCGGCGACGCGCCCGTGGTGCAGATCGACACCCATGGCGCAGCGGTTTTTCTCGAGGGGAACCGGGCGCTGAAGATCAAGCGCGCCGTCAAATTCCCATTTCTGGACTATTCGACCCTCGCCAAACGAAAGATCGCCTGCGAGCAGGAGCTCGCCGTCGGCCGCCGATTCGCCCCCGCGATCTATCGCCGTGTCGTGCCAATCACACGCACTGACAAGGGTGCGTTACAGATCGGCGGCGACGGGCCCGCGGTGGAATGGGCCGTCGAGATGATGCGTTTCGACGACAGCGCCACGCTGGATCATCTCGCCCGCGCCGGTTCGCTCGGCCCCGAGCTGATCGACGCCGTCGCCGATGCGATCGCCGCCTCGCATCAGGCCGCGCCTTTGGCGGCGACTGCGCCTTGGGTCGCATCGATCGAACCGATCCTGGCTGACGACACCAACGAGCTTGCTGCAGGCGGTTTTGCCGCGGCCGACGTTGCGATGCTCGACACAAGCAGTCGCGATGCGCTCGGCCGGCTGCATCCGTTGCTGGAGCAGCGCGGGGCCGCTGGCTTCGTCCGCTGGTGCCACGGCGATCTGCACCTTGCCAATATCGTGGTGATCGACGGCAAGCCGACGCTGTTCGACGCCATCGAGTTCGACCCGGCCATCGCCTCGGTCGACGTGCTGTACGATCTCGCCTTCCCGCTGATGGACTTGCTGCACTACGGCCACGGCAGCGACTCCGCACAACTTTTGAATCGCTATCTCGCGGTGACGAGCGCGGACAATCTCGATGCGCTGTCGGCACTGCCGCTGCTTCTGTCGATGCGCGCCGCGATCCGCGCCAAGGTGATGCTGGCACGGCCCGCCGCCAATGAGACGATCAGGCAAGCCAATCGGGCGATTGCGGAATCCTATTTTGATCTGGCGCTGCGGCTGATCGCGCCGCCACCGCCCCGGCTGATCGCAGTCGGCGGGCTATCCGGCACCGGCAAATCGGTGCTGGCTCGCGCTCTCTCAGGCCACATCCCGCCCCTGCCCGGCGCCGTGGTGCTGCGCTCGGATGTGGCCCGCAAACGGCTGCACGGCGTCACCGACACCGAGCGGCTCCCGGCAACAGCCTACACCGCTGAAGTGACCGACAAAGTTTATCGAAGCCTCGCCGAGCGCGCCGCGCATATCTTGAAACAGGGACATTCGGTGATCGTCGATGCGGTGTTCTCCAAGCCCGAGGAGCGCCTCGCGATCGAAAGCGTTGCGGCCGGGCTCGGCATCCCGTGCCACGGCCTGTTTCTCACTGCCGATCTCGCCACGCGGATCGCACGGGTCGCCGGTCGCATCGGCGATGCGTCCGATGCGACGCCGGAGATCGTCCGGCAGCAGCAAAGCTACGCGCAGGGCGTAGTCGGATGGACCACGATCGACGCCGGCGGCACCCCGGCCGAGACGCTGGCGCGGGCGCGGGCGGCGTTGCCGCAGACCGGTCAGGTCTGCAGCACGTAGCTGCCGGGCGCGTCCGGCAGGGCGCCCGGATCGACGTCCGGCAATCCGATGCGCGGCGGCGCGACCGGCTCGCCGGAACGGGTGCCGAGCCAATGCACCCATTCGGTCCACCACGAGCCTTCGGCGTGGGGCGCCTGCTTCAGCCAATCGTCGGGCCCAACATACGGACCATCGGCTTCCTTGGTCATCACTTGATAACCATGTGCCTTCGGCGACGGTGGCGAGACGATGCCGGCGTTGTGGCCGCCGCCGGTCAGACAGAAGGTGACATCGGCGTCGGCCAGCAAATGGATCTTGAACGTCGACCGCCACGGCGCGACGTGATCGCGCTGCGTTCCGACCACGAAGATCGGCGTGTGGATGTCGGACAGCGCGATCGGCCGGCCATCGACGGTGTAACGGCCTTCGGCCAGATCGTTGTCGAGGAACAGCTTACGCAGATATTCGGAGTGCATCCGATACGGCATCCGGGTGGCATCGGCGTTCCAGGCCATCAGGTCGTTCGGCTCCGAGCGCACGCCCATCAGATATTCATGCACCAGCCGCGACCAGATCAGATCGTTGGAGCGCAGGATCTGGAACGCGCCGGACATCTGAGTGGTGTCGAGCACGCCGCGATTCCACATCATGTCTTCGAGGAAGGCGACCTGGCTTTCGTTGATGAACAGCGTCAGCTCGCCGGCTTCGGTGAAGTCGGTCTGGGCCGCGAACAGCGTGATCGATTTGAGCCGGCTGTCGCCGTCGCGTCCCATCGCGGCTGCCGCGATCGACAGCAGCGTGCCGCCGAGGCAATAGCCGACCGCATGCACCGGCCGTTCCGGCAGGATCGCGCCGATCGTGTCGAGCGCGGCCATCACGCCGAGGCGGCGATAGTCTTCGAGCGAGACATCGCGATCCGCGGCGGTCGGATTGCGCCACGAGATCATGAAGACGGTATAGCCCTGATCGGTGAGATACTTCACCAACGAATTGTGCGGCGACAGATCGAGAATGTAGTACTTCATGATCCAGGCCGGCACGATCAGGATCGGCTCCGGCCGCACCGTCTCCGTGGCTGGCGCGTATTGGATCAGCTCGATCAGCTTGTTGCTGTACACCACCTTGCCGGGCGTGACCGCGACGTCCTTGCCGACGACGAAATCGTGCTTCGGCTCGTGCGCCATCAGTTCGAGCAGGTCTTCCCACCAGTTGCGAAAGCCGTCGGCGAGATTGCGCCCTTCGGTCGACACGGTGCGGCGAAGCACTTCCGGGTTGGTGAGGGCGAAGTTCGACGGCGCCAAGACGTCGAGCATCTGCCGGGTCGCGAACTCGACGATCTTCTCATTCTGCTCCGAGACGCCGCGAATGTTGGTGGTGGCGTCGTGCCACCACCGCTCGGCCAGCAGAAAGCCCTGCGCCATCAGGTTGAACGGCGGCTCGCGCCATTCCGGCGCACTGAAGCGGCGGTCCTGCGGCTGCGGAGCAATCAGCGACCACGGCTCGGTCTGGGCGACCGAGGCTTCGGCGAGTTGCGTCCCACGGCGCAGCGCATCGTTGACAAGATCCATCCGCTGTGTCGGCGCCCAGAACAGATGCGACAGCCAGTCGGCATAGGCGAGCGTCAGCGCGGTCGGCGACAGCCCGCCGGTCAACGGCGCCAGCGTCGCATGCAGGGTGCGGTCACTGTCGCTCGGGCCGAGGTGCCGGGCCGGCGGCTTGGGGGCGGGCGGTTCGGCAACAAAGGGGGGGACCGGTGTCTGCAGCATCATGGCCTCGTACTGATACTTCGACGCACTCGAATATGCGGTCATTTGACCGGATTCGCAGCGGGTATTGCCACCGACATATAGGACGACGAAGATGTCATCGCTTAGTCACGCGTCCGTGGAATCCATCGAGGCTTGCCCGATGGTTAAGCGGGCGTAGCGTCGAACTTTTGCGATAGGATCGCATCTGGCGATATTCCGTCCCTTGATGCCGATCAACACATCGGTTTTCACGTGCAAGATCGCCCCCTGTTCTGGCTCCAACCGATCGAGACGCTGCTCGCCCAGTTCGAGAGTCGGCGCGAAGGGTTGAGCTCCGAAGAGGCCGTACACCGGCTCGCACGCTACGGCCGCAACGCGTTCCATCCACCGGCCGGTCAATCGCTGCTCGCCAAGATCGGCAAGCGGATGCTCAATCCGCTGGTGGCGATCCTGCTCGTCGCCGCCGCAATCTCGAGCATCAGCGGCGATCTCGGTAGCTTCGTCATCATCCTGACGGTGATCACCTTTTCGATCACCTTGGACATCGTCCAGGAGCATCACGCCGAAGCGGCGGCCGAGAACCTCCGCCGCTCGGTGGCAGTCAGGGCCGACGTCTATCGCGACGGCAAGCTCACCCCACTGCCGGTCGAGGACATCGTGCCCGGCGACGTGGTCGAACTACGCGCCGGCGATTTGGTCCCGGCCGATGGCCTCGTGATCGAGGCCCATAACGCGCAGGTCAACGAATCCCTGATGACCGGCGAGGCGTTTCCATCGGCAAAGAACAACGGGCCGTGCCACAGTCCGACCCCGGCGGACGCGGCCAACGCGCTGTTCGCAGGGACCAGCATGGTCGGAGGCAACGCCGTGATGCTGGTCGTGGCGACCGGGCAAGACACCCGGTTCGGCGGCATCGTTACCGCGCTGGCAGCGAACGAGCCTGAGACCGCACTGGAAAAGGGCGTGCACAGCCTTGGGCTGCTGATCCTCCGCCTCACTGTGTTTCTGACGCTGTTCGTGCTGCTGGCCCATCTGGTCGCCGGCCGGCCGCCGATCGAGTCGTTCCTGTTTGCGGTGGCGCTCGCCGTCGGTCTGACGCCGGAGCTGCTGCCGATGGTGATGACGGTGACGCTGGCGCGGGGAGCGCTGCGGATGGCCGCCAAGAAGGTCATCGTCAAGCGGCTGTCGGCGATCCACGACCTCGGCGCGATGGACGTGCTGTGTACCGACAAGACCGGCACGCTGACGCAGGCCACAGTGACACTTGTCGATCACCTTGGCCCTGACGGCGCCACCAGTGATCGGCTGCTGACCTTCGCCACGATCAACAGCCGGTTCGAGACAGGGGTCCGGAGCCCGCTCGACCAAGCCGTTCTGTCCCATCCCAACCTGCCGGAAACCGGCTCCTGGCAGCGGCTCGGCGAAGTACCGTTCGATTTCGAACGCCGCTGCGTCTCGGTGCTCGCCGCCGACGGCGATGGGCCATGGCTGATCAGCAAAGGCGCCCCGGAGGCGATCCTGTCGCGAGCCACCGGCCTTGATGGCGGCGATGGCGCAGTCCGGCCGCTCGACGACACTGCGCGAGCCGGGCTGGAGCAGTTGCAACAGGCTCAGGTGACGCTGGGCTACCGGCTGTTGGCGGTTGCGGCCAAGCGGATGCCTGCCGGCACCACCGCGATCAGCCTCGCCGACGAACGCCACCTCGTCTTGATGGGCTTCTGCGTGTTCTCGGATCCGCCGAAGCCGGATGCCGCCGCCGCGATCGCGACGCTGCAATCCCTCGGCGTCAGGTTGAAGGTGATCTCGGGCGATCACGGCGCAGTGGTGCAGCATGTCGCCAATGCGGTCGGTCTGCCGAACGCGCAAATGCTGACGGGAGCCGAGATCGCCGAGCTCAGCGAGACCGCGCTCGCCGCGCGGATCGAGCACGTCGATCTGTTCGCACGGGTCGATCCGGACCAGAAGACCAGAATCATCCAGGCACTGCAGCGCCGCGGCCACGTGGTCGGCTTCATGGGTGACGGCATCAACGACGCGCCGGCGATCCGGGCCGCGCATGTCGGCCTCTCGGTCGAAGGCGCCACCGATGTCGCCCGCGCGGCCGCCGACATGATCATGCTGGATTCCGATCTCGCCGTGCTGGCGGACGGCGTCCGCGAAGGACGGCGGACCTTCGCGAACATCCTCAAATACGTGCGGATGGGCACCAGCTCGAATTTCGGAAACATGCTGTCGATGGCGCTGGCCTCGATCGTCTTGCCGTTCCTGCCGCTACTGCCGATGCAGATCCTGCTCAACAACCTGCTCTACGACCTGTCCGAGATCGGCATTCCGTTCGACAGCGTCGATTCAGGCGATGTCGAACGACCCCACAGCTGGGACATGAAGGGCATCTTGCGCTTCACCATGATCATGGGCGCAGTATCGTCGGTGTTCGATATCGCCACCTTCGCCGTGCTGCTCAACGTCTTCGACGCCCAGGAAGCGACGTTCCAGACCGCGTGGTTTGTGGAATCGATCGCGACCCAGATCCTGGTGATCTTCCTGATCCGTTCGAGCGGCCCGTTCTGGACCAGCCGTCCGCACTGGATCCTGGCCGCGACATCGCTCGGCGCGCTCGGCTTCGCCATCGCGTTGGTGGTGAGCCCATTTCGATCGGTGTTCGGCTTCGCTCCGATCGGGGCACAGCTCGGCTTGATGCTGGCCGTGATCGTGGTCTGCTATCTGATCTGCGCCGAGCTCGCCAAACGGCTGGCGCTGGCAAATCTGAGCAGTCACCGCGGCCGGCGGCGGCACGCCGTGCATCCCCGGCGTTAGACACGTCGGCGCCGGTTTATGGCGCCGGAGCAAAAGCCAGTTGTGTTCGAAGATCGTTAGCGCGCAAGGAAGGCGCAGCGCGAGGTCTGCTCCAAGAGATGCTGGGTGACGCCACCAAGAATCCATTCGCGGAAGCGCGAACGCCCGTAGGCGCCTGCCACCACGATGCCGGCGCCGACCTGGCGGGCGATGTCGGTGATCTGCCGGGAGACATCGCCGGTGTGTTCGGGCACCTCACCGATGGCATGGATGTGATGACGCGACAGCCAATCGACGACGTCATGTACGCCGGCAAGCGCGGCGGCGCGGCCATGGTCTTCTTCGCTCTCAACGATCTCAACCACGGTGACGTGGCTAGCCTGGCGCAGCAGCGGCAGCGCGTCGACGATCGCGCGCCGCGCCTCGGGATTGTCCTTCCACGCCACCAGCACGCTCGACAGATCGATCCGGCAGACGTTCGGCGGCACCACAAGCAGCGGGCGGCCGATCTCCATCACGAGGTCGGCCGGAGCCGCCGACGCGAACGGATCGGACAGCAGGCTCGACACGCCGGCGCCGCACACCACGATGTCCGCGGCGCGCGCCTGCTGCACGATGTAGCGCGACGGCTGTTCGATGGCGCTGCGCCATTGCAGTTCGCGGGTGTGACCGCTCATCGCCTGCCGGAATTCGGCTTCCAGATCCGACAGACGCTGCTTGATGGTCGCGAGCCCCTCCACCATCAGGCGCTCGGCTTGGCTCCCGGACATGTAGTACACCGGCGGGCTCAGTTCGGAGGCCGCAATCCCGATCAGGCGCGACTCGAAGCGCTCTGCCAATTCCGCCGCGATGCTGAGACGACACGCGTTGGGCTGGTCGAACGCGAGCGCGACCATCACCGTCGAGTACGTCATCGGGCACCTCCCGGGAACCACCGCGGCAACCACAATCCTGCAGCCACCGCTCGCCGCTTCCGGCCACTGCAACGGAGCCATGATCCCGCAACAGAGCTTTCAGATACGATGAGCTAGATCAAAGTAACCCGCAAGCAGCGCCATATATTCCGCTCCCGATCCGACACGCTAGGAAGCGGGAGTCCTGCAATGCTGAGTGACATCGTCGCCCACATCCCGGCCGATCGACCGGCCGACGGGGTGGTCGCCTGCGCCGTCTCGGTCGCGAAGGCATTCGATGCGCATCTGGACGGCATCGTCTGCACCTATCAGCCGATCAATCCGGCCATCATGGTGGGCGCATCAGCCGCATACTATGCCGCCGCCACCCAGCAGAACACCGATGCCGATGAGGCCGCCGCGCGGCTCGATCAGTTCGAGATCGCGGCCCGCGCCGCCGGGGTCACGCATGGCGCCCGCTCGGTGTGCGATACGCCGGTGCTGGCCAATCAGGCCCTGTCGGAAATCTCGCGGCTCTACGACCTCACCGTCCTGGTGCAGCCGGACCGCGCCAAGCCGGGTCACCAGGACCCGCTGCCGGAAGCGGTGCTGTTCAATTCCGGCAAGCCGATGCTGATGGTGCCCTATATCCATTCAGGTCCGCTCGCCTTCGACCGCATCCTGATCTGCTGGGACGGCGGACGTCCCGCGGCGCGCGCAGTGCATGACGCGATGCCGTTCCTCACCCGGGCGAAGATGATCGACGTCGTCTCCGTCAACGAAGATGAGGACGTGGTCGGACAGGCGTCGTCGACCGCACTGCTGGCGCACCTGATGCGCCACGATCTGGCGGCGACCGGACACCAGCTCACCTCGCCGCCCGGCAGCATCCACAACACCATTCTGTCGTTCGCCGCTGACAGCGGCGCCAACTTGCTGGTGATGGGCGGCTACGGCCATTCGCGGCTGCGCGAGTTCATCCTCGGCGGTGTGACGAGAGGCATCTTCAAATCGCTGACCTTGCCCGCGTTGATCTCGCATTGACGCGGCGCGGGGGCCAGCGACACAACAAGCCACGGTGCGACCGGCGTGGCGCTCGGATTGCCGCCGCGGCTTAGGGGAGACTGGATATGCGTGCTCACCAAATCATGACCCGGCAACTTGTCACGATCGGCCCGGATGCGTCGATCGTCGATGCCGCGAATGCGATGATCGACAATCACGTCAGCGGCCTGCCGGTGGTCGACGACGACGGCAAGCTGATCGGTATCATCTCCGAAGGCGACTTCATCCGCCGAGCCGAAATCGGAACCCAGCGCAAGCGCGGGCGCTGGCTGCGGATGCTGCTCGGCCCCGGCACCTGCGCCGGCGACTTCGTCCACGAGCACGGCCGCAAGGTCGGCGAGGTGATGACGCACCATCCCCATACGGTCAGCGAAGACACCTCGATCGAGACCATCGTGAAGCTGATGGAGAAGCATCACGTCAAGCGCTTCCCGGTGATGCGCGGCGATCTGCTGGTGGGGATCGTCACCCGCAAGAACCTGCTGCGCGCGGTCGCCGACCTGGCGCGCCAAGCCCCCGAGCCGAACGCGGCCGACGACAAGATCCGCGACAAGATCATTGCCGAAATCGAACGCAACGACTGGCGCCCATTCGGCCTGAGCGTGCTGGTGCGGGACGGCGTGGTGCATCTCAACGGCGTGATTACCGAAGAGCGGTCGCGGCAGGCCGCGGTGGTGGTCGCCGAGAACGTCTGCGGGGTGCGGGAAGTGCACGATCATCTGTGCTGGGTCGATACCATGTCCGGGTTCTACCTGAACTCGCCGGAAGACGATCGGGCGGCCAAAAAAGCGAGTTGAAATCCGCGCGCCGCCGCCGTTTAAGTGACCCTGACAGCGGCGGGCGCCCCGCCTTCCGCTGGTTGTGAAGTCGCGTCCGCGCGCCGTGTTGCGGATCGGAATGCCGTTGTGTTAAGAGCGGCAAAGAGAGCATTTCAGGCGTCGCGTGACCGAACCAGCCCCACCGTCGACCGAACTCCTTGCGCGCGATCGCCGTTTGCAGCAGGGCATCGACGGGTACGGCGTCGGCACCTGGGAGCTCAATCTCGCCACCCAGGAATTGGCGTGTTCGGCCACCGCGCGGAAGCTGTTGGGCGTGCCGGCCGACGCTCCCCTCACCTACGACACCTTCATCTCCCTGGTCGATCCGGACGATCGGGAGCAAATCGCCCTCGCACTGCAGCAATCGATCGAGCACGGCGACAAGATCGACGTGATGTACCGGGTGGCGGAGAAAGACCGCCCCGGCCATTGGCTGCGCGCCCGCGGCGGCGTCGTGCACGAGGACGGCGCCTCTTATCTTTGCGGCATAGTGCTCGACATCGATCAGCAGAAGGTGCTCGAGCAGGAGCTGCGGCTGCAGCAAGGCCAGCTTCGCTCGATCCTCGACACCGTGCCGGACGCGATGATCCTGATCGACGGCCGCGGCATCATGCGGTTCTTCTCCCGCGCGGCGGAGCGGATGTTCGGCATGTCCGAGCGCGAAGCGATCGGCCAGAACATCAGCGTGCTGATGCCGCGCCCCGACGCCACCCGTCACGACAACTACATCGACCGCTATAACAACACCGGCGAACGCCACATCATCGGTATCGGCCGCATCGTCACCGGCCGCCGCAAGGACGGCAGCACCTTCCCGATCCATCTGTCGATCGGCGAGATGGAATCCGGCGGCGAGCGCTACTTCACCGGCTTCATCCGCGACCTCACCGAGTATCAGCAGACCCAGGCGCGGCTGCACGAATTGCAGGCCGAACTGGTGCACGTCTCGCGGCTGACCGCGATGGGCGAAATGGCCTCGGCGCTGGCGCACGAACTGAACCAACCGCTGTCGGCGATCAGCAACTACATGAAGGGCTCGCGCCGGCTGCTCGCCGGCAGCACCGATCCGAACACGGTCAAGATCGAAAGCGCGATGGAACGCGCCGCCGAGCAGGCGCTGCGCGCCGGCCAGATCATCCGCCGGCTGCGGGATTTCGTCGCGCGCGGCGAATCCGAAAAACGGGTCGAGAGCCTCGCCAAGCTGATCGAGGAGGCAGGCGCGCTCGGACTCACCGGCGCCCGGGAACAAGGGGTCGTGCTGCGCTTCAATCTCGACCCGGCCCATGACCTAGTGCTGGTTGATCGGGTGCAGATCCAGCAGGTTCTGGTCAATCTGTTCCGCAATGCGCTGGAAGCGATGGCCAATTCCGATAAGAAGGAGTTGTCCGCCGGCAATGCGCGCGTGGCGGACGACATGGTCGAGGTCACCGTCTCGGACACCGGCAGCGGTCTGCCGGAGCAGGTCAAAGCCAAGCTGTTTCAGACGTTCTTCACCACCAAGGAAACCGGAATGGGGGTCGGACTTTCGATCAGCCGTTCGATCATCGAGGCTCATGGCGGCCGGATGTGGGCGGAAACGAACAGCGCCGGCGGCGCGACGTTCCGCTTCACGCTGCCGCTGGCGCCCGTCGGGGATTTGACTGATGCCTAAGGGAACCGTGCATGTGATCGACGACGACCTGGCGATGCGGGAATCGATCGACTTCCTGCTGAGCTCGGCCGGCTACGAGGTCCGACTGTACGAATCCGCGCAGGCATTTCTCGACCTGCCGGACGTGGAATTCGGCTGCATCCTGTCCGACGTCCGGATGCCGGGGATCGATGGTCTCGACCTGTTGAAGCGCCAGAAAGCGGCTGGCAGCAAGCTGCCGGTGCTGATCATGACCGGCCACGGCGACGTGCCGCTGGCGGTCGAGGCAATGAAGCTCGGCGCCTCCGACTTCATTGAAAAACCGTTCGACGACGACCGCCTGATCGGACTGATCGAAACGGCGCTGAAACAGGCCCAGGAAGGCGCCAAGAGCGAAGCTGTGGCGCAGGATATTGCGGCACGGATCCAGTCGCTCAGCCCGCGTGAACGCCAGGTGATGGACGGCCTGATTGCCGGCATGTCCAACAAGGTGATTGCGCGCGAATTCGACATCAGTCCGCGTACTATCGAGGTTTATCGCGCCAACGTGATGACCAAGATGCAAGCCTCGAGCCTGTCGGAACTCGTGCGGATGGCGATGCGCGGTGGCGTTATCAAGGATTGAGACAGATCAATCCGGCTTCGTTGGTAGCCCGTATGCTACCAGTATGACAGTTTTCGCAGCGCTCATTGGTGCGTGAGGTTTGGTAATGCCGAACGCATCCGCAAAAACCATCGTTTACGTTGTGGACGACGATCAGGGCGTGCTCGGATCGCTGCGTTTCCTGCTGGAAACTGATGGCTTCGCGGTGCGCACGTTCCGGAGCGGGCCGGCGCTACTCGACGCCATCGACCAAGGCCCGGTCGACTGCATCGTGATCGACTACAAGATGCCCGGCATGAACGGCATCGACCTCGCCCGCGGGCTGCGCGAGCGCAAGGTGCGCGCCCCGATCGTGATGATCACCGGCTATCCGGACGAGACGATTTCCAGCCGCGCAAGCGTCGTCGGCGTGCAGCACGTGGTGGTGAAACCCCACCTCGAAGAGAGCCTGGTTTGGCATATCCGGGCCGCTCTCGAAGAGAGCGGCGCCGCAGCCTAAGCGGGCCGCGCCGGTTCCTTCGCTCTTTATCTTAAGATCCTGTTAAGACTTCAGTTTTCCCCACGGAAGCGAACGGGGGCGCACGCCCCCAGCCTCCGTAAACCTACTTAGGGGAACCCACTTAAGATATGGAGCGAAATACCTCGTCCTCGGATTCTTCCGTACAACCCTGGCCATCCGATCAAAGGAGATGGCCAGATGCTGAACCAGTCGCTCAGGACGCCCGCCACCGCCCACGCGCCCATCGATCCCTCTTCGTGTTCTCCGGCAGAGCAGTTCTTCGCGACCACCGGTCACGCCGGTCTGATCGCCTCCGAATTCACCTATAAGAAGGAAGAGGAAATCTACGGCGAGGACGAGCCGTCCGAATATGTCTATCAGGTGGTATCCGGTGCCGTGCGCAGCTACAAGCTGCTGTCCGACGGCCGCCGCCAGATCGGCGCCTTCTATCTTCCGGGCGACGTGTTCGGGCTGGAGTCGGGACCGACCCACCGCCTCACCGCCGAAGCGATCGTCGACACCACCGTTCGCCTGATCAAGCGCCGCAGCCTCGAACAGGCCGCCGCCACCGACATCAACATTGCCCGCGGCCTGTGGTCGATGACCGCCGGTGAGCTGCGCCACGCCGAAGACCACATGCTGCTGCTCGGCCGCAAGAATGCGATGGAGCGGGTCGCCAACTTCCTGCTGGAAATGGACCGCCGCCTCGCCGTCGCCGGCATGATGGCACTGCCGATGTGCCGCCGCGACATCGGCGACTATCTCGGCCTCACCCTTGAAACCGTCTCCCGCGCGCTGTCGCAGCTGCAGAGCAAGGGTATCCTGGGCTTCTCCGGCGCCCGCCAGATCGAACTGCGCAACCGCGCCCAGCTTCGCAATCTCGACGCCTAAGCCCACCTCGGCGGTATCCCCGCCGGAACATCTCTTTCATCGGATCGGACAGACAGGCCACCAGCAATGGTGGCCTTTTCTGTTTGCGCCGGGCCGTTCCCGCGCGGGGCTTCCGAATTGCAGGATTGGGAAAATTTTTCTCTTTCTTCCCGCAATCGGCGAGGAATGAACGCACCGCCATGGCCATACTGCCGAGACGGAGATTTTTATTTCTGCCCATTGATTGACTTGGGCCCCCTAGGGCGTCCTGATGACGGCCCGCGGACCTGCGTTGCCGTCATGAGCGCGCGGTTTACAGCCCGAATTTCATTGCCGGAAGGATGTCGCCATGACCCAGAAGCTCCACCCCGAAACCCTCGCCCTGCATGCTGGCTGGCGCGCCGATCCAGCAACCGGCTCGGTCGCTGTGCCGCTGTTCCAGACCACCTCGTACCAGTTTCACAACACCGAGCATGCGGCGAACCTGTTCGCGCTGAAGGAGCTCGGCAACATCTACACCCGGATCGGCAATCCGACGACCGATGTGCTGGAGCAGCGCGTCGCGGCTCTTGAAGGCGGGGTCGCCGCGCTCGCGGTGGCGTCCGGCCAGGCCGCGTCGGCCTTTGCGCTACAGAACCTCGCCCGCGTCGGCGACAACGTGGTGTCGTCGACCGACCTGTATGGCGGCACCTGGAACCTGTTCGCCAACACCCTGAAGGACCAGGGCATCGAAGTCCGCTTCGTCGATCCGTCCGACCCGCAGGCATTCGAGCGCGCCACCGACGAGCGCACCCGCGCCTACTATGCCGAGACGCTGCCGAACCCGAAGCTGGCGGTGTTTCCGATCGAGGAAGTGGCCGCGATCGGCCGCAAGCACGGCATCCCGCTGATCGTCGACAACACCGCAGCGCCGCTGCTGGTGAAGCCGCTCGAGCACGGCGCCGCGATCGTGGTGTATTCGGCGACCAAATATCTCGGCGGCCACGGCACCTCGATCGGCGGCCTGATCGTCGACGGCGGCAACTTCCCGTGGGAACAATTCCCGCAACGCCAGCCAGCGCTGAACACACCGGACCCGAGCTACCACGGCGCGGTCTGGGTCGAGGCAGTGAAGCCGATCGGTCCCGTCGCCTACATCATCAAGGCCCGCACCACGCTGCTGCGTGACCTCGGCTCGGCGCTGTCGCCGTTCAACGCCTTCCAGATCATTCAGGGTCTGGAAACGCTGCCGCTGCGGATCGAGCGTCACGTCCAGAACGCCCAGAAGGTCGCCGATTATCTGGAGAAGCGCCCCGAAGTCGTGAAGGTGATCCATCCGTCGAAGCAGAGCGGCGTCGCCCGCGAGCGCGCCGAGAAGTATCTCCAGGGCAAGTTCGGCGGTCTGGTCGGCTTCGAACTCGCCGGCGGGCGCGAGGCCGGACGCAAGTTCATCGACGCGCTCGAACTGCTCTATCACGTCGCCAATATCGGCGACGCCCGCAGCCTTGCGATCCATCCGGCCTCGACCACTCACTCGCAGCTCTCGACCGAAGAGCAGCTCGCGACCGGCGTGTCGGACGGCTATGTGCGGCTGTCGATCGGCCTCGAGCACATCGACGACATCCTCGCCGACCTCGACCGCGGCCTCGCCGCGGGACGCCTGGCGAACGCGGCGTAACGCACAAAGCTGTAGGGTGGGTTAGGCGCACTCGCGCCGTGACCCACCAGCTTTCGACGAAACGTAGATCGGTGGGTTACGCGCTCCGCGCTAACCCACCCTACGGCGCCATCGTCGCGATGACGACGTTCATCAGCCCGGCCGGGGCGACGCCGAAGATGATGATCAGCGCGATGCAGACGATCAACAGGCCGCGATCGAGCTGCGGCAGCGGCTCGGACTCGTCGTGGGTGTGGCCGACGAACGGCGCGGTGAAAAACTTCGCATAGTAGAAAAAGCCGAGCGACGAGCCGGCGACCACGATCCCGACCAGCACCCACAGGCTGCCGTCGATCAGGACCCGCAGCAGGAACAACTTGGCGATGAAGCCACCGGCTGCCGGTAGGCCGGCAAGCGACAACAGCGACAGCGACAACGCGACCGCTTCCAACGGGCGCCGCTTCATCAGCCCGTGCAGATCGGGCAGCGTCGGCGCACGGCCGAGCGCGGCGGAGACGCACAGCGCGCCGAGCATCGCCGGCGCGTAGATCGCCAGATAGAACAGCACCGCCTCGCCGGCATGCGGTGTGCCGGAGGCGATGATCAGCGCGATGTAGCCGGAATGCGCGATCGTCGAATAGCCGAGCATCCGCGGCAGCTGCGGCTGCCGCAGCGCCAGCAGATTGCCGATCAGCACCGAGGCGCCGCCAAGCGCGGCGAGCCCTTGGCTCCACACCGGCTCCGGCAGATGCGCGGTGAGCGCGAGTCGCAGGATCACGATCGCGACGGCCGATTTCGACACCACACCGGCCAGCGTCGCGGCGCTGGCGGGGGCAGCTTCGAACGCATCCGGCGTCCACATGTGGAACGGCACTAACGAGAACTTGAAGGCGAGGCCGGCGAGCAGCAGCGCGGTGCCGAACGCGGTGAGCGCGCCGCGGCCGCCCCAGCCGGCGAAATCGATCGCACCGGTTTCGGCGAAGATCAGCGCGATGCCGAGCAGCAGCGCCGAAGACGCCAGCCCGCTCATCACCAGAAACTTGTAGGCGGCCTCCAGCCCCTGCCGGGTCAGCCGAAACGCGAACAAGGCGATCAGCGACAGGCTGAGGATTTCGATGCCGAGAAACAGCGTCGCAGCGTGGCCGGCGCCGGCCAATGTCGCGGCGCCGATCGCCACCAGCACCAAGAGCGACGGCGCCTCCTTGGCAGGGTGGCCGGTGCGCAAGAACACCAGCGCGCCGAGCGACACCAGGCACGCAAACACGATGCCGAACCGCGCCGGCCCGTCGTCGGTGAACAGCGCCCCCATCGGCGCAGCGGGTGCGCCGATCCGCAGCAGCACCAGCGCGGCGGCCAGGGCCAGCCCGACCGCAGCGGAGGCCTGCACGATTTGCAGCCGCGCCAGCGGCACCAGCATCATCGCCGCGACGGCGGCGATGGCCAGCACCACGAGTGGCGAGAGCGCGGCGAATTGGGCTGCGGTCATGGCGCGGCGATCACGGCGTGTGGATCAGCGCGGCCTTGATGGCCGGCTCGAGCAGCGCCAGCAGGCTCTGCGGATAAAGGCCGACGATCAGGGTGCCGATGCCCATCACCAGGATCGGCCAATACTCCCGCCAGGTCATGTCGGCGAGCGGCGGCTTGGGCTGCGGCAGGCCGAACACCAGCCCCTTCAGCAGCCGCGTCGCGTAGATCACCGAGACGATCAGGGTGGACAGCGCCAGCAGCGCGAACACCCAATTGACCTGGAAGATGCCGACGATCACCAGCGCCTCGCCGACGAAGTTGGCGGTGCCGGGCAGCGCCAGCAGCGCCGAACAGAACAGCGCGAACGCCGCGGCGAATTTCGGCGCGGTCTGCTGCAGGCCGCCGAGCTGGCGCAAGTCGCGCGTATGGGTGCGCTCGTACAGCGCGCCGATCAGCAGGAACAGCGCTGAGGCCGAGAACGAGTGCGCGATCATCTCGACCGCGGCGCCGGCGAGCGCGTAGTGCACGCCGGCCGCGATGCCCATCAGCACGATCGACATGTGGGCGATCGACGTATAGGCGACCAGCCGCTTGGCATCGTTCTGGCCGCAGGCGACGAGGCCGCCATACAGCGCACCGGCTGCGCCGAGCGCGATGCCGTAAGGCGCCACCGCGGCGAGACCGTCCGGAAACAGCATCGGGGCGAACCGGAACAGCCCGTAGGCGCCGGTCTTCAGCAACAGGCCGGCGAGCAGGATCGAGCCCGCGGTCGGCGCCAGCGTGTGCGCCTCCGGCAGCCAGGCGTGGAACGGCGGCACCGACAGCTTGACCATGAAGGCCAGCGAGAAGCCGAGCAGCATCCACACCTGAACCGGCGTCGAGAGCTTCATCTCGGCGAGTTCGAAGGCGCTGAACGTCATGTGATCGGCCATCGCCGCCAGCGCGAACGATGCCGCCAGCAGACCGAAACCGGCAGCCGCGTTGAAGATCAGGAATTTCAGCGCGGCGCCTTCCTTGTCGCCATGGCCCCACACCGCGATCAGCGTGAACGCCGGCACCAGCATCGCTTCCCAGAAGAACGCGAAGATCAGCAGGTCGAACGACAGGAACACGCCGACGGTCGCCGCCACGGTCCAGCACAGGCTGGCGTGAAACAGCCCGGATTGGGTGCGGATCTCGCTCCAAGACGCCATCACCGAGATGATGCCGAGCCCAGCGGCGAGCGCGATCATCGTCGCCGACAGACCGTCGATCGCGAATTCCAGCGAGATGCCGAACGACGGCACCCACGGATACGACACCTTGTCGTACCAGCGCCCATCGGCTCCGGTGGCAACGACACCGACCAACAGCACCAGCATCAGCGCGAAGGTCGCGATCGTGACCCAACGCTCGCGCTCGCCCTTGCCGGCGACGAAGAATGCGACGAGGCCGCCGATCGCAGGCAGCAGGATGAGCGCAATCAACGCCATGACGTCCCCCAGGCAAACAATAGAAGTCCCGCGCAACCGAGCGCGATCCACAGCGAGTGATCACGGACGCGGCCGGTTTGCGTCCGCCGCACCAGCGCCCAGGCGTGGCCGGCACCGCCGGCCAGGCCCATCCAGGCGCGATCGATCCGGTCCGGATTGAAGCGCGCCACGAAGAACCCGACGAACAGCCGGGCCACGACGATCAGCAATCGGCCGACCGGATCGCCGGCCACCATCCGCACCACCGGGGTCTGACCATCGGTGGCGCGCGTAATCAGGTCGGTGCGGATACCGCGAACCTGGCTGGCGCCGCGGCCGAGCGGATCGTCGGTGACGAGTCCGGGCACGTCAACGCCCTCACGGCGCAGCGCGACGGCGTCGGCCACCGCCTCGGTGCCTTCGGCATTGCCGAGCACGGTTGCGACGCGGCGGAAGCGCCGGACGAAGTAATAGTAGTACAGCACCTCGAACCGGAAGATGCGGACGTGGCGCATCCGCTTCGCCAGCGCCTCGAGCTCCTGCGGGTGCTTGACCAATTGCCGCGCCAGCAGCACGCCGAGGATCGGCGCGGCGGCGCCGAGCAGGGTCGGCAGCAACGGCGTATGTACCGGCGTGCCGCCGGTGAACTGAATCAGCGCGCCGACCGACAGGCCACCGATCACCGCCACCAGCGTCAGCACCGTCAGCGGCACCACCACGGCGAGACCGCCCCAAGCGGGAGCTGCGAGATCGGCGGTCTGGCTGACGGCGACGAACACCACGCGGAATGCGTAAGCGCCGGTCAGAACCGCAGCGGTCGCGGCCAGCAGCCACAATGGGACGCCCCACGGTCCGCTGCTCCACACCGCGGCGAGCACGGCTTCCTTCGAGTACCAGCCGGCGGTGATCACCGGCAGGCCGGCGAGCGAGGCGGCGCCGACCGCGAAGCTCCAGAACGCCAGCGGCTGGCGATAGCGCGAGCCGCGCAGCGCCTCGATCGCGGTCGAACCGCCGGCGGCGTGGCTCATCACGCCGGCGCTGAGGAACAGCAGCGACTTGAACACCGCGTGGATAGCGAAGTGCGACAGCGCGACCGCGGGCGCACCGAGCCCGAGCGCCAGCACCATGAAGCCGATCTGGCTCATGGTCGAGAACGCCAGCAGCTTCTTGACGTCGGTCTGAATCAGCGCGACCAGCGCGCCGAGCGCCGCGGTGAGGATGCCGAGCATCGCCACCATGGCGGAGATTTCCGGCGCGGCGGCGAACAGCGGCGCCAGCCGCGCCAGCAGGATCACGCCGGCCGCCACCATGGTGGCGGAGTGCAGCAGCGCCGACACCGGCGTCGGGCCCGCCATCGCGCTCGGCAGCCAGGTGTGGAACGGAAACTGCGCCGACTTGCCGAGCGCGCCGAGCGCGATCAGCCCGGCGATCGGAGCCAGCCGCCATGGATCAATTCCCGGCACCGCGGCCAGCATGCCGTCGAGCCGCGTGGTGCCGGCATTCAAGAAAAGCATCATCAGGCCGGCGAGCAGGAAGCTGTCGGCGACGCGGGTGGTGATCAGCGCCTTGCGACCCGACGCCACCGCCTTCGGCAGCTTGTCGTAGAACGCGATCAGCATGAAACTGCACAGGCCGATGGTTTCCCAGCCCAGGAACAGCAGGATGACGTCGGCGGCGAACACCACCGCCAGCATCCCGGCGAGGAACAGGTTCATCACCGCGAAGAACCGGCGCAAATCCGGCAGCGGCTCGGACGCCATGTAGGCGCCCGAATAGATCAGCACCAATGCGCCGACCAGCACGACGGTGCCGCCAGTGACCATGCTGAGCGGATCCATCGACATCGCGATCTGCGCGACGAATACGCCGGTGTCGATCGACAGGATCGGCACCACCGCGCCGGCGACGCAGACGCCTTCGATGCAGGACAGCCCGACCGGGAAGAACAGGATCGCCGGCAGCACCGCGGCGCCGACGCCGAGCGTGATCACCGCGGCGCGCGACAGCGGCACCGGGATCAGCGACAAAATCACGAAGCCGAGCAGCGCCGGGACCGGGACGAAGGGAAGCAGATGCGCCATGCTCAGCCCTTCAGTCCGCTGATGGCATCGCTGTCGTCGGTGCCGGTGAGCCGGCGCAGACGCAGGAACAGCGCCAGCCCGACCGCGACTTCGGCGGCGGCGAGCGTCAGCACCAGGATGAACATCCCCTGCCCTTCCGGATCGGCGTGATAGGCGCCGGCGGCGATGAAGCCGAGCGCCGGGCCGCTGAGCGCAACTTCCAGCGCGACGAGCTGAAACAGCATGCCGCGGCGCGCCAGCACGCCAAA
The DNA here is from genome assembly GCF_047501505.1 of Rhodopseudomonas sp. G2_2311. NCBI lineage: Bacteria > Pseudomonadati > Pseudomonadota > Alphaproteobacteria > Hyphomicrobiales > Nitrobacteraceae > Rhodopseudomonas > Rhodopseudomonas sp. G2_2311. The sequence continues at coordinate 390,372 of NZ_JAZDRK010000004.1, forward strand.
CACGCCGATCGCGAACAGACCGGCGGCCAGGATCATGATGCCGATCAGGTCGGAGCCGGTCATGATCCGCTCCTCGGGCTGCGGTCGCTGCGACCGATGTGGCGGACGCCGATCAGACCGGCGAGCAACAACAGTGACGCGAGTTCGACCGCCAGCGCCCACGGCCCGAACAGCAGCTTGCCGACCTCCTGGGCCGACACCGGCGCCGGCTGGCCGGTGGCCTTCAGGCCGAACTCGCCGAACACGAAGGGCGCGACGATCAGCACCGACATCAACACCGGCAATGGCCAGGCGCGGCGCAACAGCGCGCGTTCGCGGGTGATCGCCTCCGGCGAGATCGGCAGCGTCATCACCACAAATACGAACAGCACCACGATGGCGCCGGCATAGATCATGATCAGCAGCACGGCCGCGAATGCGGCGCCGAGCGCGAAGAAGCACACCGCCAGCGCCAGCAGCGTCACTACTAAATACAGCAGCGAGTGTACCGCGTTCGGTCGCGTCACCGACAGCGCCGCCGAGATCAGCGCGAAGGCGCCCGCATAGATCGCAAGCAGCGAACTCATGGCAGCAGCCCCTTCAGGTTCACCGGCGGCGCCTCGTGTTCGGCCTCGCCCTTGTCCTTACCAGGGATCGCCTTGCCAGCGACCGACCAGTAGCGATAGCCGCGTACCTTGCCTTCGCCGGAAATCAGAAGATCGTGCTTCTCGTACACCAGCGCGTCGCGGCGCCATTCCGACAATTCATAGTCCGGCGTCAGCTGGATCGCCGCGGTCGGACAAGCGTCCTCGCAGAAGCCGCAGAAGATGCAGCGCGCGAAGTTGACGCGGAAGTGTTCCGGATACCAGCGGCCGTCGTCGGCCACCGCCTTGGAAAGATCGATGCAGCCGACCGGGCAGACCGTCGCGCACAGATTGCAGGCGACGCAGCGCTCCTGGCCGTCCGGATCGCGGGTCAGCACGATGCGGCCGCGGGCGCGCGGATACAGCTTCGGCTTCTGTTCCGGATAGAGCTGCGTCTCCGGTTTGACGAACAGCTTGCGGCCGACCCGCAGCAGCGCTTCCAGCCATCCGAATCCGATCATGACGCGCTCCTCGCCACGACGACGATGCCAGTCAGCATCAGATTGAGCAGCGACAGCGGCAGCGCCACCTTCCAGGCGAAGCTCAGGAGCTGGTCGTAGCGCGGCCGCGGCAGCGTGGCGCGGATCCAGACGAACGCGACCGCGATCACCGCGGTCTTGAGCCCGAACCAGACCGGGCCGGGCAGCCACGGCCCGAGCCAGCCGCCGAAGAACAGCGTCACCGCCAGCGCCGACACCAGCAGCACCGCGAGATATTCGCCGAGGAAGAACAGGCCGAACGACATGCCGGTATATTCGGTGATGAACCCGGCGATCAGATCGTTCTCGGATTCCGGCAGGTCGAACGGCAGCCGGTGCGCAGCCGCAACGCCGGCGATGGTGAACAGCACCGCCCCGAGTGGCTGCACCACCACGAACCAGACGCTGCGCTGCGCCTCGACGATCTCGGCCATCGAGAACGAACCGGCGATCATCACCACGCCCATCAGCGAAAGGCCGAGGAACACCTCATAGGCCAGCATCTGCGCCGCTGCACGCATGCCGCCGAGCAGCGAGAACCGGTTGTTCGACGCCCAGGCGCCGAGCACGGCGGCATAAGCCGTAAGCCCCAGCATGCCGAGCAGAAACAGCAGTCCGACATCGACCGAGGACAGCGCCCAGCCGTCACCGATCGCCACCACGCCGAAGCCGGCGAGCACCGGCGTCGCGGCGACGGCCGGCGCCAGGATGTAGAGCAGCTTGTCGGCGCCCGGCGGCGGCCGATCTTCCTTGGTGAGGATCTTCACCGTGTCGGCGACCCATTGCAGGGCCCCGAACGGGCCGACGCGGTTCGGCCCGTAGCGCTCCTGCACGAAGCCGAGCAGCCGCCGCTCCACCCAGGTGAAGGTACCGGCGAGCACCAGCAGCACCATGATCAGCGCGACCGAAATCGTGGCGGTGATGATCATCCCGATCATGGCGCCGCCTCCACCTTGACCCGGCGCAGCGGGCCACGCGGCTGGCACGAGCCGGCGCTGATCACCACGGTGCCGCGCGGTACCGACTCATCCAGCGTCACCACCGGCGCGCAGGGATTGCCGTCGACCTGCACCGCTGTGCCGTCACGGAAACCGTGCAGCGCCGCATCATCAGGATGCAGCAGCAATCGTGGCGCCGGCCGGCGCGCAGCAAGTAGCGCGCTGGCACGGCTCAACTCGCCGCCGGTGAAGGCGTCGTGCAGCGGGATCAGCCACAGCCCTTCGCCGGCCTCGATCGGCTGCAGCACGGCATCCGGCAGCGACGCTTCGCCCGGCTTGATCAGCAAGGTGCCGGGATCGCCGCCGCGCAGCGGACCGCCGACTTCTTCCAAAAAGCGCGTGACGTTGTTGGCCGAATGCAGGCCGGAGGTCTTGTAGCTGGTGATCAGCGGCGTCGGCACCGCGGTGCCACGCGCGCCCTTGATGCCGAACGTCAGCGGCCCATCCTGATCGACCGGGATCACCGCATCGGCAAACTGCCCGGCGCGATCGTCGGCCGTCCGGCCGGTGTAAGGCCGCGGCGCGCGGGTGACCTTGCCGTCGGGCATCCCGAAGTCTTCGCCCGGCGCAGCGTCGGCTACCGCCACAAGGTCGGGACGTTCGACGATCAGGTCGCCGATCAGCGCGTCGAGCCCGTGCCAGTCGCCGGCACCGAACGCATCGAGCCGGCGCCAGCTTGCCGGTGCGGACTCCTGCGGCGCGACCGCGGCGAAGAAGCGTTGTGCGCGGCCTTCATAATTGACGAAGGTGCCAGTCGCCTCGGTGAACGGCGCCACCGGCAGGGCGACCGCGGCACGTGCCGTGGTCTCATTGGCCATCGAGTCCAGCGCGACCACCCCCTTGGCGGCGGCAAACAGCCGCTCGACACTGGCGCGGGGGGCACGGTCGAACAGATCGTTCTCGAGCACGATCGCGGTCTTGGCACCGCCGCGTTGGAGCAAAGCGGCAGCGCTGTCGAGCCCGTCGCCGCCGAGCAGCGCGAGCCCGATGCTGTTGGCTTCCGGCGCCAGCAGCACGATCCGCGCCTTGGCGCCGAGCGCCGCGACAATGCGCGCCGCGGCTTCGATGATCTCGGGCGACATCAACGCACAGCCGGCGACGATCAGCGGCCGTTCGGCGTTCGCCAGAATTTCGGCAACCCGCGCCGCTTCGGAATGCTCCTCGACCTCCTCGACGCCACCTGCGCCGAGCGCAGACGCAACGCTGCCGCCGAATGCGGCGACGCCTTGCGGATCGAGCCGCAGCGACAGCACGGCGAGATCGTTGAGCGCATCGGGCAGCGGCGTCGCCAGCACGATCGGCGAGCGGCGCCCTTCACCGGCGGTGCGCACCGCCGGATCGAGGAAGGCGTGCACGCCCTTCTGCGCGGCAAGATCGCGCTCAGCGCCCCGTGCTGTCTGCCGCAACGCCAAGGCCAGCCGCGGCGCGGTGCCGGTGAGGTTTTCGCCGAGTACCAGCACGGCATCGGCGTGCTCGACCTCGTGCAGCGACGCGATCTTGGCAGGCCCAGCCCGCAAAATCTCGACGATACGCCGCACCAGGCCGGCTTCGACATCGGACACGCCGGCGAAGAACCGCTCCGGCCCGACCAAACGCTGGAGCGCGTAGTTGGCTTCCAGCGAAGCGCGCGGCGAGCCGATCCCGATCGCGCCTTCGGCCACAATGGCATGGGCTGCCGAGGCCGCGTCGTGCTCGCTGGCAGGCGCGCCGCCCATCAGCGGCTGCCGCAGCCGATGCTCGGAGACGACGTGCAGCGGACCGTAGCGACCGCGATCGCAGATGAAATAACCATTCAGCGCGCCATGGTAGCGGTTCTGCACCCGCTTCACCCGGCCGTCGCGCTGGTCGACCAGGATGTTGCAACCGAGCGAGCAATGCGGGCAGATCGACGGCGTCGCCCGCATGTCCCATTTGCGCGAATAATCGCGCGACCAGCCCTTGTCGTTGAACACGCCGGTCGGACACACTTCGGCGAGGTTGCCGGCGAACGGGCTTTCCAGCGGGCCGTCCTCGGCCCGTCCGAAATACACGTTATCGTGGGCGCCGAACGCGTCGAGATCGCGGCCGCCCGCATAGTCGCGATAGAACCGGGTGCAGCGATAGCAGGCGATGCAGCGGTTCATCTCGTGCGTCACCAGCGGCCCGAGATCCTGATTGCGATGGGTGCGCTTGGTGAATTTGTAGCGGCGATCGATGTGGCCGGCGGCGATCGTCATGTCCTGCAGATGGCAGGAGCCGGCCTCCTCGCACACCGGGCAATCGTGCGGATGGTTGACCATCAGCCATTCGATCACCTGGGCGCGGAACGCCACCGCTTCCGGATCGGACACCGAGACCCGCTCGACATCGGCAACCGGCGTCATGCAACTCATGACGATGCGGCCTTCCTTGTCGTCCGGGCCGTCATAGACCTTCACGGCGCATTGCCGGCAGGCGCCGACCGAGCCGAGCGCGCCGTGCCAGCAGAAATACGGCACGTCGATGCCGTGCGTCAGGCACGCCGACAGCAAATCCTCGCCGTCCTTGGCTTCGATGACGCGGCCGTCGATCTCGATCTTCTTCTTGGTCATGCGCGGCCCACCGGACAGAAGCCCTGGAGGTGGGCCGTGAAGATGTCGCCGAAGCGCTCGAGACCGCTGCGGAGCGGCGTCAGCGCGCCGGTGTTGAGGTCACAGTAGCTGCGGCCTGACGGGCCCGACAGCGCGACGTGCTGGTGCAGCAGGTCGATGTCGGCGCGTGTGCCCTTGCCGGCTTCGAGCGTATCGAGCAGCTTCGATACCCACGGCAGACCGTCGCGGCACGGCGTGCACAGCCCGCAGCTCTCGCGCGCGTAGAACCGCATATGGCGCCCGATCGCCGCCACCGGACAGGCGCGGTCGTCGAGCACAATCAGCGCGCCGGTGCCGAGCGAACTGCCGGCCTTTTTGGTACTGGTGAAATCGAGCGGCACGTCGAGTTCAGCCTTCTCGAAGAACGCGGTGGCGCCGCCGCCGGGCTGGAATGCCAGCAACGCGCGGCCGCCGCGAATGCCGCCGGCGCGGTGCAGCAGCTCACGCGCGGTCGAGCCCATCGGCGCTTCGATCAGTTGCGGACGCTCGACGCAGCCGGAGACGCCGTACAGCTTGGTGCCGCCTTCGTCGGTGAACGACAGCGACCGATACCAGTCGGCGCCGTTCTCGATGATCGACGGCACCGACGACAGTGTCTCGACGTTGTTGACCGTGGTCGGCCGGCCCCACAGGCCGCTGACCGCCGGATAAGGCGGCCGATGCCGCGGCACCGGACGCTCGCCCTCGATCGCCGCGATCAGTGCGGTCTCTTCGCCGACAATGTAGCGGCCCGCGGAAGAGTGCACCCGCATCGTCAGGTCGAAGCCGGAGCCGAGAATGTCGCGGCCGAGCAACCCGGCGGCTTCGGCCTCGGCGATCGCGCGGCTCAGCGCGGTGGCAGCGGCACGATATTCGTCGCGGACCAGGATGATCACTTCGGTGGCGCCGATCGCATAGGCAGCGATGGTCGCGCCCTCGATCAGTTGATGCGGCAGCGCCTCCATCAACAGCCGGTCCTTGAACGAGCCGGGCTCGGTCTCGTCGCCGTTGACGCAGAGATAGCGAGCGCCTGGACCGGCCTTGTCGCTGCCGGTGCGCATGAAGCGCCATTTGTTGGCGGTCGGAAAGCCGGCGCCGCCGCGGCCGCGCAAGCCCGCGGCCTCGACCATCGCGATGATCGCTTCCGGGCTGTGCCGCTTGAGCGCCAGCGACAGTGCCGCATAGCCGCCAAGCCCCCGCCACGCGGCAAGGCTATGCGGCTGGCGGTCGGCGCGGGCGCGGCCGGTGAGCGGCCTGTCGCTCATGGCTGGCCTCCCACCGCAGCGCCGCCGATCAGCGCGTCGAGATCGTCCGGCGTCAGAGGACCGATCAGCTTACGTTCCGGGCCGACCAGCGCCACCGGCGCACGGTCGCAGCCGCCGACGCAGCAGATGTTGATCAGCGTGAACTTGCCGTCCGGCGTGGTTTCGCCGAAGCCGATGCCGAGCTTGCTCATCACCGCATCGCGCACCGCATCGCCGCCGCACAGATAGCAGCTCAGCCCGTCACAGAGCAGGATCACGGTGTCGCCGACCGGCGAGCGGAAGATCTGACTGTAGAACGTCGCCAGCGCGTCGATCTCGGCAGGCGTGACGCCGAGCACGTCGGCGGCTTCCTTCAGGTGCGCGTCGGACACCCAGCCTTCGGCTTCCTGCACCAGCTTCAGCGCTTCCACCATCGCAGCCTTCGCGCCGCCATGGGTGGCGGCAGCGTGCTGAATCGCGGTCTTGAGGGCGGGACTGAGGCTCATCGGTCGACGTCCGACATCACGTAGTCAATGCTGCCGAGATAGGCGACGAGATCGGCCACCATCATGCCGGGCGCCACCGCGGAAATCATCTGGAGATGCGCGAACGACGGCGTACGGATCCGGGTGCGATAGCTCGACGGCTCGCCGTCCGAAATCAGCGCGAACTGCGTCAGGCCACGCACGGTCTCGACCTGGCCGGTGTATTCGCCCGGCGGCAGCACCGGACCCCAGCTCGTGCTGACGAAGTGATGGATCATGGTCTCGATGTCGTGCAGCATCCGCTCGCGCGGCGGCGGCGTCGTCAGCGGATGATCCGCCTTGATCGGGCCCGACGGCATGTTGTCGACGCACTGCCGGATGATCTTCAGCGACTGCCGGATCTCCTCGACCCGCACCACCGTGCGGTCGTAGCAATCGCCGGTGTGGCCGACCGGAATTTCGAAGTCGAAATTCTCGAAGCCCGCATAGGGCCGCGCCTTGCGCACGTCCCAGGCATAGCCGGTCGCCCGCAGGCCCGGACCGGTGACGCCCCAATCCAGCGCCATCGCGGTGTCGTAGGCCGCAATTCCCTTGGTGCGCGCGCGGAAAATCTCGTTGCGCAGCACCATGCCCTCGTAGTCGTCGAGCCGCGACGGCATCCAGTCGAGGAATTCGCGCACCAGCCGGTCCCAACCCTCCGGCAGATCCATCGACAGGCCGCCGATGCGGAAGAAGCCGGGATGCATCCGGGCGCCGGTGATCGACTCGATCACCCGGTAGCCACGCTCACGGTCGGTGAACATGTAGAACACCGGCGACATCGCACCGGTGTCCTGCGCCATCGTGCCGTAGAACAACAGGTGGTTCATGATGCGGAACATTTCCGACAGCATGATCCGCACCGTCAGCGCACGGTCCGGCACCTTGATGCCGCAGGCCTTTTCGACCGCCTGCAGGTAGGGCATTTCGCCCATCACGCCGCCGAGATAATCGACGCGGTCGGTGTAGGGCAGGAAGTTGTGCCAAGTCTGGCGCTCGGCCATCTTCTCGGCGCCGCGATGATGGAAGCCGATATCGGGCCGCGCCGCGACGATCTCTTCGCCGTCGAGCGCCAGCACGATTCGGAAAACGCCGTGGGTCGCCATCGAATGCGGCCCGTAGTTCAGGATCATCAGCTCGACGCCGTCGCGATGCGTCGGCAGGCCGAACTTCTCCGGATCGGCGGCGAGCGCGTGCTCTTTGGCGTCGAACAGCGACGCCGTCATGTTGAACAGCGGCCGTTCGGTGGCGCGACCCGGCTGGGTCTTACGCATCGGGTGGCCTTCCCAGCCCGGCGGCAGCAGGATGCGCAGCGAATGCGGCTGAGCTTCGAACTCGACGCCGAACATGTCGTAGGCTTCGCGCTCGTACCACGGCGCGTTGGGATACACCGTGCCGATCGACTTGGCGCGCGGATATTCGGCATCGAGCGCGATCTTGATCCTTATGTCGGCATTGCGCTCGTGCGACATCAGATGGCTGGCGATGGTGATGCCGGACGGCGGCAGGCCTTCGCGATGCTTGCGCGCGGTCTCGTCGATCGCCCACAGGTCGACCAGCATCCTGAACGGCCGGTCAATCTCCTGCTTCAGGAAGCGATGCACGTCGATCGTCGCGTCCGGCCGAATCCAGACGGTCGGAAACCGATCGGCAGTAACTTGCTGGCCCAGCACCGCATCCTTGAAGCGCGCGCTGAGCTCGGTGACGAGTTCGGATGCGCTCACAATGACTCCGGCGGATCGAGCAGGGTCTGCGCCATGCGTTCGTCATGGCGCTGGTCGCGCCGGCGCGGCGCGTCGAAGCCGAGGCCGGCGGTGTTGCCGACGGTGACGCCGAGCGGACGGCGTTCGCTGCCGACCTGCTGCTGCAGCATGATCAGCGCGTCGAGCACAGCTTCCGGCCGCGGCGGACATCCGGGGATGTAGACGTCGACCGGAATGAAGCGGTCGACGCCCTGCACCACCGAATAGATGTCGTACATGCCGCCCGAGCAGGCGCAGGCGCCCATCGCAATCACCCAACGCGGCGCGCGCATCTGTTCGTACAGGCGCAGCAGCGGCGCGGCCATCTTGTGAAACACGGTGCCGGACACGACGAGAAGATCGGCCTGACGCGGCGAAGCGCGTATCACTTCGGCGCCGAACCGTGCCTGGTCGTAGACCGGCGTCAGCACCGTGACCTGTTCGACGTAGCAGCACGACAGCCCGAAATTGAACGGCCACAGGCTGTGCTTGCGCGACCAGGCGGTGAGGTCTTCGAGCGTGGTGAACAGGCTCGACAGCGCCATATGTTCTTCGACCGAGCGCTGTTCGCCCGGCATGCCCGGATGTTGCGGCGTCATCGTCATCGGCGCTTGCCCTTGACCCAGTCGAGCGCTCCGTCGAGCCACAGATACACCAGCGCCAGCAGCAGCACGCCGATGAATACGGCGGCTTCGATCAGGCCGAGCCAGCCGGCGTCGCGCGCGGCGACCGCCCAGGCGAACAGGATCGCTGCTTCCATGTCGAAGATCACGAACAGCGCGGCGATCAGGAAGTACGGCGCGTTCAGCGGCCCCTGCTGCGGCTGCGCCGGCAGCACGCCGCCTTCGTAGGGCACGTCGGGCCGCGCACCGGAGCGCTTCTCGCGCAGCCAGGCCGCGACCACGATGATCGCCGCAACGATCCCGGCCGACAGGGCGACGTGGATAGCGAGTGCGGCGCCCGAATTGATCGGAAGGGTCAGATCACCCACCGGCAAGGCTCCAACAAACAGCGGAAGAGCGGAAGAGCGGATCACGAACGATCCGACGTGGGGTGTAGAAGTCGGGTTGTTAACGCATCGTCACCATGCCATCCGACCCGTCAAGGCTGGTTGACGCGGATCAACTCCGCGGCCACGACAACGTGAGAATCCCGCTGTGATTTCCTGTACTTGGAACCCGGTACAGGGTGTCGGAAAGCCCCGCATGGCAGGGCTTTGCGTGCTCCAGCCGAGGTTCTTCCGACGGCCGAATCGGCGTCGCCCACAATCTGCGGCACGTTGCCACGTTGAGCCGCGATGGCCGTGAGATTGCGTGCCCGGTGACTGTCCGAGGTCGGCCGCGTACGCATCGGTCCGTCTCAACATGCCCTCGGACAGATGCGCGAGCACATTTCGCCGGACGCTGAAATGATCTAACGATAACTGTTTCGTCCTGGGCCGGCTGATGTCGCTACTCCATCTCTACACCCGCGTGCTGCAACTGCTCGGCAAGGAGGCGCGGCTCGGCTGGATTCTTGCCGTCGCCAATCTGCTGCTCGCCACCGCGCAATTCGCCGAGCCGATCTTGTTCGGCCGGATCGTCGACGTGATGAGCGGCAATCTCGCCACCGGCGCACTCGTGCCGGAGACGCGCTCACCCTGGCCGCTCCTCGGCGCCTGGGTCGGCTTCGGCCTGTTCACCATCATGTGCTCGGCGCTGGTTGCGCTGCAGGCCGACCGGCTGGCGCACCGGCAACGCCAGGCCGTGCTCACCGGCTACTTCGAACACATCCTGCAGCTGCCGATCAGCTTCCACACCGGCACCCATTCGGGCCGGCTGATGAAGGTGATGCTGCAAGGCACCGACGCGCTGTGGCGGATGTGGCTCGGCTTCTTCCGCGAGCACTTCGCCGCGATCCTGTCGCTTGTCGTGCTGCTGCCGCTGTCGCTTTACATCAACTGGCGGCTGGCGATCCTGCTGTTCGTGCTGTGCATCGTGTTCACGGTGCTGACCACGCTGGTGGTGCACAAGACCTACGGCATGCAGGGCGAAGTCGAAGCCCAGTACAGCGATCTCTCCGCCCGCGCTTCGGACGCGCTCGGCAATGTCGCGCTGGTGCAGAGCTTCGTGCGCATCGACGCCGAGGTGCAGGGGCTGCGCAATGTCTCGGGGCGGCTGCTCGCGGCACAGATGCCGGTGCTGTCGTGGTGGGCGCTGGTGACGGTGATCACCCGCGCATCCACCACCATCACGGTGCTGTCGATCTTCGCGCTGGGCATCTACCTCAACCAGCAGGGGCTCACCAGCGTCGGCGAGATCGTGATGTTCGTCTCGTTCGCCACGCTGCTGATCCAGCGGCTCGAGCAGGTGGTGAACTTCATCAACAACGTGCTGATGGAAGCGCCGCGCTTGCGCGAATTCATCGCGGTGCTCGATACCGTGCCCGCCGTGCGAGACCGCGCCGATGCGATCGACTGCGGCCGGCTGTCCGGCCTGGTCGAATTCCAGAACGTATCGTTCTCTTATGACGGCAAGCGGCCGGCGGTCGAGGACCTCAGCTTCACCGCCCTGCCCGGCGACACCATCGCGCTGGTCGGCGCCACCGGCGCCGGCAAGTCGACCGCGATCGCGCTGCTGCATCGCGCCTTCGATCCGCAGTCCGGCGTGATCAAGGTCGACGGCATGGACGTCCGCGGTATTACACTGGCGTCGCTACGGCGGAACATCGGCGTGGTGTTTCAGGAAGCGCTGCTGTTCGACCGCTCGATCGCCGACAATCTGCGGGTCGGCAAGCCGGACGCCACGCCGGAAGAGTTGCGCCTCGCCGCCGAACGCGCCCAAGCGCTGGAGTTCATCGAGCGCAGCGACCACAAGTTCGAGACCAATGCCGGCGAGCGCGGCCGGATGCTGTCCGGCGGCGAGCGGCAACGGTTGTCGATCGCGCGCGCATTGCTGAAGGATCCGCCGATCCTGATCCTCGACGAAGCCACCTCGGCACTCGACGCGGTGACCGAGGCCAAGCTCAACCTCGCGCTCGACGAGGTGATGAAAGGCCGCACCACCTTCGTGATCGCGCACCGCCTGTCCACCATCCGTGACGCCACCCGTATTCTGGTGTTCGACAACGGCAAAGTGATCGAAAGCGGAACGTTCGATGAACTGGTGGCGCGCGGCGGTGCATTTGCGCAATTGGCACGGGCGCAGTTCATGGTGCAGGAGAGCGCGCGCTCCGCAATGAGCCCGGCAGCCAACCCACAACTCTGATCGGTCGAATTTCAGCCCTTTTCGTCCCCGATTACCCGGGGCCAAGCCCTGTTCTGCGGGCGCGAGCCGGTATAGGGTCGGGTTTGCTGGGGCCACCGCCTGAAAACCCGAACGTCACCGTGCCGCGATCTCGTCGGCGCGACGGAACTCACAGGACCGGAATCGGAACGTGCCTTTCATCACTGCACAGCCTCGCCGTTCATCCTCGTTTTTGACCATCGTCGTTGCGGCGTTGTTGTCGCTGACCGTGCTCCCGCGCGTCGCGAATGCCGAAGCGCTGCTGCTGATCGAGGCCGATACCGGCAAGGTGCTGCAGGCCGACAACGCCACCTACCCGTGGCATCCGGCCTCCGTCACCAAGCTGATGACGCTGTATGTGACGCTGCAGGCGGTGAAGCAGGGCCGCATCACGCCGGACACGCTGCTGACAGTGTCGCCGATCGCCTCGGCGCAATCCCCCTCGAAGATGGGCTTCCGCGCCGGCACCCAGCTCACCGTCGACAACGCGCTGAAGATGATGATGGTGAAGTCGGCCAACGACATGGCCGTGGTGCTGGCCGAAGGCGTCGGCGGCTCGATCGACGGCTTCTCGGCGATGATGAACGATACCGCGGCGCGGCTCGGAATGACGCAGACCCACTACGTCAATCCCAACGGCCTGCCCGCCGACGAGCAGGTGACCTCGGCGCGCGACCTCGCGATCCTCGCCCGCGCCATCATCCGCGACCTACCCGAATACGAATACTACGTCCACATTCCGGCGATCCGCTTCGGCAAGCGGGTGACGCGGAACTTCAACAAGCTGATCGGCCGCTATCCCGGCGCCGACGGCTTCAAGACCGGCTTCATCTGCGCCTCGGGCTACAACCTCGTCGCCAGCGCCACGCGCAACGGCCGCCGGCTGATCGCCGTGGTGCTCGGTGCCAGCTCCGGCCAGGACCGCGCCGTGAAGGCGGCGCAATTGTTGGAGCGCGGCTTCTCCACCAACACCCTCGCCTGGCTGACGCCGTCGCTCGGCACCGTCGACAATCTGGCGCCGATCGCCGCAGCGCCGCCGGATCTGCGCGACGAGATGTGCGGACCGAAGCGCAAGCGCCCGGCCAGCGACGAAGACGAGACCGTCGCCAACGCGCTGTCGGGCAATCCGGTGATGTCGATGTTCCAGACGCCGGCGCTGCGGCCGGTCGACATGATCGCCGCCGAACCCGAACCGACCCAGCCGGTGCTGGTCTATACCGGTCCGACCCGCAGCGGTCCGGCGCTGATCGCCGCCGAGGCCAGCGATGCCGAGCGGCAGGCCGTCAAGCCGGCCAAGAAGAAGAAAGCGCGGGTCGCCAAGAAGAACGACGCCGCTTCGGAAGGTCAGGAAGCCAGCGTCGATCAGGCCGCGCCGAAGGGCAGCAAGCCGCGTACCGCGGTCGTCGTCGATACCAACAAGCCGGCCAAGCCTGCTGCCGGTGCCAAGCCAGCCGGCACCAAGCATGCGGGCCCGAAGCATGCGACGGCAAAACCTGAAGCCGCCGCGGACAAGCCTGCCGCTCCGGCCAAGCCGAAGCCGAAGGCTGCCGCCAAACCTGCGCCGAGCAGCGCAGCGAGCGACGCCAAGCCGAAATCCTGACGACCGTTACGGCAGCTTGAATCAACCTCTCGTTGCTGCCGCTTGATGGTTCACAGACCGCCGTCGCACTGCGGCGTGCGGCCGCTTGCGTTCGGTGTTGGCTTCGCTCAATACTCCGCCGAACGGGAGGTCGAACGCGGTTTTCGAGTACTTATTTCGCAGCGCAGCAAACGACCTGCGGCGTCTTTCGGCCAATTCGCCGCCCCCAATCGATATGCAACAATCATAACGCACGAAGCGGAATGCTTCGGGCAGGCGACACGAGGAACACACCATGGAGCGGATCTGGCTCAAGCAATACCCGCCGGGCGTCCCGGCCGACATCGACGTGACGCAGTATCCCTCGCTGGTCGATCTGTTCGAGGAAAGCTTCCGTAAGTACAGCGATCGCAAAGCCTTCATCTGCATGGACAAGGCGATCACCTATCGCGAGCTCGACGAGGTGTCGGTCGCGCTGGGCGCCTATCTGCAGGGCAAGGGTCTGCAGAAGGGCGCGCGCGTCGCGCTGATGATGCCGAACGTGCTGCAGTATCCGGTGGCGATCGCTGCAGTGCTGCGCGCCGGCTTCGCGGTGGTCAACGTCAACCCGCTCTACACCCCGCGCGAGCTGGAGCATCAGCTCAAGGATTCCGGCGCCGAAGCCATCATCGTGCTGGAGAACTTCGCCCACACGGTCGAGCAGGTGGTCGCCCGCACGCCCGTCAAGCACATCATCGTCGGCACGATGGGCGACATGCTCGGCTTCAAGGGCGTGATCGTCAATCTGGTGGTCCGCAAAGTGAAGAAGATGGTGCCGGCCTATTCGCTGCCGGGCGCGGTCTCGTTCAACGATGCGGTCTCGGCAGGTCGCGGCCAGAAGTTCACCAAGCCGGCGATCGGTCCCGAGAGCGTCGCCTTCCTGCAATATACCGGCGGCACCACCGGCGTCTCCAAGGGCGCGACGCTGCTCCACCGCAACGTGGTGGCGAACGTGCTGCAGAACGACGCCTGGCTGCAGCCGGCGCTGGCCAAGCCGCCGCATGTCGACCAGCTGTTCATCGTCTGCGCGCTGCCGCTGTATCACATCTTCGCGCTGACCGCGTGCTACCTGCTCGGGATGCGCGCCGGCGGCGTCAACTTGTTGATCCCGAACCCGCGCGACATTCCGGGCTTCATCAAGGAACTGATGAAGTATCAGGTCAACAGCTTCCCGGCCGTCAACACGCTGTATAACGGCCTGCTCCACGCGCCGGGCTTCGACAAGGTCGACTTCTCCAAGCTGAAGATCTCCAACGGCGGCGGCATGGCGGTGCAACGTCCGGTCGCCGAAGCCTGGCTGAAGATGACCGGCTGCCCGATCGCCGAAGGCTACGGTCTGTCCGAGACCGCGCCGGTGCTGACCTGCAACCCCGCGACCGTGACCGAGTTCAACGGCACCATTGGGCTTCCGATGCCGTCGACCGAGCTCTCGATCCGCGACGAAGAGGGCAAGGAAGTGCCGTTCGGCACCCCCGGCGAGATTTGCGCAAGGGGTCCGCAGGTGATGTCCGGCTACTGGAATCGTCCCGACGAGACGGCGCTGGTGATGACCGCCGACGGCTTCTTCCGCACCGGCGATATCGGCGTGATGTCGCCTGACGGCTTCACCAAGATCGTCGACCGCAAGAAGGATATGATCCTGGTCTCCGGCTTCAACGTCTATCCGAACGAAGTCGAGGAAGTGGTCGCGAGCCATCCCGGCGTGCTGGAATGCGCGGTGATCGGCGTGCCGGACTCGCGCACCGGCGAAGCCGTCAAGGCGTTCGTGGTGAAGAAGGACCCGGATGTCACCGCCGAGGACATCATCAAGTTCTGCCACAACGAACTGACCAACTACAAAGTGCCGCGGCAGATCGAATTCCGCACCACGCTGCCGAAGACCAACGTCGGCAAGATCCTGCGCCGCGAACTGCGCGACGAGAAGAAGAGCAATCAGGCAGCGGCGTAACGCTCTCCTGTTGTCCATGCACGTCATTCCGGGGCGCGGCCAAACGGCCGCGAACCCGGAATCCCGCAGTCATCGTGCCCGTTTCAGATTCCAGGTTCGCTCGCTGGCGCGAGCGCCCCGGAATGACGGCGTTACGCTTGGAGCGCGCGCGGCCACCCGCCAACACAAACACCTGACCGATCCCGCAATATTGTCACTGTCATACCCGCGGGCTAGAAATCATCCGCACAACAGGGAGAGATACCGATGACCATCAAGGTTGGCGACCGCCTGCCCGACGCGCAGTTTCGGGTGATGACCGAAGACGGTGTGCAGGTGAAGACCACCGACGACATCTTCAAGGGCAAGAAGGTGGCGCTGTTCGCCGTGCCCGGCGCTTACACCGGCACCTGCCACAAGATGCATCTGCCGAGCATCTTCCTCAACGCCTATGCGATCAAGGACAAGGGCGTCGACACCATCGCGATCGTCTCGGTCAACGACGCCTTCGTGATGAACGCCTGGAAGCGCGACACCGACCAGCGCAATGAAGCGATCTTCCTCGGCGACGGCAATGCCGACTTCACCAAGGCGATCGGCATGGAAATGGACGGCTCGGGCTTTGGCCTCGGCACCCGTTCGCTGCGCTATTCGATGCTGGTCGAAGACGGCGTCGTGAAGACTCTCAACCTCGAGCCGAACCCCGGCAAGGTCGAAGTCTCCGGCGGCGACACGCTGCTCGGGCAGCTGTGAGTTGATAATCGGCACACTTCGCCCCTAACACCAACGTCATCGCCCGGCGTGTCCGGGCGATCTCGTATTCCAGGGCGTTCGTGCTGAACTAACAAGCTCTCTGGGATACTGGATCACCCGCATGCGCGGGTGACGACGACGGTGAAGCGATTACTTCACCCGCGACTTCATCCGGTTTTCAGTGAGGCCGTCGCGCGCGAGCTGATCGGCGCGTTCGTTTTCGGCATGGCCGGCGTGGCCTTTCACCCAGTGCCAACGGATGCTGTGAGTCTTCAGCGCGGCGTCGAGGCGCTGCCACAAATCGACGTTCTTCACCGGCTTCTTGTCGGCAGTCTTCCAGCCGTTGCGCTTCCAATTGTGAATCCAGCTGCCAATGCCGTTCTTCACGTATTGGCTGTCGGTATAGAGATCCACCGAGCACGGCCGCGTCAGCGCTTCGAGCGCCGAGATCGCCGCCAATAACTCCATCCGGTTGTTGGTGGTGTGGGGCTCCCCGCCCTTCAGCTCTTTCTCGACGTCGCCGAATTTGAGGATGGCGCCCCAGCCGCCGGGGCCGGGGTTGCCGGAGCAGGCGCCGTCGGTGTGGATGATCACCGGCTTCTGGTCGGCCTCGCTCACGCCACCGCCCCTGCGATCTCGACACCATAGTCGCGGATTCCGGCGACATTCTGCTGGAAGCGCAGCTTGCGGACGTATTCCATCGGGTCCTTCGGCTTCACCAGCGCGCCTTCCGGCACGTTGAGCCAGTCGACCAGCCGGGTCAGCAGGAAGCGCAGCGCGGCGCCGCGGGCGAGCAGCGGCAGCGCTGCCTGCTCGGCGGCATCGAGCGGACGCTCACGGGTATAGGCGCTGAGCAGCGCCCGCGCCTTGGTGACGTTGAAGGCGTGGTCGGCCTCGAAGCACCAGGCGTTCAGGCAGATCGCGACGTCGTAGGCGAGCAGGTCGTTGCAGGCGAAGGTGAAGTCGATGATGCCGGAGACGTCGTCGCCGATGAAGAACACGTTGTCCGGAAACAGGTCGGCGTGGATCAGCCCCTGCGGCAGATCGGACGGCCACACTCCGCTTTCCAGATAGCTCAGCTCGGCGGCCAGAAAATCGCGCAGGCCCGGCTGCACCTCGTCGGCGCGCGCCTCGGCGGCGGCGAACAGCGGCCGCCAGCCGGCGACCGACAGCGCATTCGCGCGCTTCATCGCAAAGTCGCGCCCCGCCAGATGCATCTTGGCGAGCGCCTGGCCGACGCCGGCGCAATGCACCACGCTCGGCTTGCGCGGCCATACTCCATCCAGGAAGCTGATGATCGCCGCCGGACGACCGGCGAGCGTCGCCAGCGTCTGGCCTTCGCGATCGGCGACCGGCTGCGGGCAGCTGATGCCATTGCCGGCCAGATGTGTCATCAGCGACAGGAAGAACGGCAGATCGTCGCGGGCGACGCGCTTTTCGTACAGCGTCAGGATGAAATAGCCGCGCGAGGTGTGCAGCAGGAAGTTGGAGTTCTCGACGCCTTCGGCGATGCCTTTGTAGGACAACAAGTCGCCGATGTCGTAGCGGCTCAGGAAATCCGCAAGCTCGTCGGCGGCGACGTCGGTATAGACCGCCATGGCGTGATCCGATCAGAAGGAAAAAAGCTGGCGGCTTCCTAGACCAAGACGGGGCGCGATGAAAGGGCGCCCCCGGGGGGAGGCCCCGGGTCCGGCCGGTTATTCCGCGGCGTCGGGGCGCAGCACCCGCGGCACCGGGAAGAACTCGTTTTCTTCCGCCGCCGACACCGTCTCGACCGACAGGTCGAACCGCTCGGCGAAGGCGCCCATGATCTCCTCGACGATCACCTCGGGGGCGGAGGCCCCGGCGGTGAGGCCGAGCACCTTGATGCCCTCGAACTGGCTCCAGTCGAGATCGGAAGCGCGCTGCACCAGCACCGCGACCTTGCAGCCCTCGCGCTCGGCGACTTCGCGCAGCCGCTGCGAGTTCGACGAATTCGGCGCGCCGACCACGATCATGGCGTCGACCACCGGCGCCACCTTCTTCACCGCCGCCTGGCGGTTGGTGGTGGCGTAGCAGATGTCTTCCTTGTGCGGCCCGGAGATGTTCGGGAAGCGCTCGCGCAGCACCGTGACGATGCCGGCGGTGTCGTCGATCGACAGCGTGGTCTGGGTGACGAAGGCGAGGTTGTTGGGGTCCTTCGGCTGATACGCCTCGGCATCGGCCGCGGTCTCGATCAGCGTCACCGCGCCGGCCGGGAGCTGGCCGAGGGTGCCGACCACTTCGGGGTGGTGCGAATGGCCGATCAGCAGGATCTCGCGGCCGCGCTTGAAATGGATCGCCGCCTCGCGGTGCACTTTGGTGACCAGCGGACAGGTGGCGTCGATCGAGAAGAAATTCCGCGACAGCGCGTCTTCCGGCACCGACTTCGGCACGCCGTGGGCGGAGAACACCACCGGCGCCTTGGTGTCCGGGATCTCTTCCAGTTCCTCGACGAAGATCGCGCCCTTGGCGCGCAGGCTGTCGACCACGTATTTGTTATGGACGATTTCGTGCCGGACATAGACCGGGGCGCCGTACATCGCGAGCGCCCGCTCGACGGTATCGATCGCCCGCACCACGCCGGCGCAGAACCCGCGCGGCGAGCACAACACGATTTTCAGCGGCGATTTGGCGAGCATGGGCAACGATCCGGGGGCCTGGGCGCCGAGCAGAACCGGCGGAAAACGGGCGCACGCCAACGGCGTTGCGCAGCGGTCGAACGGGGTAGGAATTGGGCCGGGTTTGCGGCACTGTCAAGGCCGGATCAACTGCACTTTAGCAAGGCTCCTTGCGCGGCGAGCCCCGGACAGCATATATAAGCGGCAATTCCCGTCATCCTCGACGACCCGCCTTGCCTCAGGACGAATCCGGAGGGGCAAGGGACAAAGGAGATTTGCCATGAGCAACGCACCGCTGATGCCGAAGGCCACTGCCGTCTGGCTGCTCGACAACACGGCGTTGACGTTCGATCAGGTCGCCGACTTCACCAAGATGCACGTCTTGGAGGTCAAGGCGATCGCCGACGGCGACGCTGCCCAGGGCATCAAGGGCATGGACCCGATTTCGACCGGCCAGCTCACCCGCGACGAGATCGAGAAGGGCGAGAAGGACCCGGACTATCGCCTGAAGCTCGCCGAGAGCAAGGTGGTGCTGCCGCAGGCCGCCAAGAAGAAGGGCCCGCGCTACACCCCGGTGTCGCGCCGCCATGAGCGCCCGAGCGCGATCCTGTGGCTGGTGCGCAATCATCCGGAGCTGAAGGACGCGCAGATCATGCGCCTGGTCGGCACCACCAAGACCACGATCGCATCCGTGCGCGACCGCACCCACTGGAACGCCGCGACCCTAACCCCGATGGACCCGGTGACGCTCGGCCTGTGCTCGCAGCTCGACCTCGACTTCGAGGTGCAGCGCGCCGCCAAGGAGAAGCCGACCGACCAGCAGTATGGCGGCGCCACCCTGCTGCCGGCCTCCGAGACCACCCGCAAGGAAGCCGAGTTCGAAGCCGCGACCTCCGGCAAGAGCCAGGAAGATCTCGACGTCGACGCGGTGTTCGCCAAGCTCAAAACCATCGGCGGCAAGAAGCACGACGACGAGGACGAAGAAGGCGGCTTCTGAGCCGGCGGCTTCTGAGCCGCCCACCCTCACGGTCATCGCCCGCGCAGCCGGGCGACCCAGGATTCCAGAGCGCGCGTTGCTGACCGCAAGCTCTCTGGAAGACTCGATCCTCCGCTTGCGCGGAGGATGACGGACCCGGCGCGTTGCCGCTCCGCAGCCGGCATCAGCGCAAAACACCCTCTCCACCAACATCGTCATCGCCCGCTCCCCGGCTTGCGCGCATCGCGCATCCGCTCGCCGTGCTGCCGCCGCGCCAGCGCCTGATCGCGGCGGCGGCGCTGCAGGTTGATGTACAGCGTGTCGATCATCTTCCACTGTGACTCGGTCGGCGGGTCCATCGGCACGACGGCGCAGAGCATCGGCGTGCGGCAGCCGCGCGCCCGGCGGCAGTCCTTCACTGGGCAGCGCTTGTGCGCCTGCGCTTCATCTGCCAGCGCGCGCTGCAGCGCGCGGCGTGCCGCCAGCATGTCGATGTCGAGCCAAAGCTGCGCCCGCTCGGCGCTGGCCTGCTGCTCGAGCGCATCCAGCCGCGCGTGATCCCAGCTGAGGTGTTCGGTCGGCCAAGTCGGCATCGCTCCCTCCTGATGCTGATACCAGCGGGCGCGCGCGCATGCGGCGGCGTTGCCCGCAAAAGCCTTGCGTGAGTGGTGGGTTCAGGGGGCCTCCGGTCGGCCATCGGGCCGAGGGAGGTGGAGCGCCGAAAGACGCGCCTTTGGTAGTACCCGCGGCCCTCAGGCTTCGGATCGCCGAAGCGCGAGCGCCGCGGAAACGTCTTTCGACGCTCCACCGTGGCGACTTTTGGCTGAAGGACCGTTCTTCCGGGACACGGCGAGCTTGCGGGCTTTCCCCGGCCTCCACCGTACCCGTCCAGCCTCTGTCGCGGCGGCCGCTCGTAGTAGCGGCGGACGGCGACCCTCAGCCTCCCGGAGGTCCAGGGCGACGTCCACCCCACACCCGCAGGCGCCACACCCCGCCCCGCGACGACCAGCGTCCCGGCAACGCGCCCCTCGATGGGGCGGGATGCATGGGAATATAATCCAAGTTCGAATCTTGTCAAACGACAAATAAGAAAAGCGTAGGGCGGATTAGCGCGACGTCATCCGCCGTATTCACGGACGCCGCGCATCGGTGCGGTTACGCCCTTGGCAAAACCGCCCCACCCTTTTCATCTTTCGAGACGCACGGCTTTTGCCCCGCTCCTCTTTAGCAAGCGTAGCCCGGATAAGCGAAGCTACATCCAGGTCTGGCGCTCCCGCATATCGCCTCCTCATGCAGACTTCCGACTAAATTTATCAATTGCGCTTTAAGCCCCAGCTCGCCTACGGTCCGACAGCGAAGCCCAATCCATTCAGCGAGGCCGAATTGACAAAGACGTCCGACTATTCTGCTCACATCATTGCCCTACTAATCGTTTGCCTGGGTCTTTTCCTATTGGTTGTCGGACTTATACTACAAGGGAAACTCGACTATCCATCGATGCTCACAAATGCCGGATCGGCACTCGCATTAGTAGGAGCATTTCAATGGATCTACGACTTCACCGCAAAGAAGGCATTGCACAACGAGCTAATTGAGACCGTCATAGCATCGAGAACAGTCGCCGATTCCGGCGTCTCGGAATATTTCACCGACTCAAAAGAGGTCAGATTTAGAAAACAAATTGAAGAAACGAAAGATCTTGTAACTCTATTTTCTTGTAACTCACGATTCCTCGTGGACTACCGTCCGCAAATTGAAACCCTTCTGAACAATGGAGGCACCGCGAGGTTCATTTTTCTGAGGAGAGACTCTCCAACAATTTCACTGATGAAGAACCTTGGATGGGACGAACCATCACTAAATTCAAACTACACAAAAATCGATCAATTCCACGCTGAACTGAGAGATAAATACAACGAACGCCTTCAAATTTGTTATGTTGACAATTTGCTACGATACTCTGCAGTGAAGTTCGACAACTCAATATACGTGATATGGAACACATGCTCTCCCAGACGCCAACCTGTCCCCGCGATGCGCGTAAGATCTAACACGCCACTATGGGATTTTTTTAAGAACGATATCGAGAGCCTAAAAGAGAAAACCTCGTGATCAGCCCCAAGCTCCATAACCTTGTAAAGGAATTTATCGAAGAATTCAGCGAGCGTGACCTCGAAGAACTTATTTCATCCAGAGTCTCGTCCAAGCCCCCCTCCCAAGTTCTAACCATTGTGTGCGATGATACAATTCATAGAATTCCGCCTGAAATCTTACAGGGAGAAGTGTTCGTCTTTTCGAGTGGAAATTTCGATACGACGAACTCAGCCACAATCACAGGTTACCTTGAAAGACGCATCAACGCTCTATGCGACACTTTGAACAAGCAGACCTGGACTAACATTCGGTTGGTATATAGCGGTCACGCAATCCTCGCAGCAACCGCAAAGCTTGTTGTATATCGAGTGACCCATATTGAAACGGACGACGTATTATATTTCGGCGGGCAAGGCTATCTTGAGATCGGGCTGCGCCTTCGGCAGTTGTTAGGCGGAGCAGCCCGTAGGGCGGATTAGCGCAGCGTAATCCGCCGCCTTCATTGGCGCCACAAATCGGCGGGTTACGCCTTCGGCTAACCCGCCTTACACGCTACACGCTAGTTTTGCTTCTTTCCACGAACTCATCGATATCGACTGCATCATAGCCCAGCAACTCACCAATAACTCTATCAAGATCTGGCCTCCACCCGCCAAGCGAGCGGTACACCTTGTGGACTAAAACAGCAGCTGGAATTCTCCACTCCTCGCCAGGTAATGCATAAAGAACTCGCCGTGTTCTGATCTGGTTCGAGCCGACCTCCAGTGTCTCAATACATACGCGCTTGATGAGCTTGCCCTCGTTCACCATCTCGTCAAACTCGTCCTCGGGGAACGTCTTAGCGTCCAACGGGATCGGCTCCGTAAACATGCTGAGAGGTTTTTCACCGCTCTTCATCAACTCCAGCTCCCGCATCTCGTGCGGACCTATCGATGGCGCCATGTCTTTGCCCTCAGTCTTGTTACTGCTTTGGATTGATGACTTTCGGAATTGGTGCGACCGCCCCTCTAGGACCAAGAGATTTAATGTAGGAAGCGTAGCCTCGACGAGGGCCTCGGCAAGCTCAACCCATCCGACAAATCCTGATTAAACAATCCTCTCTTCACGTCATTCCGGGGCGCGCGGAGCGCGAGCCCGGAATCCATACTCACTGTGGATGCTGTGAGGGCGCAGCGTTGCATCGCTACTCCGGAACGCAAACGACGGTGGTTATGGATTCCGGGCCTGCGCGCCGGTGGCGCGCATCCCGGAATGACGCGGGGTGAGTACGTCGTTTTGCGATGCTCTGGAACGCGAACCGGCCCCCATCGCTGCCACACATTGACACGTAGGACGGACGAGCGCGGCGTTATCCGCCGTCTTCATTGACGTCGCTCAACGACGGCTCCGCCCCACGAGCTGACCTCAACTGGATAAATGAAGGGGCCGTAGCAAGCGCAGCGCCATCTACCCTCCATCACCAGAACACGCCCCTACAGCGTTTCCGAAAATACCGTCCTCAGCGACACCTCTTATCACAACTAACAATTGAAGATCGATATATGCACCGCTAGCGTTCGGTTCGAGACTCAGAAATCGAGCAAGGCGCAATGTCTTCCCTAAAAGTCAATCAAATCAAAGTCCGACTACGTGAACTGTTTGAACCGCACCTGAATGTTTCTGACATTTCGCCGCGAGACGCGGAAAGGGATCAGAAGGTATTAACGAGATGCTTAGCGGCCTTCGCCGTCTCCACGGTCGCCGGTTGCACACCGAAACAAGCCGCAGAGTCGGTATGGGACGGGAGCGGCGACAACGGAATCGATGCAGCCTACTATGATCCATCGGACCAATCCGTGGTCTTTGTCCAATCGAAATGGATCAACGCCGGGACAGGCGAGCCGGAGGCGAAAGACATCGGGACCTTTGTCACCGGCGTTCGCGATGCGATCGAACAGAACGTCGATGCATTCCACAGCCGACTGCACGCCAGTCTTCAAGACATCTTCGCTCAAATCAATACGCCCGGCACCTCTGTCCACCTAGCAGTCGTCACCACCGGAGTGAGTCAACTTGCGAAGCCGAGCACTTTGCATTTTGAACGACTGCTATCAGGACTCAACGGCAACGACCCGCACGAGCTGGTCTCGTGGGAACTCCTGGGTTTGAACGAAGTCTACACTCGCCTCGCAAGCGACCCAGAAGGCGGGCGCGTCACGTTAGAGGCGCAAATACTCGATTGGTCTCGCGTCAATGCTCCTTATGCCGCGTATTTCGGTATCGTTGATGGTTATCAGTTGAAGACATGGTGGAAACGACACGGGAAGAGCTTAGTAGTCTCCAATATTCGTCACTCCCTCGGCGGAACCGACGTAAACAACGAAATCAGACAGACCGCACTCAATTCGCCCGAGAAATTCTGGTATTTCAACAACGGAATCACCTTGATCGCCGAGGAGGCCGTCGTTGCTCCAGCCAAGGCCGCAACCCAATCCGCCGGACAGTTTCGTTTTCGAGGGGCGTCGATCGTTAATGGCGCCCAAACCGTCAGCTCTCTCGGGCGCATCGAGAACGATACGAACCTCGGACTAGTTCGAGTACCAATCCGAGTCATCCTCCTAGAGTCGGCGCCCGCAGGCTTCGGAAAAGAGGTTACACGAACCAACAACCTTCAGAACCGAATAGAATCACGAGACTTCGTTGCACAGGACCCCGAACAGAAGCGCCTCAAAGAAGAGATGGCGGTCGAAGGCGTCGACTATCAATTCTTGCGCAGCGAGGAGGTCAGCCCCTCGGCTAGCAGTTGTGAGCTGATCGAAGTCACTGTCGCTCTTGCATGCTCGTCCGGAGATCCAGGTCTCGCGGTACAGGTAAAGAGCGGAATCGGGAAATTCTTTAACGATCTTCAGAAAGCTCCGTATCGGACGATCTACAATCCCTCGACAAGCGGAGCTCGTGCCTTCAATGCAACGGCCATGAACCGTCACATCGATGGATGGATCGAGCGAAAAAAGAAAAGTTCATCAAAGAAGAATGGCGCAGCTTGGGGCGTTCTTGTTCACGGAAACCGTATTCTCTCAGCCGCCGTCTTCCGATTATACGGCTTGAACCGGCTATCGAAGCCAATCAGCGATTTCAGGAACGAGATCAATGATCCAGCGCCAATCTATCGTCTCTGCAATGATGTTTACGCGCGGATGACGGCCTCGATCGAGAAAGAATTCCCGGACAAGTTCCTTGCTGTTCTGTTCAAGAACCCATCGCACAGCAAAGTCGTCTTTGAGGATGCGATTCGGACAAATCGATAGCCCTTAGGGCGGATTAGCAAGCGTAGCCTGGATGAGCGAAGCGACATCCAGGTTTGCCGCTCCCGCATGTCGCTGCGCTCATGCGGGCACCTGAGTTGAAGCGCGCCTTGGGCGCCGACGATTGGATCAACCGTCGGGCGGATGAGCGCAGCGTCATCCGCCGTCTTCATTGACACGGCACATGGCGGGATACGCCTTCGGCTAGCCCGCTCTACTTACTCCTGCTCGCCGCAACTCACTGCCCGCGGCGCCCTCACCCCAGCCCTCTCCCGCAAGCGGGAGAGGGAGTGCGCTGCGATGTAAGGAGACGCATACAGCGCGCATTGGCGGCTGATGCCTTCGGCTAACTCGCCCTACGCTCTGATCGCCTCGCGACGATCCTTGTCACAACGTCGAGATTCCGGGTTCGCTCGCTTCGCGAGCGCCCCGGAATGACCGAACGACCTGCTTAGCCTAACTGTACAATCCTCTCTCCACGTCATTCCGGGGCGCGCGGAGCGCGAGCCCGGAATCCATACTCACTGTGAATGCTGTAAGGGCGCGGCGCTGCATCGCTGCGGCAAAACGCAAACGACGGTGGTTATGGATTCCGGGCCTGCGCGCCGGTGGCGCGCATCCCGGAATGACGCGGGGTGAGGACGTCGTTTCGCGGTGCCCTGGACATGCGAACCGCCCGCCATCGCTGCCACGCATTGACGGTCCGTAGGACGGATGAGCACAGCGTCATCTGCCGTCTTCACTGGCGCCGCGCACGGCGGGTTACGCCTTCGGCTAACCGGCCCTACGCGCTGTTCCTGATTCTTCCACAATCGGCATGACGCATCCCGGGAAAGCGCAGAGATTACCAGAGCTTTCTGACGGTTGCTTCGGATGGGCTCGCCAAGCCGACACTCCTACAATCCAGACTCAATCTGCATTTTGGTTTTTGGTAGCCTTTGGCAGTTGCATCAACTCGATGGTCGCGCCATCGGGGCCGACGACGTAGATCACTCTCGTTCCCGCTCGGGTACCGCCAGAGATCATCTGCGGCTTTCCCTGTGGCCTCCATTCGTAGACTGCAATCCGCGCCAGAAGACTGTCTATGTCGTCCACAATAAGAGCCAGATGAGCAAATCCCGGATCGAATGGCCTTGATGCGCGATGTTGTAAGTCGACACCAGAATATTCCAGTAGTTCAATCATCTGCCCTGCCAGGGACACGATGGCCATGCGGACGGACGCCCCGTGAGCCCCGGTCACCTCTCCAAGGAATTCCCCACCCATATCGCCAACCCGAACCAGCTGCCCACCCAATCCTTCAACCCAGAAACGAAGCGCCGAATCCAGTGAGGCAACGGAGAAGCCGACATGGTCGGCGCGACGCACGGCGAAATCCGAATTCTCAGCCACAATTCTCTCCAAAGCTGTGATCAGCACCAAAAGGCAGTGGCAGCTCGTCGGGCGGATCAGCGCAGCGTCATCCGCCGCCTTCATTGACGCCGCGCATCGGCGGGTTACGCCTTCGGCGAAACCGCCCTACCACATTCAACCCTTCGAATCCTGATTGTACAATCCTCTCTCCACGTCATTCCGGGGCGCGCGGAGCGCGAGCCCGGAATCCATACTCACTGTGGATGCTGTGAGGGCGCGGCGTTGCATCGCTACTCCGGAAGGCAAACGACGGTGGTTATGGATTCCGGGCCTGCGCGCCGGTGGCGCGCATCCCGGAATGACGCGGGGTGAGGACGTCGTTTTGCGATGCTCTGGAACGCGAACCGCCCGTAACCCCGTCGGTGCTCTGGATTGATAGTCCGGAGAACGGATGAACGCAGCGTCATCCGCCGCCTTCATTGACGTCGCACATCGGCGGGTTACGCCTTCGGCTAACCCGCCCTACGCGCTGCGCGCGACATCGTCGCCAACCGATTCCAAGCTCGGCACATGGAAACGCGGCCACGGTCACGCTATTGTCCTCCAAAGCTCAAACCGAGACCACGATGCGGATCACAACGGCGATTATCGAACGGGCCAGGCGCACCGCGAACGGGTTCAAGGATCTCGAACTGGCGGCGAGCGAGGTTATCGCGTCAGGTGATGCGGCGGGGGCGAAAGAGATCGCGCTGGAGCTGTTGCGATCCGAGGTCCATCAAGCCCGCTGTGTGGCGACGTTCATTCTCGGGCGTCTCGCCGCGGACGATGGCGATGCGCTCGTGATGCTCAAGCAGCGCGTCAGCCTGGACGACGATTGGCGCGTGCAGGAGATTCTGGCCAAAGCGTTCGACCGGTTCTGCGCGGACACTGGCTATGAGGCCGCGCTGCCGACCATCCGGGAGTGGTTGTCGGCGGCATCCGCCAACACAAGGCGCGCCGTCACCGAGGGCCTGCGGATATGGACGGCGCGGCCTTACTTTCGCGCCCATCCCGAAGCCGCCGTCGCGCTGCTGTCGCCGCTGCGGAACGACGACAGCGAGTACCTGCGCAAATCGGTCGGCAACGCCCTGCGCGACATCAGCAAGAAGCACCCCGATCTGATCCGCAGCGAAGTCGCGACCTGGGATCTCGATCACCAGGGCGTCCGGCAAGTCCACAAGCTGGCCGCGCGCCTGCTGACATCCTCCGCCGCCTGAGGCGCGGAGACGACTAGCAAGCGTAGCCTGGATGAGCGAAGCGACATCCAGGTTTGGCGCTCCCACATGTCGCTACGCTCATGCGGGCTACAGACTTGAAGCGCGCCTTGCGCCGACGGCTGGATCAACCGTCGGGCGGATGAGCGAAGCGCTATCCGACACCTTCATTGACACAGCACATGGCGGGATACGACGTCGGCGAACCCGCTCTACATACTCCTGCTCGCCGCAACTCACTGCTCGCGTCGCCCTCACCCTAGCCCTCTCCCGCAAGCGGGAGAGGGAGCGCGCTGCGATATGAGGAGACGCATACAGCGCGCATTGGCGGCTGATGCCTTCGGTTAACTCGCCTACGCTCTGATCACGTCGCGGCGATTCCTGTCACAACGTCGAGATTCCGGGTTCGCTCGCTTGCGCGATCGACCCGGAATGACCTGCTTTCTGACAAGTCATCCTCTCTCCACGTCATTCCGGGGCTCGCGGAGCGCGAGCCCGGACTCCATACTTAAGGAGCGCCCCCGCGGCGCTGCCCCGCATTGACAGGGCTGCGCGGTGCGGCGGAGACTTCGGCCATGGCTTACTTCTGGCTTCTGATCGCGATCGTGGTCACCGGCGGGGTGGCGGCGATCGTCAACGACACCGCCTATAGCGGCGAACTGTTCGACTCCTCGACGGTGGTCGGCGTCGCGATGCTGTCGGCGCTGACGCTGTTCGTCGGCCGCGGCATGCTGCGCGGGACCACCACCAGCCAATGGCTGAACCACGCTTTGGTCTGGGCCGCGATCGTGCTCGCCGTCGCGGTGGCGTATCGGCTGTGGCCGATGCTGAGCTGAGCGGCTTTCACTGCCGCTGATGGAGTTCGACGCGCTCGATCCATCCAGCGTTCTCCGCTCGCGGAATCATGCCAGGCCGTCCGTTGATCCGGGATCGAGATTCCGGGTTCGCTCGCTTTCGCGAGCGCCCCGGAATGACTCGGACGTGCATTGGCGCGATACGGAGCATCCCGACAATTTTAGCGAGTCATCACCGCGCCCGTTCGCGGCCGCGCTTTCGATTCACGGCTGCGGGAATTCAGGACTCGCTCGCGTCGCGAGCGCTGCGGCATGACAGAGGGGGAGAAGAAGCGCGAGGTGATTTGACGCCGCGCAAGGAAGCCGAAGGCGCAGCACTCCTCAATGGCGTTGGGGAGGATTGGCTGATGGCTTTACTCCGTCTAAACCAGCGCGGTGATGACTGAATCCGCGCATTTGTATCGATTGCTGTATGTCAGCGAGAATCGGATCGAGGGCGATGTCGCGCATGTCGCCCGTGAGATCGAGGGCATCCTCGCCACCTCCCGCCGTAACAACAACGCGCTCGGCCTGACCGGCGCGCTGATCTTCAACTGCGGCTTCTTCGCCCAGGTGCTGGAAGGCCCGCGCGAGACCGTGGAGCGGATCTTCGAGGTGATCCGGCACGATCCCCGCCACAGCAAGATCCAGGTGATGTCGGCCGCCGAGGTCGAGGACCGCGAATTCCCGAACTGGACGATGGCCTATATCGGCCGTTCGCCGAGCTGGGAGAAGGCGCTCGGCTGGATCAGGGACGACACCCACTTCGCCCCCGACGAGCGCTGCGACCGGCTGTTCCAAATCGTGATGGAAATGGCCTACGACGCCGAGCTATCGCCGGACCGGACGTTCGCGGCGCCGGGCAAGAGCTGAGGGCGCGGCGCCTCACTCGCGCGGGCTCTGGGCGCGGAGGTAGTTCAGCATCCACTGCGCGGCGGGGCCGAGCGGGCGGCCGGCGAGATGCGCGGCGGTCATCACCAGCCGCGCGGTGTGGTCTTCGAATTCGAGCGGCTGGATCAGCTTCAGCCGGCCGTCCTCGACATCGTCCGCCACCAGATGGGTCGGCATGCTGCCCCAGCCGAGCCCGGCCAGCAGCATCGCGTGCTTGGTGCCGAGATCGGCCAGCCGCCAGGTCTGCGTCGACAGCACGCCGTAGTCGCGACCTTCGGTCAGCGCCGAGCGGTCGGTGAGCACGAGCTGCACGTAGCGGCGCAGCACGTCGGTCGGGATCGCACTCTCGATCGCGGCGAGCGGATGATCCTGCGCCACCACCGGCAACAGCTGCACGGTGGACAGCGGATAGCGCTTCAGCTCGGGCTGATCGCTGAACGGCTCCGGCACCAGGCCGATCACGCAGGTGCCGTTCAGCACCAGCTCGGCCGAGGCGCCGAGCGACTGCACGAAGATCCGCGGCGGCACGGTGGGGAAGGCGTCGGTGAAGGCGCGCAGCGCATCGACCATCCGCGGCATCGGAAACATCGAGTCCAGCACCAGGGTCAATTCGGGCTCCAGGCCCCCGGCGAGGCTGCGCGCCTGATCGCGAAACGCCGCCGCCTCCTCGGCGATCCGCCGCGCCCGCGCCAGCAGCGCGCGCCCCGCCTCGGTCAGCACCGGCCGGTAGCCGGAGCGGTCGAACAGCGCGACGCCGATCTGCTGCTCCAGCTTCTGCACCCCGTAGGTGACGGCCGACTGCGCCCGCCGCAGCTTGCGGGCGGCGCCGGAGAAGCTGCCTTCGTCCGCCACGGTGAGCAGAAGCTGGATGTGGTCGAGGGTGAGGCCGTCATTCATCATCTAAATTTTAGATGAAGAGCCACAAAACTTCATCTCTTTCTTCGGCCGGCAGCCGCTCTTAAGTCAGGGGGACAGCCAAACTGGAGGATACCCATGATCCAACGACGCCTGCTGTTTCCGATCCTGGCCGCCGCCCTGGTGGCCGCGCCCGCCGTGTTCGCCGAGACCGCGCCGAAGGCCGCCAAGGCCCAGGCGGTGAAGACCGAGCCGGTGAAGGTCGAGAGCGGCGCCTACGCGATCGACCCCGACCACACCCAGGTCGGCTTCGTGGTGTCGCATATGGGCTTCTCGGACTTCCGCGGCCGGTTCGGCGACGTCTCCGGCACGCTGCAGCTCGACGGCGCCAACCCGGCCAAGAGCAGCTTCGACATCAAGCTGCCGACCGCCTCGGTGAACACCCCGGTCGACAAGCTGACCACGGAGCTGACGGCCGCCGACTGGCTCGACGCCAAGGCGCATCCGGAGATCCTGTTCAAATCGCAGAAGGTCGCCGTCACCGGTCCGCGCCAGGCCAAGGTGACCGGCGAACTGACGCTGCACGGCGTCACCAAGACCGTGACGCTCGATGCCCGGCTGCACGGCGCCGGCGTCAACCCGCTGAACAAGAAGGTGACGGTCGGCTTCGATCTCACCGGCACGATCAAGCGCAGCGAGTTCGGCGTGAGGAAGTATGTGCCGCTGATCAGCGACGAGGTCGGCCTCGAAATCAGCGCCGCGTTCGAAAAGCAGAACTGATCGCTTCGACGTTCCGCGCCCGTCGCATCCGGCGGCGGGCGCACCTCCCTTCGTCCGACAGAAGAAACGCCCCATGAGCTCGACGCTGCACGCCCCTCACCTCGACCAGTTGTTCGTTCAGGCCCGCACCCACAATGCCTGGACCAACAAGCCGGTGACCGACGACACCATCCACGCGCTGTACGATCTTCTGAAATGGGCGCCGACCGCCGCCAACAGCAATCCAGGCCGCTTCGTGTTCGTGCGCAGCGCCGAGGCCAAGGCGCGGCTGCTCAACAGCGTCGCGCCGGGCAATGTCGACAAGGTCAAGGCGGCGCCGTGTTGCGTGATCGTGGCTTACGACACCGAATTCCACGACCTGCTGCCGCAGCTGTTTCCCGCGCGCGACATGCGCAGCGGCTTCGTCGGCAAGCCGGAGCTGATCACCGAGACAGCCAAGCGCAACTCGGCGCTGCAGGGCGCCTACATGATCCTCGCCGCCCGCGCGCTCGGGCTCGATGCCGGGCCGATGTCCGGCTTCGATCACGCCGCGCTCGACGCCGAGTTCTTCCCCGACGGCCGCTGGAAGTCGAACTTCCTGTGCAACATCGGCTACGGCGACGCCGAGAAGCTGTTTCCGCGCAACCCGCGGCTCGCCTTCGAGGACGCCTGCCGCGTGCTGTAACGCGGCCGCTCAACACGCCTTCCAATCAGGGAGATTGCGACGATGCCCCGTCAACCCACCATCTTCCTGTCGCACGGCGGCGGCCCCTGCTTCTGGATGGAGCCGCCGCGGCGGTTCGGGCCGCACGCCTATGACGGCCTGCGCGCCTATCTGTCCGGCGTGCTGGCCTCGCTGCCGGCGCGGCCGCGCGCGATCCTGATGGTGTCCGGCCATTGGGAAGCGGCGCTGCCGACCGTCAGCACCTCGGCCGCCCCATCGATGCTGTTCGATTACTACGGCTTTCCCGAACACACCTACCGGCTGAGCTATCCGGCGCCGGGCGATCCGGCGCTGGCCAAACAGGTGCAGGCGCTGCTCGGCAATGCCGGCATCGCCACCGCCACCGATGCAGCGCGCGGCTTCGACCACGGCGTGTTCGTGCCGATGCTGATCGTCGATCCGGAGGCGCAGATCCCGGTGGTGATGCTGTCGCTGCAGCAGGACCTCGATCCGGTGCAGCATCTGGCGATCGGCGCCGCGCTGGCGCCGCTGCGCGACGACAACGTGCTGATCATCGGCAGCGGCAACAGCTTCCACAACCTCTCGACCTTCTTCGACGGCCAGGAGGCCGAGTCGGCGGCGTTCGATCGCTGGCTCACGGAAGCTGCGACCGCGCCCGACGCCGCGGTCCGCAACGACCTTCTGGCGCAGTGGGCCAGCGCCCCCGGCGCCCGCGCCTGCCATCCGCGCGAAGAACATCTGATCCCGCTGATGGTCACCGCCGGCGCCGCCGGCCCCGACCAAGGCCGCCGCGTGTTCCACGACGCCATCGGCAACAAGCGCATCTCGGGCTACGCGTTCGGGTGATTGACACCGTAGGATGGGTTGAGCGCAGCGAAACCCATCATCACGACACAAACGGAGCGATGGGTTTCGCTGCGCTCAACCCATGCTACGGGCTACTCGACGGGCTCGTGCACGCGACCGCCGCGCGCTTCGCGGCATCTTCCTTCGTAACAACTGCGAGATTCCGGGTCTGCGTGCTGTCGCACGCATCCCGGAATGACGGCGGGTGGAGAGGCGCGCACATGGCTCACCACGTCATTCCGGGGCGCGCGCGCCAGCGCGTGAACCCGGAATCTCGAGCCCCAAAGAGGTGGTAGGATGGGTTGAGCGCAGCGAAACCCATCGTCACGATGCAAACGGAGCGATGGGTTTCGCCTGCGGCTCAACCCATCCTACGAGCGCTTTCTTTACGCGCGCCGCGGCGCCCAGACATGCACGCCCCACACGCCCTTGTGCGCGGGCGGGGTGCCGAGATAGCGCAGCGTCGGCATCTCGTCGAAGATCCGGCGCTCGCGCGGATTCTTGTAGATCACGTAGTACTCGGCGCGGCGCAGCGTCGCGAGATTGTCGCGGACCCGCGCCATGATCTGGTGCGAGAACGGGTTGAACAGATACAGCACGAACGGATCGTCGGGGAACGCGTAGGCGCCGGCGTCGCCGTGCACGATCGAGATCGTCGTGAATCCGGCTGCTGCGACATTGGCCTTCGCGGTCTGCGCCAGCTCGGCGGCGAATTCGACGCCAACGCAGGATTTGAAGCCGAGCTCGGCGGCGACGATCAGCATCCGGCCCTTGCCGCAGCCGAGATCAACGAAGCGATAGGCGCGCGGATCGAGCCCGACGAACGCCACCGCGTCGCCGAGCACCGACGGATCGCTGGCCTGATAGCGCTCGCCGAACCGGCGGCTGTCGTGGCCGATGGTCAGTCCGTGCAGTTCGACCATGGAACGGGTGTCGGTGCCGT
Organism: Rhodopseudomonas sp. G2_2311; assembly: GCF_047501505.1. NCBI lineage: Bacteria > Pseudomonadati > Pseudomonadota > Alphaproteobacteria > Hyphomicrobiales > Nitrobacteraceae > Rhodopseudomonas > Rhodopseudomonas sp. G2_2311. Next base: position 423,542 of record NZ_JAZDRK010000004.1, read on the forward strand.
ATTTGGCGTCCCAATCGATCCGGCCCGCGCGCGCCGTGTCACGCCCGGTGAGCACCTCCCAGAATCTCGAGAATGACATCGCCTCGCTCCCGGCTCGTCAGCGTTTGGTCGATGTTGCGTAGGCCAGCGGCGGCGCTACGCTAATCGGCGGGCGGCGGGATGTCGCTTGATTTCGCGCAAATCGCGGGACGCGCGCGATCAACCTCGGGGAGTCTATGCCGGAGCCAAGCGACAGCGCGCGGACCTTGCGCGACGCCAACGGCTGGACCGCGATCGGCGGCCAGGCCGGCTCCAACGCCGGCGGCCTTTACGCCGACACCGATGGCCGCGCCTGGTACGTCAAAACCCCGCCGAGCGACGATCACGCCCGCAACGAGGTGCTGGCCAATCGGCTGTATCGGCTCGCCGGCACCGGCGTCGCCGAGGTCGAGCTGGTGATACGCGGCGACAGCCTCGCCGTCGCGAGCGCGATGCTGCGCGGCGCCTCGCTCGGCGAAGCGCTGGCCTATCCGGAGAACGGCGTCGCCGCCGAAGTGTGCCGCGATTTTGCGGTCGATGCCTGGCTCGCCAATCGCGACGTGCTCGGTGTCGACCTCGACAACGTGCTGGTGACGCGCGACGGCGGCGTGGTGCGGATCGACCAGGGCGGCGCGCTGGCCTATCGGGCCCGCGGCGCGCGCAAGACCGACTTCGGCGCCGAGGTGATCGAGTTCGACACCCTGCGCGATGCCCGCGCCAATGCGGTGGCCGCCAGCGTGTTCGGCGCGATGACCCGGCACGCGCTCGCGGCGTCCGTCGCCAAGGTGGCGCGGCTGACCGAGCCGGCGATCTCTGCGGTAGTGCGTGATGTGCTCGGCGACACCGACGACGCGGGCGCCCTGACTGCGTTGCTGCTCGGCCGGCGCGACGATCTGATCCGCCGCGTCGCCGCCAGCAGCGCGGCGCCCGCGATCAATCGCGTCGGCGCGTTCGACACCCTGGAGGAATGATGGCGCCGCTGCGCACCAGCCAGACCCATCCGCTGCAGATCGCCGAAGTGCGAGCCGGGCCGAACCACGGCCGCATCGGCATCACCTTCTGCCCCGGCAAGCACGATCATTCGGCGCTGACCGGCGGCTGGGCCCGCGATCTCGCCGCCGATCTCGACGCGATCCAGGCATGGGGCGCGCAGCTGGTGCTCACGCTGGTCGAGCGGCGCGAACTGGAGCTGCTGAAGGTGCCGGAGCTCGGCGCCGAGGTGGAGCGCCGTGCGATGCAGTGGCTGCATCTGCCGATCCCGGACTATCACCCGCCGACCGCGGAATTCGAGCGGCGCTGGGAAACCGAGGGCCGCCTGATCCGGCAGCGGCTGCGCGCCGGCGACGACGTCCTGGTGCATTGTAAAGGCGGGCTCGGTCGCGCCGGCATGATCGCGGCGCGGCTGCTGGTCGAACTCGGCGTGCCGCCGACCACCGCAATCGCGCAGGTGCGCGCCGCGCGCGGTCGCGGCGCGATCGAGACCAGCGCGCAGCAGGCCGTGGTCGAACGGGCGCTGCCGATCGCTTGATCGCGGACGGCGCGCATCCGCCGCAGCGGCGTTTTTCCGCAGCGCGTGACGGTGTCAAAGACGCTTCACGCCCGATCCGCTAGATGCGCCGCTTCAAGGCGCACGCCGCGCCGCAACCGGATTCTTTCAATGAACGACCTGCCGCCGCCCAACCCGCCGATGCCGCTGATCCGCAAAGGCTTCCAACTGATCGAGAACGCCTTCCTGCTGCTGATCGGCACCTTCGCCGTGGTGGCGATGACGCAGGAAGTCTACGAGACCGTGCTGAACGTCCGCGTCACGCTGAAAGAGCTGCTGCTGATGTTCATCTACGTCGAAGTGATCGCGATGGTCGCGGTGTACTATGAGAGCAAGAAGATCCCGATCACGCTGCCGATGTTCATCGCCATCACGGCGATCTCGCGGCTGTTGATCCTGCAGGGCAAGGACCAGCCGGCTGAGAACCTGTTGTACGAGAGCGGCGCGATCCTGATCCTGGCGCTGGCCTGCGCGGTGATTTCTTACCGCCCGCCGCGACACAGCCACCACGAGCACGGCCATGGCCACGCTCAGCCGAGCCCCCGGCATCAAGGCTCGGACCAGCCCGCCCCGCAGCCAAAATGATCGGTGGATTTGTCCGTTCCGTACGAGAGGCACTGTCCGGCATGAACCGGACACAGGTCAGTGTCATGTCAAGTTGACAAGGGGTGCTGTCACGATAATGTGACTGCGCGAGAGAACGCCGTGATCGGCAACGCCCCTCCGGGATCGGAGCGGCACCGAAAGCGGAGGTCTCAACCGGAAGCGAATGGTCCGGATGATACGCGACAGTCCTGAGGGGGGCCTCGCGGATTGGTCAGACGGACCAGACGACCCGGTCGCTGCTAGCGGCACTTTACGCGTGCGAACAGCACGCAATTGATCGAAGTCTCTCAGGAGGTTTTACAATGGCAGACGATCCGAACAAGGTCTGGCCGACCGGTCTGACGATCGCGGAATCGGAAGAGCTCCACAAGCATGTGATCGACGGCACGCGCATTTTCGGCGCGATCGCCATCGTCGCTCACTTCCTGGCGTATGTTTATTCGCCCTGGCTGCACTAAGGAGTAGATGCAATGAATCAAGGTCGTATTTGGACCGTCGTGAACCCGGGCGTCGGCCTGCCGCTGCTGCTCGGCAGCGTCACCGTCATCGCGATCCTGGTGCACTTCGCTGTTCTCGGCAACACCACCTGGTTCCCGAAGTACTGGAACGGCGCCACCGTCGCCGCCCCGGCCGCTGCGCCGGCGCCGGCTGCTCCGGCCGCCAAGAAGTAAGCTTCTTACTTCTTCGAAGCTGACAAGACACCCGTCGTGGCCCCTCGTGCGGAGGTCCCGGCGGGTGTTTTGTTTTGGACGGCCTGAAGACCGCGGCATGCCGCGACGACACAGTGATGACCACCGCATGTCACCATGTGACCTGATCGTCCCCGAGTCCCCTCCGCCATTTGCGCGGATAACGGGTAGTCAGTGACTCGCGACGGTTGAATTCACACGCGAACGGCACCGCAGATCGCGGCCGCGTCAACACCCCGCGACAAGGCCTCCGTGCCGGTCTGGATTTGCTCGAAATTGGAACGTGTCGAGGCTGTGGCGGAATCGCGTTTGTGATTGTGCCGCAACGGTTTTTCGATTCATGACGGCTCCGTAAGGTCGCGGAAAAATCGTCTCCGTCACTGCAACTTCATCGCCGCTCCGCACTTGGGCCGCATTGGGCCGACAAGGTGCGCGCCGTAACTGAAGGAGACGACGATGACTGCCAACGAACCGCCGAAGTTCGATCCCGAATACGTCGCGACGCTGCGCGAAGTGCTCGATATCGCGGTCGAGCAGATCGCAGCGGAGCACCGCACTCCGGCCACTAAAGCGATGATGGCGCAAATCATCGTGCAGAACGCCGCCCGCGGCATCACCGACGCCCACGAACTGGTCGATGACGCTGTCCGCGCCGGCTCGATCGGCGCGCCATAATCCAATCGTCACACCTCACCCACCCACGCGCCGCGGCCTCCGCGGCGCGTTTTGATTCGGGGGATAGTGACGGCGCGAAAAACACCGCGCACGCGCCTCACCACCCACGGTCATTCCGGGATGCGTGCGAAAGCACGCAGACCCGGAATCTGGAGATTGTAGCGAAGCAAGATGCAGCGGGGGCGCGGCCAGCGCCGCGCAATGCGACGTCGAGATTCCGGGTTCGCTCGCTGACGCGAGCGCCCCGGAATGACTTCAGTAAGTCGGGAATGGCTGCTCGAAAGGACCGAAGCGCGCAGGCCCCGCGCCACAAAGGCGCGGGTGCCCTAACGTCCTAACTACTCGCCCCAGGCCTTGAAGGCGTCGTTGAAGGCGCGTTCGCCGGGGCCGCCTTTTTCGATGGCGATGATGGCGCGGCGGCCGTTGCTGTAGACGATCGGCACGTCGAACCAGGAGCGCTCCTTGAGGAGCTGCAGGTTGCGGGCGCGGTCGGCTTCGACGTTGCTGAGGCCGACCAGGAAGAAGCCGTCGGTGACCTTGACGGCGAGCCCTGCGAGCGGCGTGCCGCGCGACTGCTCGTTCGACTTCATCAGGATGCCCGGCACGTTGGAAACGCCGCCGCCGGGGAAATCCGCCGGCAGGATGAAGGTCAATTCCGCGGTGTGGCTCGCCGGCAGCGAGGTGTCGGTGTTGCGGCGGAACGACATCGTCATCTTGAACGCCCGCTCGGGCACCTCGATGTCGGCACGCACCGCGATGTCGGCGCCACCCTTGGCGCTGGCGCCCTTCACCTGCTCGGTCTTCCACACCACCGTGCCGACGTACTGCTTGCCCTTCGGATCGTTCGGATCCTCGTCATACAGCACGACGCGTTGCGCCACCGGCGCAGCCTGCTCGGTCGACGGCTGGCCGACCCGGTCGGTGATCTTCGGCCGCTCGGTCGACGGCGCCGGAGTCGCGGGCGCGGCGGTCTGGGTCGAGGGCGAGCGCATCATCGACATCAGGCTCGACACCACGCCCGGTCCCCACACCAGGCCGGCGCCGATCAGCATCGCCGCCACGCCGATCACCAGCGCAGTGCGCAGCGGGAATTTCGACGGCTTGCGGCTGCCCTTCAGCTTCGGCTCGGCCGGGACACGTGAAGCGGCCGGCGGCGGCGTGTAGCGCGCCGCCTCGTCGGGCGATTCGTCATAGGAGTACGGCGCGTCCGGATCGGAGCGGTTCTCCATGGTCGGCTCGAGCCGGTCGAATTCCGGCGACGGCGCGACATTGGCGTAGGTCTTGCGCGCCGAGCGATTGGCCTGCGCGGCGGCGCGGCCGAGATCGTCGAGATCGGCGGTGACATCGCGGAAGCCGCGCAGCCCCGGCGAATTGGCGGGCGGCGGCGGCTGGTTCGGCAGCGGGCCACGACGCGGCGGGGGCGCGGCAGGACCGCGACCGGGCAGCGGCGGCTCCGGCGGAATCGGCGGCGGATCGACCCGCAGCGTGCGCGACGGCCTCGGCTCGCCGGTGTCTTCGGCAGCAACCGGATCGTCGGGATTGCGCGGACGCACCGACGACGGCAGCTCCGGCTCCGGCATCGAACTCGGCGGCGCACCGCGATTGACCTGCGGCGGCGGATCGCCGGGACGACCGAGCGGACGGCTCGATGCACGCAGCGCATCGCCAGGACGCGGCGGGTCGCCCGGACGGCTGCGGCCCTTCAGCTCGGCGCGCGAGGCATCGCGGGCGCGCTGCGCGGCCTCGGACTCGACCTTGCGCACGGCCTCTTCGAGCGCCAGGCGCTCGCGGGTGATTTCGGATTCGGTCAGCGGCGGCTGCACGCCGCGCAGCTGCGCGATCAGAGCCGCGCGCGCCCGCTCATAGATCGCGCGACGTTGCTCGCCCGGAGCACTCGGATCCAGGCTCGCAATAGCGCGTGCGATCAGCGGATAGTAATCAGCCATCTCGACTCAATTTACGATGTCTTTCGGTAACATCTTATTAAGCCTCGAACGGGTTCTGCACCAGGATTGTATCCTCGCGCTCCGGGCTGGTGGACAACAATGCCACCGGACAGCCGACCAGTTCCTCGATGCGGCGAACATATTTGATCGCCTGCGCCGGCAGCTCCGCCCACGAGCGGGCATTCGCGGTCGGCTCCTTCCAGCCTTCGATGGTCTCGTAGATCGGTTCGACCCGCGCCTGGGCGCCTTCGCCGGCCGGCAGGTAGTCGATCTCCTTGCCGTCGAGCTTGTAGCCGACGCAGACTTCGACGCTGTCGAAGCCGTCGAGAATGTCGAGCTTGGTGAGCGCCAGACCGGCGATGCCGCAGGTCCGCACCGTCTGCCGCACCAGCACCGCATCGAACCAGCCGCAGCGCCGCTTGCGCCCGGTGTTGACGCCGAACTCCTTGCCGCGACGACCGATCTCTTCGCCGATCTCGTTGGTCAGCTCGGTCGGGAACGGACCGGCGCCGACGCGCGTGGTGTAGGCCTTGCAGATGCCGAGCACATAGCCGACCGCGCCCGGGCCCATGCCGGTGCCGGTCGCCGCTTGCGCCGCGACGGTATTGGATGAGGTGACATACGGGTAGGTGCCGTGGTCGACGTCGAGCAGCGCGCCCTGCGCGCCTTCGAACAGGATGCGCTTGCCTTCGCGGCGCTTGATGTCGAGCAGGCGCCACACCGACTCGGCATAAGGCAGCAACTGCGGCGCCATCGCCGACAGCTCCGCCAGGATCTGGCCGGCGTCGATCTCCGGCTGACCGAGGCCGCGGCGCAGCGCATTGTGATGCGCAAGCAGCCGTTCGATCTTGGTCGGCAGAGTGTCGAGGTCGGCGAGGTCCATCAGCCGGATGGCGCGGCGGCCGACCTTGTCTTCATAGGCCGGGCCGATACCGCGCTGGGTGGTGCCGATCGCGCCGGCCTTGGCGGCGTTCTCGCGGGTGGCGTCGAGCTCGCGGTGCAGCGGCAGAATCAGCGTGACGTTCTCGGCGATGCGCAGATTGTCCGGCGAGATCGCGACGCCCTGACCCTGCAGCTTCTTCACTTCATCGAGGAAGGCCTGCGGATCGAACACCACGCCATTGCCGATCACCGCCAGCTTCGACGGCCGCAGCACGCCCGAGGGCAGCAGCGCCAGCTTGTAGGTCGCGCCGTTGATCACCAGGGTGTGGCCGGCATTGTGACCGCCCTGGAATCGCACCACGATGTCGGCCTGCTCGGAGAGCCAATCGACGATCTTTCCCTTGCCTTCGTCGCCCCACTGGGCGCCGACCACGACGACATTGGCCATTTCGAGAAGGTTCCCCTGCCACTTTATCGGATGAAGCACGATCGCGGCGCGCCGGTGGCGACGATGACGGATCGGGCTCGCGCGCCCAGGCAAACGCGGCCGTGGCCGCTCGCATACGAGGCACGGCACCGGATAACGGATGCAGGCTTGCGACGCAAGCGAAACGCCCGTCCCACGGCGCTGCAACGCATTGTATCCCCTCTGAAATCCGTCACTGTTTGGAGGCATTCCGGCGATGCCGACGCGCCGCCCCGCGGTGACCGGCGATCACCCCGGACGCAATACCGTTTTGGTGTCAGACACTGGCCCGCTGGTTCGGCAGCCGCTTGGCTCCCTTGCGGACGACGACGAAGCGCACCCCGATGGTGTCGCCCTCGACCCGCACCAGCTCGCAGCGCCGATAGGCGGTGCCGTTCGGCGTCAGCACCAGGAAGAACTCCCGCAGGTTCAGCCCGGCCATCGAGGTTTTCAGGATCAGCTTGGCGCCGGTCTGCGAGATGTCGGCGATCGCGCAATCGCGCCGCCAGGTGCCGTCGACGGCAATCATCACCGAATCCATCGCGGTTTCGAACCGGACCCGCGGATCTTTGCGGTCGCCATAGGTCACGCTCGGCTCCGTGCAATTCTTGGCGCCGCAACGACGTTGTCGCGGCCAATCGACTTGTTCTTGAAATTCTCGGATCGACGCGCCGACGGCAGCCGCCCGCGGGCCTTGGGCTCCGCGCGCGAAGCCAATCCCTTGGAACTATTACCCCCGTCAGTTGTGGCGAATCGTAATCCACAACCACTTCCGATTCGTAAAATCCAATGCAGATGTCAGGCATTCGCATTCACAATGCGTTGACCATTTCCGCGGCGTGGCAAGCTTTCCTAAAGCGCAGCGACGCCCTGCGCGCGCCGCCCTGATCAAATGAGATCCGATGAGCCTGATTTGGGTTTGACGCGTTTGTCGAAGCGGGCTGGTGTCCAGTTCGCGCCAAGACGCACCAGGAGACCGCATGGACAGCATCAAGACCCAGGGACTTCGCGTGCCCAAGCTCGGGCTCGGCACTTTCAAGCTGCAGGGCAAGGACTGCCACGAGGCGGTGCTGACCGCGCTCGGCCTCGGCTATCGCCACATCGACACCGCCGAGATGTACGCCAACGAGGACTTCGTCGGCGACGCGCTGGAAGACACCGACGTGCCGCGGGATCAGATCCATCTCACCACCAAAGTGTGGTGGACCAATCTGGCGCCCGACGCGATCCGCAAGGCGTTCGACCAGAGCCTGCGCAAGCTGAAGACCGGCTATGTCGACTTCTATCTGATCCACTGGCCGGCGCCGGACATGAATCTCGGCGCGGCGCTGGAGACGCTGCTGAAGATCAAGGACGACGGCGGCGCCCGCGCGATCGGCGTCTGCAACTTCCCGGAGGCGCTGATGAAGCAGGCGGTGGAGGAGATCGGCGCGCCGATCGCCTGCAATCAGGTCGAGTACCACGTGCTGCTCGGACAGGCCAAGCTGCTGCCCTATCTGCAGAGCAAGGGCATTCCGCTCACCGCCTACGCGCCGCTGGCTCAGGGCCGGCTCGCCTCCTATCCGGAGCTGCAGGCGATTGCCGACAAGCACGGCGCCACCGCGGCGCAAGTCGCGCTGGCCTGGCTGCTGGAGCAGGACGGCGTGATGGCGATTCCGAAAGCCCGCAGCGAAGCCAGCCAGCGCAGCAATCTCGGCGCGCTGACCATCAAGCTCGACTTCGACGACCTCGCCGTGATCGCCAAGCTGCCGAAGAACCAGCGCTTCGTCATCCCGGCGTTCTCGCCGAAGTGGGATGCCGAGTAGCAGCAGGCTGATCGCTACGAGGGGCCGGCACATATTTAGCCCCACCCTCGTCATTCCGGGGCGCTCGCGCCAGCGAGCGAACCCGGAATCCCGAAATGCAAGTCCCTCAGCCCTGCCCCACACCTCCAGATTCCGGGCTCACGCGCTGACGCGCGTGCCCCGGAATGACGGTGCGACCGGGCATGAAGTAACACCGCCGCGGGTGTCGTCGCTCCACCCTCGTCATTCCGGGGCGCGCGCAAGCGCGAACCCGGAATCCCGAGGTGCTGGCCGACCCGCCGTGCCCCATGGCCGCGAGAGTCCGGGTTCGCTCGCTGGCGCGAGCGCCCCGGAATGACGGTGCGGGGGACATGATGGCGTTGCATTGTGTCGGCTTACGCGCAGTGACAATGTGCGCACCGGCGCATATTGGTGCGCCGTCCTGCGACCTGCCTCGAGTCCCCACCATGTCGAAATCCACCCGCGCCACCCAGATGCTGGAGAAGCTCGGCGTCGCCTTCAAGCTGCACAGCTATGAGTACGATCCGAACGCCGAGGCGATCGGGCTTGCGGCGGCAGCGGCTGTAGGAGTGGAGCCGAAGCGGATGCTGAAGACGCTGATGGCCGAGCTCGACGGCAAGCCGGTGTGCGCGGTGATCGCGTCCGATAAGGAAGTCAGCATGAAGAAGCTGGCGGCCGCGCTCGGCGGCAAGAGCGCCAAGATGATGAAGCCGGCCGATGCCGAGCGGCTGACCGGCTACCACGTCGGCGGCATCTCGCCGTTCGGACAGAAGAAACGCGTGCCGGTGGCGATCGACGACGCCGCGCTCGCCGAAACCACCGTGTATCTCAACGGCGGCCAGCGCGGCCTGCAGATCGAGCTCGATCCCAACGCCGCCGTCACCGCCCTCGGCGCCGTGGCGCGCCCAATCGCAGCCGACTGACACGCCCCCGTTCGCCGCCACGCATGCTCGCGATGCGTGCAGGCTGCTTGTGATCTGTGCAAAAACCCGTATTGCTGGGGCCAAATCACCAAGGGAGGCGGCGTTCTGCTGATGCGGGCATGGCCGGGCGTGCGCGCCGCTTCCGAGCACCGGGCCTGCTATGACCACCACGACGCCGCCCGCTGAAGCGCCTCGCTTCGGCTGGATCTCCGACCAAGCCTATCTGCTGCTCAGCCTGACGTCGCTGTTCTGGGCCGGCAACGCCATTGTCGGCCGCGCCATCGCCGGCCACTTCCCGCCGGTGACGCTGTCGTTCCTGCGTTGGACCTGCGCGTTCCTGATCGTCGCGCCGTTCGCCTGGCGTCACCTGATCGCGGACTGGAAGGTGATCCGCCGGCATCTGCCGCTGATGGTGTCGGTGTCGGTGATCGGCATCTCGACCTTCAACACGCTGCAATACACCGCGCTGCAGTACACTTCGGCGCTCAACGTGCTGCTGCTGCAATCCACCGCGCCGCTGTTCGTGGCGCTGTGGGCGCTGATCGTGCTGCGGATGCGGCTGACGCTGACCCAGGCGATCGGCATCGGCTCGTCGATGATCGGCGTGGTGGTGATCATCCTGCACGGCAACATCGCCGAACTCGCCGCGATCGATCTCAACCGCGGCGACGTGCTGTTCGTCTGCGCGCTGGCGAGCTTCGGGCTGTACACCACGCTGACCCAGAAGCGGCCGCCGATGCACGCGCTGTCGTTTCTCGGCTTCACCTTCGGCTGCGGCGCGCTGTTCCTGATCCCGCTCGAAATCTGGGAGCTGAGCACCAAGCCGCTGCCGGCAGTCGACTGGCGCAATCTCGGCGCGCTCGCCTATGTGGCGGTGTTCCCGTCGATCCTGGCCTATCTCTGCTACAACCGCGGCGTCCGGCTGATCGGCGCCAACCGCTCCGCGCCGTTCTTCCATCTGGTGCCGGTGTTCGGCTCGGCGATGGCGATCCTGTTTCTCGGCGAGCAGCCGCACCTCTACCACGCCGTCGGCTACGCGCTGGTGCTGACCGGCGTGGTGATTGCGGCGCGCAAGCCGAAGACCGCGTGAGCGCCCCGGCGCTCACTTCACCGGGATGTGAAACTTGCTGAACGCCTCGCGGGTGCAGATGATCAGGTGATCGGCGCAGGCGTTGCGCCGATGCGGCTCGCACTGGCTGAGATATGCCGGCGACCGCATCATCGCCATGAACGCCGCCACCGTCGGGTAATACACCAACGAGACATAGTCCCAGGGGGCGGGGTCGGAACGCCCGAGCGCGATGCCCTTGGCGTTGCCGTTCCACAGCAGCATGCCGCCATGCTCCTTGATCAGCGCCACCTTCTGCGCGCTGTAGCGCAAGTAAGCATCCCAGCCGGTGCCGTCGCCGTCTCCGGACTGCTCGTTGAACCGCAGCAGGTTCACCATCACCACCGGGCCCGGATCGTCCCGGTCGAGCGCCGTCAGCCCTTCGATGTTCAACTCGTCGATACTCATCTTCGCCCCACTCGATCCGTGCGCCAGCATGCGCAGATCGCCGGCGACGTGGTAGCCGATTCTTTGCCGCGGCCAACCGCGCCGCAGCAACGCTTCCACCCGTGCCGCGCATGGAACTCACCGCGCAAAGACTCGCGACGCATGCCAGCAATCCGCCGCGCACCTCTTTTGCGCCGACGTGAATTCAGGCACGAAGGCCAAAATGGTTCCCTTGCCCCGGCCCTCGATTTGATCGCCTGGTCCCGCTCCGCTTTCGGCTGGCTCGCCCACCAGCCTTATCTGCTGCTCAGCCTGACCTCGCTGTTCTGGGCCGGCAACATCGTGCTCGGCCGCGCGGTGGCCGGCCATGTGCCGCCGGTGACGCTGAGCTGCGCGCGCTGGGTCGGCGCGATGCTGCTGCTGTTGCCGTTCGCCTGGCCGCATCTGCGCCACGACTGGCGCAAGCTGCTGCACCACTGGAAGCTGATGATCGTGCTGTCGGCGACCGGCTTCACGATCAACAACGCGCTGTCGTATTGGGGGCTGCAATACACCCAGGCGCTCAACGCGCTGCTGATGCAATCGTCGGGACCGCTGTTCGTGGCGCTGTGGTCGCTGCTGCTGTTCGGCGTGCGGCTGACCTGGATGCAGGCGGCCGGCATCGCTCTGTCGCTGCTCGGCGTGCTCACCATCATCCTGCGCGGCGACTTCGCGGCGCTGGCAGGGATCGAACTCAACCGCGGCGACCTGATGGTGGCCGGCGCGCTGTGCGCATTCGGGCTGTATTCGGCCTTGATGCCGAAGCGGCCCGCGACGCATCCGCTGTCGCTGATCGTGGTGACGACCGGCTGCGGCGCGCTGCTGTTGCTGCCGTTCAGCGCCTGGGAATACGCCAGCGGCGTGCGGCCGAGCGCCGACTGGCTCAGCGTCGCGACGCTCGCCTATGTGGTGATCTTCCCGTCGATGCTGGCGTATCTCTGCTTCAACCGCGGGGTGGCGCTGATCGGGCCGAACCGCTCGGCGCCGTTCCTGCATCTGATGCCGGTGTTCGGCTCGGTGATGGCGATCGTACTGCTCGGCGAAAAGCCCGAGCTGTTTCACCTCGCCGGCTACGCCATGGTGGTCGCCGGTGTGTTCATCGCCGCCCGGCGGTGACGGAACGCGCAGCCGTCAGGCCGCGCGCACCGTGTGCATGAACTTGCCGACTTCCAGCTTGAGCCGGTTACTCTCGCCGGCGAGCGACTGCGCGGCGTGCAACACTTCGCCGGCCGCGGCCCCCGTGCCGCTGGCGCCGTGCTCGACCTCGACGATGTTCGACGACACCGCGCGGGTGCCTTCGGCCGCCTGCTGGATGTTGCGCGAGATCTCCCGCGTCGCGGCGCCCTGCTCCTCCACCGCCGAGGCGATGGTCGAGGCGATCTCCGACATCTTCTCGATGGTGCCGCCGATGCCCTTGATGGCATCGACCGACTCGTGCGTCGCCGACTGGATGCTGGCGATCTGCTGACCGATCTCGCCGGTCGCCTTCGAGGTCTGCTCGGCCAGCGCCTTTACTTCGGCGGCCACCACCGCGAAGCCGCGGCCGGCCTCGCCGGCACGCGCCGCCTCGATGGTGGCATTGAGCGCTAGCAGGTTGGTCTGCTGCGCGATGGTGTTGATCAGTTCGACGACGTCGCCGATCCGCGCCGCAGCCTGCGACAGCTCCTCGACGCGGTGATTGGTGTGGGCCGCCTGCTCCACTGCATCCGACGCGATCTTGGCCGAGGCCTGCACCTGGCGGCTGATCTCCTCGACCGACGCGGTCATCTCCTCGGACGCCGACGCCACCGACTGCACGTTGGTGGAGGCTTCTTCCGAGGCGCCGGCGACCGTGACGGTGAGATGCTGGGCGCGCTCGGCATTGACGTTCAGGGTGCCGGCGGAGGCTTCCAGTTCGGTCGCGGCCGACGACACCGTCTCGATGATCTCGCCGATCGCGCTTTCGAAATCGTCGGCAAGCTTGTGCATGTCGGCGCGGCGCTGCGCGGCGGCGATCGCATCCTGGCGGATCCGGGCTTCGGCCTCTTCGCGCGCCTTGGCGGCGGCATGCACCTTGAGGTCCTCGATCGCGTTCGCCATGTCGCCGATCTCGTCCTTGCGATCGAGCCCCGGCAGCGTCAGGTCGAGCTGTCCCTGCGCCAGCTTGTGCAGCGCGCCGCCGAGCTCGGCGAGCGGACGCAGCACGCGGCGGAAAGTGATCCACAGGCTGATCATCACCAGCGCGCCCGCGGCGCCGAGCGCGGCCAGCGCCTGGATCAGGCGCGAACTGCTGCGGGCGGAATCCGCGGCCGCTTCGGCGTCGGCCGCCTGGCCGATCGCGCCGGCAAGCTTGAGGATGGTCTCGACGCCATCGGTGGCGCGGGCGATGTAGTCGCTGCCGCCGAGCGGATAGGCGCCGGTGTCGCTGGCGGCGAGCACGCTGCCGCGAACCTGCACATAGGTTCCGAAGTAATCAGTTTCGACGCTGCGGATCGCGTCGATCACCGCGGCCGGCGTATCGGTGCGCTGCTTCAATGCGGCGATCATCGGCCACGCCAGATCGATCTGGCCGCGGAACGCCGAGATCTCACCGATCTCCGCGGCCGTGAACTTCGACCGCGCGCTGACCTTGGCGCCGAGATAAGCGCGCTCCCGCCCCGCATTTTCGGCCATCACCGCCGCCAGATGCCGGAGCCGGATCATCTGCGCCAGCGCCACCGACGGCGGATCGGTCAGCGTCTCCAGCGTGCTGCGCAGCGAATTGCCGGCGACATCGATGCTGCGGGTGATGATGCCGAAGGTGCCGCGCACCACCTCCGGATCGCGTGCGGACGCCGGCTTGGCGATCGCTTCGTCCACGCGCGGACGCAGAGTGCGATGGTCCTGCTGGGCGCGCTGCGCCTCGGTGATCGCGGCGGCGCCTGCCTTCATCTGCGGCACATCGTCGATCAGCCGCAGCGCCTCGGCGAATGCGGTGTCGCCGGAATTGCGCGCCTTGAGGATGTCGGCGCGGCGCTCGGGATCGGTCGGCTCCGGGGCATTCAGCGCCGCGTTGCTCAGGCCGCGCTCCAGCGCCCACCGGCCGGCGCTCTTCAATAGCAGCTGCGAGATGCGATTGACCTCGACGAAGGCTTCGGACTGGCGGCGGCGGATCACCGCGTCGCGCGCCTCGAACCCGGCGAGCGTCATGGCGGTGGCCGCGAGCGCGAGAACGATCAACGGCAGCAATACACGGATCTTGAGAGACATCGCCGGCTCCTGATTGGCGTATTTCAAACGAGCGACGGCGACGCGCGCCCGTTCCGAACATGGAACAGGCCGCAGGAAATCTAAGGGTCCGATTTCGATGGTGGGGTTCGCCGTTGAACGCCGGGCATCACGCCAATCGCGGCAGATCGACACTACCTACGCGCGTATCAATCTTCGTTAATCGCGGGCTACGTATGAGTCCTGAGCGACGAAAGACGAAGACACCTGTCACTTGTTACTTACACTCTGAAAATACTGCGGCGCCGCCGTGCGAGACGGCGGCGCCGAGCGCGTAACCGCAACTGACGACAGCCAGGTCAGGCGGCGCGGATGGTGTCGAGGAAGCGCGCGACTTCACGCCGGAGCAGATTGCTATCGCCGGCGAGCGACTGTGCCGCCGCCAGCACCTGCGACGACGCACTGCCGGTCTCGCTGGCACCGCGTTGCACGTCGCTGATATTGCCGGTCACCTGGCTGGTGCCGCGCGACGCCTGTTGGATGTTGCGCGAAATCTCGCGGGTCGCGGCGCCCTGCTGCTCGACTGCGGACGCGATCGACCCGGCGATCTCGGAGATGTGGCCGATGGTGTCGGTGATCTCCTTGATGGCCGTCACCGACTCGCCGGTGGCCGACTGGATGCCGCTGATCTGCGCGCTGATCTCGCCGGTCGCCTTGGCGGTCTGCTCGGCGAGCTGCTTGACCTCAGCGGCCACCACGGCGAAGCCGCGGCCGGCCTCGCCGGCGCGCGCCGCCTCGATGGTGGCGTTGAGCGCCAAGAGGTTGGTCTGGCCGGCGATGGTGTTGATCAGCTCGACGACGTCGCCGATGCGAGTCGCGGCCTTGGCGAGCTCGCCGACGCGGTCGTTGGTCTTCTGAGCCTGGTTGACCGCCTCGTTGGCGATCCGCGAGGACTCCTGCACCTGCCGGCTGATCTCGTCGACCGAGGCCGACATCTCCTCGGTCGCCGTGGCAACCGACTGCACGTTCGACGAGGCTTCTTCGGACGCCGAGGCGACCATCGAGGTCAGTTGCTGCGAACGCTCCGCCGTCGTGGTCAGCCGGCCGGCCGAGACTTCGAGTTCGGTCGAGGCCGACGACACCGTTTCGACGATCTTGCCGACCGCGGATTCGAACTTGTCGGCCATGTCGTTCATGTCGCGACGGCGCGCCAGATCGGCGCTGGCCTGATCCTCCGCACGCTGCGCGATGCTGCGTTTGAGCTCGCCCTGCATGGTGCGCAGCGAGGCGGCGAGCACGCCGACTTCGTCCGCCTGTTCGATCGCCAGCTTCTGGTCGAGCTCGCCCTTGGCGATGCCGTCCGCAAAGGTGGCGCAATCGCCGATCGGACGGGCGATGCTGCGGGCTGCGAACGCGATCACCGTGATGGCGAGCACCACAACCAGGATGCCGGCGCCGAGCTGCCAGAACATCGCCGAATTGGCGCGCTCGTTCAGCGCGGTGTCGAGCTCATGGGCCGAGGCCAGCACCACTTTGCGCGGCACCGAGATCAGCACCGACCACGGCGTGCCGGTCCGCCCCACCGAGATCGGCGAGTAGACCTCGACGTTATCCCACTTCGGATCGTCGAGCACCGTGCCCTTGCCTTCCTTGACGATCGCCAGGCTCTCCGACCAGCGCGGATCGGCGCTCGACGCCGCCTTGCCGATCGATTCCGGATTGGCGCTGTTGGCGACGATCAGGCCGGTGTCGTTGAGGATCGCGACCTTGCCCTTGCCGCCGAACAGCGAGCGGTTGGCCTGGGTGGCGAGCTTCTGCACAAAGTCGAGATTGTAGTCCGCACCGGCGACGCCGACGAACTTGCCGTCGATCTTGATCGGCACCGACATGGTGGCGAGGAATACTGCCTTGCCCTGCACGATGTAGGGCAGCGGCCCGAGGATGTTCTCCTTGCCGGTCGCCTTCGGATTGATGAACCACGCGCCCTTCACCAGGCCGTTTGGATGCCGCTCCTGGCTATCGTATTCGACCAGCGGCTGCACCGCGATCGAACCGCTGGCGCTGCGAGTCCAATACGGCAGGAAACGGCCGGTGTTGTCCGACCCCATCGTCTGGCGGCCCTTGAACGCAACGTCGTTGCCGTCGAGCGCGTTCGGCTCCCAGGCCGAGTAGGTGCCGTTGAAGGCCGGGTTCTGCTCCAGCGTGTTCTTGAGCACCGCATTGAGCTGCAGGCGGCGGTTGCCGTCGGTGGTGCCCGCGTTGTTCGGATCGGCCAGGACCTCGAAGGCGTGCGCCATGTTGCGCGCGGAGTCGAGCCCGAGGTCAAGCTCGGCCTTGATCACCGAGGCTTCGGAGGTGGCGCGGTTGAGCAGGCTTTCCTTGGTCTGCTGATCGACCAGCTTCATCACCTCGGAGGTGACGTAGTGATGCGTGCTCTGCGCCGACAGGACGCTGTAGCCGATCAGGATCAGGCTGGCGCCGGTCAGGCAGAGGCCGGCGACCAGCGCGATCTTGACCTGAATTTTGCGGATGGATTTGAACGAGAACGACATGGGGCACTCCTAGGAGAGCCCCATGCTGATCGCCGGCTGTTTGGAATTGCTTAAGCAAACGCCTCGTGCGTCTACGAGGAAAGCCGGGTTCAGACTACGACTTAGGTTGAATCCCGCATGTAACAGCGGGACTAAGCGCCGCCGATCAGGATGCCGACGCCGAGCACGATGACGCCGCCCAGCACGATCTGGAACACCGCGTGCAGGAACGGCGTGTCCATGTATCTGGCGCGGACGTAAGCGATCACCCACAGTTCGACGAACACCACCAGCGCGGCGATCCCGGTCGCGATCCAGAACGCGTTGGCCCAACTATCAGGCACGAGATACGGCAGCGTGTGACCGAGGCCTCCGAGCGTGGTCATCAGTCCGCAGATGCCGCCGCGCAGCCACGGCGAGCCGCGCCCGGTCATCGAGCCGTCGTCGGACAGCGCTTCGGCAAAGCCCATCGAAATGCCGGCGCCGATCGAGGCGGCGAGACCGACCAGGAAGGTCTGCCAGTTCTGATGGGTCGCGAAGGCGGCAGCGAACAGCGGCGCCAGCGTCGACACCGAGCCGTCCATCAGGCCGGCGAGTCCCGGCTGGACGTATTGCAGCACGAACATCCGCCGCGCGGCGTGATCCTCGGCGCTGCGCGCATCGGGGGTGAGGATCTTGTCGGTGAGCTGGGTGGCGCGCTGCTCGTGACGCTTCTCGAACTCGGCGAGGTCGGACAGCAGCTTGCGGATGTGGACGTCGGTGGCGCGTTCGGCGGCACGCTCGTAGAAGCGCTGCGCCTCGAACTCCATCGTCTCGGCTTCTTTGCGGATGCGGTCGAGCGGCAGATTGCGGGTCAGCCAGATCGGGCGGCGGCGGATGAAGCCTTTGACGTCCTCGCGGCGGATCGGCGGCAAGTCGGGCCCGAATCGCTGCTCGTACATCCGCAGCAGCATGTGGCGATGGCCCTTTTCCTGCTGCGCCATCTCGGTGAACACGCGCGCGGAATCGGGGTAACGCTCGGCCAGATCCTCGGCGAACGCCAGATAGATCCGGCTGTCTTCCTCCTCGCCCGAGATGGCGACGGCCAGGATTTCACGCTCGGTGAGGTCGGAAAACGCCTTCATTTCAGCACCCGCAAGTTTAGAACGCTTCTAAATAGGGTCGCCGGCCAGGGGAGTCAAAGCCGAGCTCGGCGGCGGGTGGCCAATTGGTCGCAGGGGCCGTCATCGTCGCTTCATCGATCCGTCAGGCCTCTGTGACCGAGCGCCGCCACAAGACCGGCTTTCCATTCCAGGAGGCTGTTCATGCGAAAACTACTGCTCGGTTCGGTCGCGGTCTTTGCGCTGGCGACGTCCGCCGCGCTGGCGCAAACCGAAGGCGAATTTCCCGCCACTCTCGCCGGCCATGCGGTGCTGCCGGCGGCCTCGTTCGTCGACGCGCCGGCCGATGCACCGGCCGATCTGAAGACCTCGGGCAAGTACACCACCGGCCAGCGCGTCGAAGCGCAGGGCAGCGTGATGGGCAAGTCCAACGGCCGTCCGACCGGCGTGTCGGTGCCGTTCAAGGGCCAGCCGCTGCAGGGCCATTCCGGCATCAAGGCGATGCCGGACGGCACCTTCTGGGTGCTGACCGACAACGGCTTCGGCTCGCGCTACAACTCGGCCGACTCGATGCTGTATCTGGACAACTACAAGATCGACTGGGCGACCGGCACGGTCGATCGCAAGCAGACCGTGTTCCTGCACGATCCGGACAAGAAGGTGCCGTTCCGCATCGTCCACGAAGACACCGACAAGCGCTATCTGACCGGCGCCGACTTCGACACCGAAGGCTTCCAGATCATCGGCGACCGGTTCTGGATCGGCGACGAGTTCGGCCCCTACATCATCGAAGCCGACCTGACCGGCAAGATCATCGGCGTCTATGAGAGCATGGCCGACGGCAAGCCGATCAAGTCGCCGGATCATTGGTCGGTTCAGTCGCCTGGCGCGCCGGGCGCGACCTACACCGGCGTCAACCTGAAGCGCTCCAAGGGCTACGAAGGCTTCGCCGCCTCCAAGGACGGCAAGTTCCTGTACGGCCTGCTCGAAGGCCCGCTGTGGGACGCCGACAAGAAGGACTGGGAAAAGGTCGACGGCAAGGAAGCCTCGCGCATCCTCGAATTCGACGTCGCGCAGAAGAAGTTCACCGGCCGTTCCTGGCATTACGTGTTCGAGCAGAACGGCAACGCGATCGGCGACTTCAACATGATCGACGCCACCCACGGCCTGGTGATCGAGCGTGACAACGGCGAAGGCACCAAGGACAAGGCCTGCCCCGAAGGCAAGACCGGCACCGATTGCTTCAACGATCTCGCCAAGTTCAAGCGCGTCTACAAGATCGAGCTGACCGATGCGAACGCCGGCAAGCCGGTGAACAAGATCGGCTTCATCGACCTGATGAAGATCCGCGATCCGGACAAGAAGGCGAAGAAGCCGCTGACCGACGGCGTGCTGGCGTTCCCGTTCTTCACCATCGAGAACGTCGACAAGGTCGACGACCGCCACATCATCGTCGGCAACGACAACAACCTGCCGTTCTCGTCGAGCCGCGATCCCAACAAGGCCGACGACAACGAATTCGTGCTGCTCGAAGTCGCTGACTTCCTGAAGGCGAAGTAAGCGCCACAGCCGACGTAAGCACTGCCGTCGTTCCGGGGCACGCGCATCAGCGCGTGAACCCGGAACCTCGCGGTGCGGTCCTGCGGCGTTACTTCAACATCTCGAGATTCCGGGTTCGCGCCTGTCGGCGCGCCCCGGAATGACGTCGTGAAAGCGAGCACCGCTGCAGTACGCCTGGGTGTCGCCCGTCGCCGATCACGCCGGCGGTGACATCCAGCGGGTCAGGCGCGCGAACATGCCTTTGGGCGGCAGAGCCGACGGCGTGTCGTCGGCGGATTCGAGGCGGCCTAGAAACTGTTCGAGAAACCGCGCGTCGCTGGTTTCGATCACGACGAAATCCGAATCGCCGGTCGAGACCGTGTAGACGTAGCGTAAGCCGGCCGCGCGCGGCGGCGCACCGACGCCGGCCAGATCCTTGGCGATGGTCACACCATCCGGATCGATGTCGCGGGCAATCAACGCGCGGGTGAGCCACGCCAGATTGCCGACGAATTCAGGTTCGAAAGCGACGGTGCCTTGCAACATCATGGGCATGCGTTGTCTCTCGTCCTTCACGCATCCCCCCAGCAGAGAATTGTCACCACTGGAGGCCAAAAGGTTCAAGCCTAGCGCACGATCAAGCGGCGCGAATCTTGCGGAGGAAGTCGTCGACCGCCGATTGCAGTGCACCAGATTGGCTGTCGAGCGCCTGCGCATGCGACAGCACCTGCGAAGCCGCGTCGCCGGTAGCTTGGGCGGCGGAACTCACGCCGCCGATGTGATCGCTGATCTCGCTGGAACCGGCCGCAACCGACTGAATGTTGCGGGCGATTTCCTGCGTCGCAGCCCCCTGTTGTTCGACAGCCGTCGCAATCGCCACGGTGATCTTGTTGATCTCGCCGATTGTCGCGGTGATGCCGCCGATCGACTGCACCGCACTGGCGGTCGAGGACTGCATCGCCGCGACCTGCGCGGAGATTTCTTCGGTCGCCTTCGCGGTCTGGCTCGCCAGTGCCTTCACTTCACTCGCCACCACCGCAAAGCCGCGCCCCGACTCGCCGGCGCGCGCCGCTTCGATCGTGGCGTTGAGCGCCAGCAAATTGGTTTGCGATGCGATCGAGTGAATCAGCTGCACGACCTCGCCGATCTTCTCGGCGCTGACCGAGAGTTGCATCACCGTCCCGTTGGTCTGCTCGGCGTCGCTCACCGCCTTGCTCGCCACCGAGCGCGACTGGTCGACCTGTCGCGAGATTTCCTGCACCGAACTCGAGAGCTGCTCGGAGGCCGACGCCACGGTGCCGACCATGCCGGATGCCGAATCCGAGGCCGCACCGACTGCTGCGGCGCGCGAGGACGCGTCGGCCGCGGTGGAGGTCATCGACTGCGCGGTGCTCTGCATGTAGCGCGTGGCATCGGCCACGCTCCGCACCACGCCATTGACGCTGCGTTCGAAATCGTCGGCGATGCTCTGCATCAGCGCGCTGCGCTCGGCCGCGGCGCGGCGCTGTGCCTCCTGCTCCTGCTGCTCGAGCCCGCGGATCCGGATCGCGTTGTCCTTGAACACCTGCACGGTCTTGGCCATCGCGCCGATTTCGTCGCCGCGGTCGACGCCGGGGATTGGCGCGTCGAGCTGACCTTCGGCCAGCGCAGTCATGCGCGTGCCGAGCGCGCCGAGCGGCTGGGTGATGCTGCGGCTGATCAGCCACGCGACCAGGGCACACACCACGCCGATGCCGACGATGACCACGCCGAGCCAGGTCAGAAGCGGCTTCAGCTTGGCGTTGATGTCCTGCAAGTACACGCCGGTGCCGACGAACATATCCCAGCCGGGAATCGCCGCGGCATAGGACACTTTACGTAGCAGCTCGGTACTGCCGGGCTTCATGAATTCGTAGAACAGGGTCACATCGCCCTTGGCAGCGACGCCGTCGCGCAGCTCGCGCACAATCTTGCGGCCGCCGGTCTCGACGTCGAGCCGGTTGGTGCCGATCATTTTCGGATCGGACATTACGACCACCGACCCGTCCATTTTATAGGCGAAGAAGTAACCGTTAGTGCCGTCGTAGGTCATGCTCTGGGCGCGCTGCTGGAATTCGGCGATCGCCTGCTCCTTGGTGAGCTTGCCGGCCGCGACCTGCTTTTGCAGCCCCACCGCCATGTTCAGCGCGCTTTCGACCAGCGCCTTGGTCTGCTCGAATCGCTCGTTGCTCATCTCCCGTTGCAGCATCGACGCCGCAAATAGGCCGGACACCACCAGGCCGAGCATCGCCACAGCGACCAGGATGCCCAGCTTCGGCGAGATCCGCAGATTGGTGAACTTCACAGCGATCAGCTCCTACGCATTTCGAGACTAGCTGCGAGGAGCGTTACGAGCTCAGGGTGTCCAATCGGTTTAATAGTTCCCTCGTAGGAACCCGAGGGTTGCGCCCCGGACCTTGCTAACACCCTGAAAAGACGAAGCCCCTGGCAGACCGTCGGATCTGCCAGGGGCTGAAAGAGTGATCGCGGGAGCCGAAGCTCCCGGAAGTCAGGCGGCGCGGACCTTGCCGAGGAAGTCGTCGACCGCGCGGCGGAGTTCGCCGGACTGGGCGTCGAGCTCGCGGGCATTGGCGAGCACCTGGCCGGCGGCCGAGCCGGTGGCGCTGGCCGCTTCGGTAACGCCGCCGATATGCATGCTGATCTCGGTCGATCCCGCCGCAACCGACTGAATGTTGCGTGCGATCTCGCGGGTCGCCGCACCCTGCTGTTCGACCGCAGTCGAGATCGCCATGGTGATCTCGCTCATCTGCGCGATCGTCGCGGTGATGCCGCCGATCGACTGCACCGCGTCGTTGGTCGAGGACTGCATCGCCGCGACCTGCGCAGAGATTTCCTCGGTCGCCTTGGCGGTCTGGCTGGCGAGCGCCTTCACTTCGCTGGCGACCACCGCAAAGCCGCGGCCGGATTCGCCGGCGCGGGCGGCCTCGATGGTGGCGTTGAGCGCGAGCAGATTGGTCTGCGAGGCGATCGAGTGGATCAGCTGAACCACCTCGCCGATCTTCTCGGCGCCGGTCGCCAGCAGCTTGACGGTCTGGTTGGTCAGCGCGGCATCGTCGACCGCCTTACCGGCGATCTCCCGCGACTGCTCGACCTGGCGCGAGATCTCGGTGACCGAGGCCGACAGCTCCTCGGCGGCCGACGCCACCGTGCTGACGTTGTTGGAGGCGCTGGCCGAGGCCGACGACACCGTCGCGGCGCGGGCGCTGGCGTCGGTCGCGGTCGCGGTCATCGACTGCGCGGTCTGCTGCATGCCGGAGGTCGCGGTGGCGACCGACTGCACCACGCCGTTGACGCTGTGCTCGAACTCGTCGGCAAGCCGCTCCATGGCGGCACGGCGCTCGGCTTCGGCGTGCTCCTTGGCGGCTTCTTCGGCACGCTCCAGATCGCGGATGCGAAGCGCA
This sequence comes from Rhodopseudomonas sp. G2_2311, assembly GCF_047501505.1. Lineage (NCBI taxonomy): Bacteria > Pseudomonadati > Pseudomonadota > Alphaproteobacteria > Hyphomicrobiales > Nitrobacteraceae > Rhodopseudomonas > Rhodopseudomonas sp. G2_2311. The sequence continues at coordinate 446,428 of NZ_JAZDRK010000004.1, forward strand.
TTGTCCTTGAACACCTGCACGGTCTTGGCCATCTCGCCGACTTCGTCGCCGCGCTCGATGCCGGGGATCGGCTGCTCCAGCTCGCCATGCGCCAGCGAATCCATCCGGGCACCGAGCTTGGCGAGCGGCCGGGTGATGCCGCGGGCGATCAGCACCGCGAACAGGCCGGCAGCGATTGCAATTGCGAAGATGGCGCCGCCCAGCGTCCAGAAGATCGGCTTCAGCTTGGCGTCGAGATCGTCGAGATAAGCGCCGGTGCCGACGAACATGTCCCAGCCGGGAATCGCCAGACCGTAGGACATCTTGCGGATGTTCTCCTCGGTCCCGGGCCGGCGGAAATCATAATACAGGGTGACGTCGCCCTTGGCGGCGACGCCGTCACGCAGCTCGCGCACCAGATAGCGATCGCCGGTCGGCGTGTTCATCCGGTTGGTGCCGACCGCCTTCTTGTCGGGGGTGGCGATGGTGACGCCGTCCATGGTGTAGGCGAACAGATAGCCCTGGCCGTTGTCGTAGGTCAGCAGCGCCGCATCGCGGGCAAATTGCGCGATCGCCTGCTCCTTGGTGAGCTCTCCAGCCTCGACCTTCTTCTGCAGGCCGATCGCGAGATTGCGCCCCATCTCGGTGATGGCCTTGGCCTGTTCAAACCGCGCGTTGAGCATCTCACGCTGCATCATTACACCGGCGAGAATGCCGGCCACGCACAAGCCGATCAGGGTACCTGCGACCAGCAGGCCCAGCTTCGGAGTAATTCGAAGATTACTGAACTTCACGGACTTCTCCCGAGGTGCAACGCGGCGCGAGAATTTTGCGCCTCGTACAACTACGCGGGAAATCTTCCCGGACAGTTACTGCAGCGCACTCAATCGTCCATTTTGCGAACCTTCCGTCCATTTCGCGCGGAGCGTGCAAACGAAAGCCCTCCCCCCGGTACCGGGGAGAGGGCTTGATGTCGTCGTGCTGGGGATCAAGCTACGGGGCTGAGCTGCTCCGCAGCGGTGCGATCCGGCCTTTCGATCAGAACGTCAGGGCCTTGACCTGCTTGACCTGCGGCAGCGCCTGGACCTTCTCCAGCACGTCGGCCGGAGCCTGACCGTCGATCGTCACCAGCGCGATGGCGTCGCCGCCTTCGGTGTGACGGCCGAGATTGAAGGTCGCGATGTTGACCTTGGCGTCGCCGAGGAGGCTGGCGAACTTGCCGATGAAGCCCGGCTTGTCCTCGTTGGTGACGTAGATCATCGAGGCACCGAATTCGGCGTCGACGCGGATGCCCTTGATGTCGACCAGGCGCGGCTTGCCGTCGGCATAGACCGTGCCGGACACCGAACGCTCCTGCTTCTCGGTGGTCACCGTCAGGGTGATCAGGCTCTCATAGTCGCTCTCGGCGGCGCGGACGACTTCGTCCACCACCATGCCGCGCTCCTTGGCGATCACCGGAGCCGAAACGACGTTGATGTCGCCCAGCATCGGACGCAGCAGGCCCGACAGAACCGCCGAGGTCAGCGCCTTGATCTTCATCTCGGCCACTTCACCCTCATAGGTGATGGTGACCTTGGTGATGCCGGTGTCGGTAAGCTGGCCGGCGAACGAGCCGAGCTTTTCGGCGAGTTCGATGAACGGCTTCAGCTTCGGGGCTTCTTCCGCGGTGATCGACGGGAAGTTGATCGCGTTGGTGATCGCGCCGGTCAGCAGGTAGTCGCTCATCTGCTCGGCGACCTGCAGCGCGACGTTCTCCTGCGCTTCAGTCGTCGAGGCGCCAAGATGCGGGGTGCAGATCACGTTCGGCAGGCCGAACAGCACATTCTTGGTGGCCGGCTCTTCGGAGAACACGTCGAACGCCGCGCCGGCAACGTGACCGGACTTCAGGGCTTCGGCGAGGGCATTCTCGTCGACCAGACCGCCGCGGGCGCAATTGATGATGCGGACGCCCTTCTTCATCTTGGCGATCGCAGCCGCGTCGATGATGTTCTTGGTCTTGTCGGTGAGCGGGGTGTGCAGGGTGATGAAGTCGGCGCGCTTGAAGATGTCTTCGAGCTCGACCTTCTCGACGCCGAGATCCTTGGCGCGCTCCGGCGACAGGAACGGATCGAACGCGATCACCTTCATCTTCAGGCCGAGGGCGCGGTCGGCGACGATCGAGCCGATGTTGCCGCAGCCGATCACGCCGAGGGTCTTGGCGGTGATCTCGACGCCCATGAAGCGGTTCTTTTCCCACTTGCCGGCCTGGGTCGAGGCGTCGGCGGCGGGGATCTCACGGGCCAGCGACAGCATCATGGTGATGGCGTGCTCGGCGGTGGTGATCGAATTGCCGAACGGGGTGTTCATCACGATGATGCCCTTGGCGGTCGCCGCGGGAATCTCGACGTTGTCGACGCCGATGCCGGCGCGGCCGATCACCTTGAGACGGTTGGCCTTCTCCAGGATCTTCGCAGTCGCCTTGGTGGCGGAGCGGATCGCGAGGCCGTCGTAATTGCCGATGATCTCGGCGAGCTTGTCTTTGTCCTTGCCGAGGTTCGGCTGGAAATCGACGTCGATGCCGCGATCCTTGAAGATCTGCACAGCGGCTTCCGACAGCGCGTCGGAAATGAGGACTTTGGGAGCGGTCATGGGATTTCTCCTACACCCTCCCCTTGAGGGGGAGGGTCGGCGCGCAGCGCCGGGGTGGGGTGAAAGCGTCGAGAATGGAAATTGGAGTCCGAGGGCGGGGAGAGTCTGTCACCCCACCCCGCCGCACCTACGGTGCGTCGACCCTCCCCCTCTAGGGGAGGGTGACTAATCAGGCCGCCTGAGTCAGCGAGGCCTTGGTGGTCTCAAACGCCCAGTCCAGCCACTGCGTCAGGGCCTGCACGTCGGCAGTCTCAACCGTCGCGCCGCACCAGATCCGCAGGCCGGGAGGGGCATCGCGGTAAGCGCCGAGGTCGAAGCCTGCGCCTTCCTTCTCGACCGCCGCGACCAGCTTCTTGGCGAAGTCGGCCTGGGCTTCCGGAGACAGCGCGGTGATGGCGGGATCGACCACCTTGAGGCAGACCGAGGTGTTGGAGCGGATCGCAGGATCCTTGGCGAGGAAGTCGACCCAGGGGGTCTTCGCCTGCCAGTCGGTCAGCACCTTGGTGTTGGCGTCGGCACGGGCGATCAGGCCCTTGAGGCCGCCGACCGACTTCGCCCACTGCAGCGCGTCGATGTAGTCCTCGACGCACAGCATCGACGGGGTGTTGATGGTCTCACCCTGGAAGATACCCTCGATCAGCTTGCCACCCTTGGTGAGGCGGAAGATCTTCGGCATCGGCCAGGTCGGCGTGTAGCTCTCGAGACGAGCAACAGCGCGCGGCGAGAGGATCAGCATGCCGTGCGCGGCTTCACCGCCGAGCGCCTTCTGCCAGGAGAAGGTGACGACATCGAGCTTGGCCCAATCCAGCGGCTGCGCGAACGCGGCCGAGGTGGCGTCGCAGATGGTCAGGCCTTCACGGTCGGCCTTGATCCAGTCGGCATTCGGAACGCGGACGCCGGAGGTGGTGCCGTTCCAGGTGAAGACGACGTCGGTGTTGCAATCGACCTTGGTGAGGTCGGGAATTTCGCCGTAACCAGCCTTGAGCTTGGTAACGTTGGGGAGCTTCAGCTCCTTGGTGATATCGCCGACCCAGCCGTCGCCGAACGATTCCCAGGCCAGCGTGGTGACCGGGCGCGGCCCGAGCAGCGACCACAGCGCCATTTCGACGGCGCCGGTGTCGGAGGCCGGAACGATGCCGATCTTGTAGTCGGCGGGGACCTCAAGCACGTCGCGGGTCAGGTCGATCGCGAGCTTGAGCTTGGCCTTGCCGACCTTCGCGCGATGCGAGCGGCCGAGCGGGGCGTCCTTGAGATTTTCGGGGGACCAGCCGGGGCGCTTCGCGCAGGGGCCGGAGGAGAATTGCGGCGCATTGGGCCGCGAAGCGGGCTTCGCTACAGTCATAGTCTATCCTTCCAGATAGCTGCCTCTCGGTGGGGAGAGGTTTCCCGCTGCTGGGGATAGTCCTTTGGCCTCGAAAGTCAAGGAACTTCGCCATCCGGGAGATCACGGACAGCTTAGACTTTCGAAAGCCGGTGCCGGGGACGAAATACGACGAGACCATGACGAGCAAGAACGCACAACGCGCGCCGGCTGGATGGCCGACGCGCGCTGAAATCAGTGAGTTCAGGCGACCTGCTACTTGCCGACCTGCCCGGGATGGCCGGGATTGCTGGTGGAATCACCTGGCAGACCACTCGGCGACGCGCCGGTGCCGATGCTGCCAGGCGTCGAGGTGTTGGGAACGCCCGGTTGATTAGTTCCCGAATTGAGGTTCGATCCGGTCGTCGTACCCGACATTCCGGTTCCGGTCGCTGAAGTACTTGATCCGCCCGGCGCCGACGAAATCCCCCCACTGCCGGAATTCTGCGGCACTGAGCTCGGCGCGCTGATGCCGCCCGGCGAAGCCGCACCGCCTGCGGTGCCGCCGGCTCCGCTGCCGCCGCCGGTGCCACCGGTTTGGGCCGATGCGCCTGACGCCGCCAGCAGCATGGCCGCGATGATCACACCACTCTTGGTCAAACCGTTCTTGGATTGCATGACGTTCTCCCTTTGCTATGAGGGGAGAACGGAGGCCGGCGCAATGTCGTTCCGCGCCATCACACACGAGTTAGGGCGAAGGTACAGGAACAACCAAACGCGATCACGCGACCTGCGAGATGAAGCGCTGCACTTCGCTCCGCAGCCGATCGACCTGGCCGGCGATCTCGCCCGAGACGCCGTTGACCCGTACCGCGATCTTGCCGGCATCGTCGGCGGCATGGCTGATACCAACGACGTTCGACGACACCAGCGCGGTGCCGGCCGAAGCCTGCTGCACATTGCTGGCGATTTCGCGCGTCGCCGCGCCCTGCTCTTCGACCGCCGACGCGATCGTCGTACTCACCTCGTTGATCTCGCTGATCCGGCGGCTGATCGCCTCGACGGCGCCGACCGACTGCTCGGTGATCGACTGCATCTCGCCGATCCGCGCGGTGATCTCCTCGGTCGCCTTGGCGGTCTGGCTGGCAAGCGCCTTCACTTCGGCCGCCACCACGGCGAAGCCGCGGCCGGACTCACCAGCCCGCGCCGCTTCGATCGTGGCGTTGAGCGCCAGCAGATTGGTCTGCGCTGCGACCGCGTTGATCAGCTTGACGACATCGCCGATCCGCTGCGCCGCGTCTGCGAGTTGCTGGATCTTCGCGGTGGTCTGCGCCGCCTCGTCGACTGCCTGATGCGTGCTGGCGGTGGAGTGCTGAATCTGACGGGAGATCTCGGCGATCGAAGCGGTCAGCTCCTCGGCCGCGCTCGCAACCGTCTGGACGTTAGCGGAAGCCTGCTCGGCACCGGAGGCAACGCTCACCGATTGGCGGCTGGTCTCTTCGGCTGCATTGGCCATCGCGCCGGCATCGCCCTTCAGGCCGGTCGACGCGGTCACCAGCATGCTGGCAACATTGTCCATGCCGGCCGCGAAGCACTGCGCCTCCTTGGCAACGTCGCGCACGCGGCGATCCATCACGCCGGTGGCGTTGTTGATCGTGGTCGACGCCACCTTGAACGATCCGGGTAGTCCGCGCGTCAGCACCTTGCGGAATGTCTTGCCCTGGCTGACGTAGTCCATCGAGGCCGAGGCCTCGCGGACGAAGGCGTCGACGATGTCGAGCATGTTGTTGACACCGGCCTGCGCCTTGCCGATGTCACCGCCATCCCGGCGGCCTTGCACCCGCGCTTCGAGATTGCCATGCGCGGCACTTTCGGCCACTGCCGCAACCTCGCCGACCGCGCCTGCGGCCCCATGCAGCTGCCACGCCGCGACACCGATCGAGCCGAGACCGAGCAGCAACCCGACGATCTCCACGGCCGAGCCGAGCGGCCCGATCAGGATGCGCGCCGCGGCCAAGCCGAGCATAACCACGGCGGCACCGGCGACGGCGATCATAGCCTTAGACAGAGAAGACAAACTCATCATACTCGACGCCCCGATCCTTGATCATGCTCATCAGCAACGCGTAGCCCGCCAGCATCCCGTCCTTGGCGTTGCGATGCCGGTTCTCCTCGTCGCGCAATTGCCGATACAGCGCCTCGATCCGGGTGACCTGATCGCGATCGGGCTTGCGCCGATTGGAGTGGAAGCCGGTGACGTTGCGGTTGGCGTCGAGCGTCGGCGTGACATGGGCGAACACCCAGTAATGATCGCCGTCGCTCGCCATGTTCACCACATAGGCGAAGATCTCTTTCTTGGCCTGGATGGTGTCCCACAGCAGCTTGAAGATCGACCGCGGCATGTCCGGGTGTCGCACCAGCGAATGCGGCGCGCCGATTACTTCCGAGCGCGGGAATTTTGCCAGACGAACGAAGACATCGTTGGCGTAGGTAATGTGCCCTTTGAGATCCGTTTTGGAGACGATCAATTCATCTTCGTCGAACGGGCATTCGATGCCCGTCGGCTTCACCTGCGGCCGAGCCATCGGTCGTGCACTCCTGATAATTGAAACCTGAATTGGCAGGTCCCAGGCCGGTTGCCTCCCCTGAGAAACGGCGCTTCTTATACGGAGTAGAATCTTATTGAGCCCGTTACCCCGCCGTTAAACTGCCACTCAGTAGCAATACCGGGTTATGATGGGCCTGGGGAGTAATCGATTCAAAACCGCATCGTCATGCCGACATGCGACGGCTGGAATCCAAGGCGGACGTAGAACCGCTGCGCATCGACACGGCTCTGATGCGTAAATAGTTCGACCAGCCTGCAACCCTGGTCGCGCGCCTGTGCAATCGCCCAGCGCACCAGCGTTTCGCCGATGCCGCTGCTGCGGCAATCACGGGCCACACGAACGTCCTCGATGATCGCCCGGGACGCGCCCTGCGAACTCAGTCCCGGCAGCACCGCAAGCTGTAGGCAGCCGACGACCCGGTCATCGTGATCTTCCGCCACCACCATCTGAATATGCGGCGAACGCTGCAGGGCGTCGAACGCCGCATAGTACGATTCCGGCAGCGGCTCTTCGAGCTTCTCGCGGCCGGCACCGAGATGGTCGTCGGCCAGCATCGCCACGATGGCAAACACATCGCCGCGGCGCGCGGGGCGGATTCTGACGGTGGAATCAGCACTCATGTGAGACGGGCTCACGAACCAAAAGCCGGCAAGCCGAGCCCGGCTTCGGCGCGGCCAATCCAGCTTCGAATGGCCGGATAGTCTTGCAGCGCAAAGCCGCCCTGCTCCGCCATCCGGGTGTAGGCGAGCAGGGCCACATCGGCGAGCGACAGCCTCTCGCCGGCAAGAAACTCGTTATCGGCCAGATGCAGCTCCATCCGCGCCAGCGCGGCGTGGCCGCGGCGAACCTTGTCCGGATCGAGCTCACTGGCCGGCTTGCCGAGATAGACCATCTGGAAGCGGCATACCGCGATATACGGCTCGTGGCTGTACTGCTCCCAGAACAGCCACTCGTCCATCATGGCCTCGAGCCACGGATCGGCAGGGATCAGGTCAGTACCGCGAGCGAGATAGCGGATGATGGCATTGGATTGCGCCAGCGAGCGGCCATCGTCGAATGCCACCACCGGCACCTGCCCGGCCGGCTTCAACGCCAGGAACGCCGGCGTCCGGGTCTCGCCCTTCATCGTGTCGATCGCGATCCACTCATAAGGCAGACCCAGCCGATCACAGGTCCACTTCACCTTCAGGCAGTTGCCAGAGTTGAGGTCGCCGTAGATCTTCATCCCTGGATACGCCGCACCTTGAGGCACGGACCGAGCGCATTGAATGCGTCAGCCATCGCAGAATTAGAACTTGTATCCAAGGCCGGCGCGTACCGTCGAAACGCTAGTGTCTACCGGCGCGGCAAACTTGAGATACTCCCACTCGGCGCGCAGGAACAGACCGCGATAGATCATCATGTCCATGCCGAGGCCACCAGCGTAGCCGTAGATAAAATGCCCGTTCTGGACTTGGGTCGCCGACAGTGGCGTAACCGTGCGTCCACCCTCAGAGCCCGTAATGGTCGCGGTGCGGACAATATCCGCTTGCCCAAGCGAGCCACCGATAAACGCATAGGGGAGGAAGCTGCCGAACGCATAGCCAGCGCGTAGTCGGGCTGAGCCGACGTCATTCACTGTTATAGCCGCAGCACTGGTATAAGTCGCATCATAGACGACATTGTTGTAGTTGATCCGACGCTCCATCGATCCGATGGCGGAACCGCCGAAGCTGCCGTGCATGTAATTGGCTTCGACGCCGAGCACGACATCGTCCCATTGGGAATTGTAGCCAACGAAAGCGCCCCAACCTTGACCGTGTGAGGACGTCTTCCCCAGCACGGGCCAAGACGACACTGCCATCTGGCTTTCGACAACGGTGTTGGCCAGCAAGTTCGAGGCGATGTCATTCGTTGCGTTGGTGAAATTCATATCGGAGGTGCCGTAACCACCCTGACCGCCGACGTAGAAGCCTTCCCAATTGATCACACGGGGTGTTTCCACCAGCGCGCCGCGGAGCGGACCGTAGTCCGGCATGTCGGCCGCATACGCCGTCTGAGCCATCACGCCGACTGCCGCAGCCACCACAACTCTACGCATCGCCACACTCCTCGACGAACTTTCCACGATATAAATCATCGGCTGTTAACCTTAATTCTTCGTTGTCGCCCGAGGTGTCCGACACAGAAAAACGGCGCGGAAAGCTCCCGCGCCGTTAATACTCGCAAACGATGGAGGGCGACGATCAGCCCTTGCGCATCAAGGGCGGCGGCGCGGCGTAGACCGGACCCGCGTCGAGATTCCAACGCACGCCGAGCTTCAGGTCGTGCGAGGTGATATTGTTGAACTTGAACGAGTTGCCGCGAGTCGCGGCGTCATAGGCGCGCAGATCGGAGGCGGTCGTCCCCTTCCCAAGATCGACGTAGCTGTAAGCAAGTTCCATGGTCATATTGGGACTCAACTTATAAGCAAGACCGGCATGGGCAGCCCAGGCAAAATTCCACTGCGACCCTGAACCCGCGAGGGCATAGCTTGGGTACGTACCGTAGATTGCCGTCGGTCCAGCGCCAACGAAGAGATTATTCGATCCAACATCGGTGAAGTTCGAGATCGTCACCCGGGCAGCACCAACACCGGCGCCAATGAACGGCGTGATGCACCACCAGGTTCCTAGATCGACATAGGCGTTCGCCAAGAACAGCAGCTCGGACTTGCTTGCGCTGTAGTTGTCCACACCGCTGTACGGAAATCCAGTGTTCGTCGCGGTGAAGGTATCGGTTCCTTTGAAATTCGACTTGCCGCGGTATTGGCCGGTCAGATCGGCACGGAACCAATTGTTGAATTGATAACCGACACCCAACCCGAAGATGCCGGCGGTGTCGAAGGTGCTCGTTTGATCGAATGACGTAAGCTGTGTGTAGCGAGTCGGATCGGAGTGGCGCACGTCCTTGACGCTTTGGTTGCTGAACCCGATGTCGCCGCGCAGGTACCAACCGCCAAAATCTTCAACCGGGGGCGGCGCATAGGCGGGCGGCGGGGCAATCGGCATATCGGCCGCCATCGCGGCCGAGGCAACCAGCGAAGCCGCTCCGGCGGCCATCAACATCTTCACGCTACGCATTGGCTTCGTCCTTTGGTCCAATGATCAATTACGAAGGCCCCACACCCGGAAACCTATGAGACCGAACGATGCCATCAATTCCTTAAGCGCGACTTAACCCTAATTTTTAAGGTTGATATTTGGTGTCGCAGCGTTTTGCGCTGGTAACAACTCCAAACGGCAGGCCGCGCCGGCGCCGCAATTACTAACAAATCATTACCGACGAATGCGATCCTGACTGGCCGGCACACCAACAAAAAACGGCTCCAGTTCCATCGGAACCGGAGCCGCGATTTGAGCGGATCAGGGCGGCGCCCTGCCCCACCCGCGCTAGTGGGCGTGGCGGGGCATCTTCGGCAGCAGCACCGCCAGCAGGCCGAGCGCCGGCAGGAACGAGCAGACCTGATAGACGAAGTCGATGCCGCGGATGTCGGCGACCTGGCCGAGCGCCGCCGCGCCGAGACCGCCGATGCCGAAGGCGAAGCCGAAGAAGATCCCCGAGATCATGCCGAAGCGGTGCGGCATCAGCTCCTGCGCGAACACGATGATCGCCGGCGTCGCCGACGCCAAGATGAAGCCGATGAACACCGTCAGCACTGCGCTGGCGGTGAGCCCGGCATAGGGCAGCGCCAGGGTGAACGGCAGGATGCCGAGGATCGAGAACCAGATCACGTAGCGGCGGCCGAACCGGTCGCCGAGCGGGCCACCGAAGAACACCCCGGCGGCGGTGGCGGCCAGGAAGATGAACAGGAAGATCTGCGCGGTCTGGGTGGAGACGTGGAACTTCTCGATCAGATAGAATGTGTAGTAGCTCGACAGGCTGGACAGATACAGCTGCTTGGAGAACAGCAGCGCCACCAGCACCACCAGCGCGACCATCACCCGACGCCGGCTCGGCGCATGCGGATGCGGCTGCACCACCATCTTCTTTTTGCCGGCGACCTGCGGCTTGTACCAGACGCCGATCCGCCACAGCACGATGATGGCAAGGAACGCGATCGACGAGAACCAGGCGATCGACGGCTGGCCGAACGGCACCACGATCAGCGCCGCCAGCACCGGACCGAGCGCGGTGCCGGCATTGCCGCCGACCTGAAACACCGATTGCGCCATGCCGTGGCGACCGCCCGAGGCGAGCCGCGCGATCCGCGCCGACTCGGGATGAAACACCGCCGAGCCGAGCCCGATCATCGCCGCGGCGATCAGGATCACCGCATAAGAATGCGCGACGCTGAGCAGCAGCAGCCCCAGGAAGGTCGAGCCCATGCCGATCGCCAGCGAGAACGGCTGCGCCTTCTTGTCGGTGATGTGTCCGACCACCGGCTGCAGCAGCGAGGCGGTGAACTGGAACGCCAGCGTGATCATGCCGATCTGGCCGAAATCGAGCGCGTAGTTCGCCTTCAGGATCGGATACACCGACGGAATCAGCGACTGCATCGTATCGTTGAGGAAGTGCGAGAAGCTGATGCCACCAAGCACGATATAGGCCGGCCCGGCCGCGGCAGGCGCCGCCGGCTTGGTGAGTTCGGGGAGCGGCAGCTCGGCCGGATTGACCGGAGCAGCGATATCCGCATCGACGGTGACAGGCTTGTTCACGGCGTTTCCTGAAGTGGGCTTGGGACGCCGGCGCAACCGTCGCTGGCGCAAGAACGACGAACGGCCGGCACGTTGGCCGACCGTTCATAAAGTAGTTCCAGGCGCTGCGTGTGTGTAGCGCGGATTTGCGATGGCAGCGTTGCACCCCGCCTGATGCGGCGGGAGCAGGCCTCAGGCGGCCGCAGCCGCCGCGTTGCCGAGCGCGTCGACGATGCTGTCGACCACTTCCTCGACCACGTCGCGATCGTCACCTTCGGCCATCACCCGGATCACCGGCTCGGTGCCCGAGGGGCGGATCAGTAGCCGGCCGTGACCGTTCAGCCGCTTCTCGCCGTCCGCAATCGCCGAGATCACGCCGCTGTTATCGAGCGGCCTGCCGTTGCGGTAGCGCACGTTCTTCAGGATCTGCGGCAGCGGATCGAACCGGTGGCAAACCTCGGACACCGGACGGCCGAGCTTCTGCACCATCGCCAGCACCTGCAGCGCCGCGACGAAACCGTCGCCGGTGGTGTTGAAGTCGGATAGGATGATGTGGCCGGACGACTCGCCGCCGACGTTGTAGCCCTCTTTCAGCATCTGCTCGAGCACGTAGCGATCACCGACCGGGGTGCGCAGCAGCGCGATGCCTTCGCCTGCCAGGAAGCGCTCGAGCCCAAGATTGGACATCACGGTGGCGACCACGCCGGGCTTGGCAAGGCGGCCGTCCTCCTTCCAGCTCTGGCCGATCACTGCCAAGAGCTGATCGCCGTCGACCACGTGGCCGCGCTCGTCGACCAGGATCACGCGGTCGGCGTCGCCGTCGAGCGCAATGCCGATATCGGCGCGCATCTCGCGGACCTTGGCGCACAGCGCCTGCGGCGCAGTGGAGCCGCATTCCTTGTTGATATTGAAGCCGTCGGGTTCGACCCCGATCGAGATCACGTCGGCGCCGAGCTCCCACAGCGCTTCCGGCACCACCTTGTAGGCGGCGCCGTTGGCGCAATCGATCACCACGCGCAGGCCTTCGAGGCTCAGCTCGCGCGGCAGCGTGCGTTTGGCGAACTCGATATAGCGATCGTGGACGCCGTCGATGCGGCGGGCACGGCCGAGGCTGGCGCTCTGGGCCAGCTTCTTGTCGAGCGACTCGTCGAGCATCAGCTCGATCTGCTTTTCGACATCGTCGCTGAGCTTGTAGCCGAGCGGACCGAACAGCTTGATGCCGTTGTCCTCGAACAGATTATGCGAGGCCGAAATCATCACGCCGAGGTCGGCGCGCATCGACTTGGTCAGCATCGCGACCGCCGGGGTCGGCATCGGGCCGACCAGCAGCACGTCCATGCCGACCGAGGTGAAGCCTGCGACCAGCGCATTCTCGATCATGTAGCCGGACAGGCGCGTATCCTTGCCGATCACCACGCGGTGACGGTGCTCGCCGCGCTGAAACGCGAGGCCCGCGGCCTGGCCGACCTTGAGGGCCAGCTCCGGCGTGATCAAACCGTTGGCGCGGCCCCGGATTCCGTCCGTCCCGAAATATCTGCGGCTCATCCAATCATCCCCCGCCCTTGCCGGTCACGGTCAAAAACCCACGATTCGTCCGGGGCTTGCCGTACGGCGAAACGGCCTTATAGGCCCAAAATAGTTGCGGGGACTTCAAAAAATGTAATCAAAGATTACGCCGCCGGCTGGGGCCGACGGCGTAACTATCTGAGAAATATAATCTATCGAGCCGTATGCAGCGTCGGGTGATTAATCCTTGCGGCGCTTATCCCCATCCGGTTTCGACGGCGCCGGCTGGGTCACGCTGACCGGGTCGGAGCCCGGAAACGACTCTTCCAAGCCTTCATTGAGCTGATCTTCCAGCTCCTTCTTGTTCTTGGTCGGGGTTTCGGCGGTCTTGGCGTCGGTCATCGCGGTCCTCCTGCTCGAACCTTGAGAATTCGGGGGAAAACGCGCTGCGGTGCACCGGGTTCCCAAGGATCGGCGAAGCCCGACGCGACGATTTTGCACATGGCGTCCGCGTGCTACAGGACGAGCGGCTCGCAACAACCCGCAAGAGGCGGACGGCATTTCCATGAAAGAAATCACCTGCATCGAAGACCTCCGCCAGATCCACAAGCGCCGGGTGCCGAAGATGTTCTTCGACTACGTCGACCACGGCTCCTATGCCGAGGAGACGCTGCGGGCGAATGTGGAAGACCTGAAGCGGATCAAGTTCCGTCAACGCATCCTGGTCGACATCTCCAAGCGCGATCTGGCCACCACCATCCTCGGCGACACCTACGCGATGCCGCTGATCCTGGCGCCGGTCGGCTCCACCGGGATGCAGCACGCCGACGGTGAGATCCACGCCTGCCGCGCCGCCCAGGCCGTCGGCATCCCCTACACGCTGTCGACGATGTCGATCTGCTCGATCGAGGACGTCGCCGCCAATGTCGAGAAGCCGTTCTGGTTTCAGCTCTACGTGATGCGCGACCGCGGCTTCGTCAAAGCGCTGATCGAGCGCGCGATCGCCGCCAAGTGCAGCGCGCTGGTACTCACCGTCGACTTGCAGGTGATCGGCCAGCGCCATCAGGACATCAAGAACGGCATGACGGTGCCGCCGCAGCTGTTCAAGCTGAAGAACGTCATCGACATCGCCACCAAGCCGCGCTGGGTGAAGGGCATTCTCGGCACGCCGCGGCGCAACTTCGGCAACATCGCCGGCCATCTGCCCGGCTCCAAGGATCTGGAGTCGGTGTCGGCGTGGGTGGCATCGCAGTTCGACGCCTCGCTGAACTGGCGCGACATCGACTGGATCCGCTCGATCTGGCCGGGCAAGCTGATCATCAAGGGCATTCTCGACGTCGAGGACGCGCGCGAGGCGGTGAAGGTCGGCGCCGAGGCGCTGGTGGTGTCGAACCATGGCGGACGCCAGCTCGACGGCGCGCCGTCGTCGATCGAGGTGTTGCCGAAGATCGTCCACACCGTCGGCTCGCACATCGAAGTGATGTTCGATGGCGGCGTCCGCTCCGGCCAGGACGTGATGCGCGCGCTCGCGCTCGGCGCCAAGAGCTGCATGATCGGCCGCGCCTACATCTACGGCCTCGGTGCCTATGGCGGCCCGGGTGTCGCCAAGGCGATCGACATCATCGGCAAAGAGCTATCGACCACGATGGGCCTGTGCGGCGTCAATTCGATCCACGAAATCGACGAGAAGGTGCTGGCGGAGTAATTCCGCCCTGCCCTCTCCGCGTCATTGCGAGCGCAGCGAAGCAATTCAGGAGCTCCGTGCACTGAGCTGGATTGCTTCGTCGCTTCGCTCCTCGCAATGACGGGGAGAGAACGAACAACAAAAACAACAACCGGAGGAAATCCATGACTGATACGCAACGCGTGCCGCAGACCGCTTCCAGCGAAGTGCTCTATGCGGTCGAGGATCACATCGCCACGATCACGCTGAACGCGCCGGAGCGGCTGAACACCATCTCCGGGCCGATGCTGAATACGCTCGCTGCCCTGCTCACCAAGGCCAACGAAGATCCCGACGTGCGCTGCGTGATCCTCACGGGCAACGGCCGCGCGTTCTGCGCCGGGCTCGATCTCAACAAGGAGCGCGGCGACGAAGGCCTCAGCGCGGCGTCGGCGCCGACCACGCTCGACCTGCGCAACACGCCGCCGACCGTGCTGCAGGCGATGGACAAGCCGACGATCTGCGCCGTCAACGGCGGCGCGGCCGGCTACGGCATGGATACCGCGCTCGGCTGCGACATCCGCATCATGGCGGAATCCGCCAAGCTCGCCGCAGCGTTCGTCAAGCGCGGCGTGGTGCCGGAAAGCGGCGGCACCTGGTTTCTGCCGCGAATGATCGGCTGGGCCAAAGCATCCGAGCTGATCTTCACCGGCCGGACGCTGAGCGCGCGCGAGAGCCTGGAATGGGGCCTCGCCAACGAAGTCGTGCCCGACGCCGAGCTGATGGGACGCGCCCGCGCGGTCGCCAAGGAGATCGCCGGCAACGCGCCGCTGGCGGTTCAGGCGGCCAAGCGCATGATGCGGATGGGCCTCAACGAGACCTTCCCGGATCACGTTCATCACGTGTACTTGCAGCTCTTGCCGCTGTTCAAATCCAAGGATATGGCCGAAGGCATCCGCGCCTTCCTGGAAAAACGCGAGCCGAACTTCCAGGGCAAGTAAGCCCCCGCGCCCCTCAGTCCTGTGCCACGTAGTCCTACGCGGCGCCGTCTTACGGTTTGATTCACCGGTCGGGCGACACTGTGGGACACCGCGCAGGCCGCCTGCAGCCTTGCTGCAGATGGCTGCGCGTGTGTTCGCTATCGCAGCCAGCTCGATCGGAGCGCCATGACCGACCATCCCGAGAGCTCCGCCGCGACTGCGGCGGGTTCAGCAGAGTTGAAGCCGCGCCTCCTGGTGATCGATGACGACCAGGTCCACCGCACGATCATCTGCAAGATCGCGGTGCGAGCCGGGTTCGAACCGGTCGAAGCCGGCACGCTCGACGAAGTCGTCGAGCTGACCACCTACAATGATTTCGAAGGCGTCACACTGGATCTATCGCTCGGCGAGCAGGCCGGCACCGAGGTGCTGCGCCACTTTGCCGATCGCGACTTCCGGGCGCCGATCATCATCCTCAGCGGCGCCAAGAGCGAGATTGCGCGCAAGGCGCATGATTTCGGCGAGTCGCTCGATCTCACCATGCTGGAAGCGGTGTCGAAGCCGGTCGATCTCACCGAACTGCGCGAGCAGCTTTCGATCATCGCGCGGACGTGGCGGATCATGCACCACGCCGCGTAACGCCCGCACGATTACTTCGGCACCAGATCGGCCTCGACCAGCGCCCGCAGCTCCGCGGTGACATGAGGCCGCGCCCCGAACCACAGATCGAACCCCCGCACCGCCTGGTGCAGCAGCATGCCGAGACCGTCCGCAGTGCGCAGCCCGCGCGCCTTGGCGGCGGCGAGCAGATCGGTCTGCAGCGGCACATAGACCAGATCCGCCACCACCGCGTCCGCCGGCAGCGCCGACAGGTCGATTTGCAGCGCCGGCTGTCCCTTCATGCCGAGCGAGGTCGTGTTGACCAACAGACCCGCGCCCGGCAGCGCCGCGGGGATGTCGCTCCAGGCGATCGGCACCACGCGGTCGCCGAACAGATCGCGCAGCGCCTCTGCCCGCTCGATCGAACGGTTGGCGAGCGCGATCCGCTGCACGCCGCGCTCCAACAGGCCAAACACCACCGCCCGCGATGAGCCGCCGGCCCCGAGCACCACGGCATGCGGGGAGCGATCCCAGCCCGGCGCCGAGGCGTCGAGATTGCCGATGAAGCCTTCGATGTCGGTGTTGGTGGAGCGCAACAGATCGCCGTCGTAGTACAGCGTGTTGGCGGCGCCGACCGCGCGGGCGCGCTCGTCCGGCTCGGTGAGCTGCAGCGCGCGTTCCTTGTGCGGGATGGTGACGTTGGCGCCGATATAGCCGTGCGTCTTCAGGTGCAGCACGAATTCGGCAAAGCCTTCCGGCGGCACCGCTTCGATCGAGTAGCCGCCCTCGATGCCGAGCTGGCGCAGCCAGTAGTGGTGGATCAGCGGCGAGCGCGAATGCGCCGCCGGCCAGCCGATCAGACACGCGGCGCGCTTGGTCGCAGCCATTTCGCCCTCCAACAGACGCGAGACCTCCGGAACCTGTGAAAATCAGGCCGCCGCGCCAGCGTCAATCGCAAAACGCGGCGCCGCGACGGAAGTCGGGGACGTCAGACCGAGGCGGGCTGCGGCGCGGTCGCCTCCTGGGGCGCTGGGGTCTTGCCCTTGACCTCGTCGACCGCGCTCGCGATGTCGGCACGGTAGTGCGCCAGCGGCGGCTTGACGCCATGGGTGAGCAGCGCGCGGCGGACGGTCGGCGAGGCCCCGGTGACGATCAGCTTGATGCGCTTGCGCTGCGCCGACAGCGCCACCCGGTAGATCGCGTTCGCGGCGGTGGAGTCCAGGAACGGTACCGCGGCGAAATCGACCACGAACACCTTGTGGCGATCGGCGATATTGTTGAGCACCGACGACACCGTCGCGGCGGCGCCGAAGAAGAACGCCCCGGTGATGCGATACACCACCACATCCGGATCGGTGACCAGCGACAGGTCGGCGGCGGTGCCGCGGCGCTTGCCGCTCTCGTCGGCACGATCTTCCTGCGCCAGCCCGGAATACGCCTCGACCCCGGTGACTTCCGACATGCGGTGAATGAACAGCACCGCGCCGAGCGCAAAGCCGACCACAATGCCTTCGGTCAGATCGCGGAACACGGTGAGCAGGAAGGTCGCCAGCACCACCACCGCGTCACCGCGCGACGAGCGTACCAGCGTGGCGAACTCGTGCTTCTCCGCCATGTTCCAGGCGACGATCGCCAGCACCGCGGCAAGCGTCGCAGGCGGGATGTAGCTCGCCAGCGGCGCCGCCACCAGCATGAACACCAGCAGGAACACCGAGTGCAGCATGCCGGCGATCGGCGTGCGCGCACCGGTGCGGATGTTAGTCGCGGTGCGGGCGATCGCACCGGTGACGCAGATGCCGCCGAACAGCGCCGAACCCATATTGGCGAAGCCCTGCGCCACCAGTTCGCAGTTCGAGCGATGCCGCCGCCCGGTCATGCCGTCGGCTACCACGGCGGAGAGGAGCGACTCGATCGCGCCGAGCAGCGCGAACGCCATCGCGTCGGGCAGCACTTCGATCACCTTGGCGACCGAGAACACCGGCCAGGACGGTAGCGGGAAGCTCTCGGGAATGCCGCCGAACCGGGTGCCGATGGTGGCGACCGGCAGCGAGAAGCCCCACACCAGCGCCGCAGTGACGGCGACCGCGATCAGCAGCCCCGGCCAGTTGGGCCGCAGCTTCTTCAGGCCGACGATCAGCACGATCGCGGTCAGCGCGATGCCGAGCGCATAGAAATTCATGGTCGGCAGCGCCTGCGCCAGCGCTTCGAGCTTGGGGAGGAACGGCCCCGGCTCGTGCGCCAGCTCGATGCCGAGCAGATCCTTGAGCTGACTGGCGAAGATGATCACCGCGATGCCGGCGGTGAAGCCGACCGTGACCGGATACGGAATGAATTTGACGTAGGTGCCGATCTGCAGGAAGCCGGCGATCACCAGCATGATGCCGGCCAGGAAGGTCGCGAGCAGCACGCCGTCGATGCCGTGGCGCTGCACGCTGAGCATCACCAGCACGATGAAGGCGCCGGCTGGACCGCCGATCTGAAACCGCGAGCCGCCGAGCAGCGACACCAGAAATCCGCCGACCACTGCAGCGTAGAGGCCGCGATCCGGCGTGACGCCGGAGGCGATCGCGATCGCGGTCGACAGCGGCAGCGCCACGATCGCGACCGTGAGGCCGGCGATCAGGTCGGCGCGGAAGTCGCCGAGGCCGTAGCCCTCGCGCAGCGCCGTGATCAGCTTCGGGGTGAACAGCTCGCGGAAGCTCGGTTTGGTGGCAGCCACAAGTCGCCGGGAGGTGTCCATGCTGTTTGCTCCTGGTCCGCCCCGCTGCTGCACCGAAACCGTTAGGCCTCGTTGCGGGGCGGCGCCGGCTCTTTGAACCGGACGCCGCGGCCGCCGCCTTCGCTGCGGGAATTGTCTCCGATCAGGGTCACGCCGCAGCGGTCGAGGGCCTCGATCACCTTGGTGAGGGATTCCACCACACCACGGACGTTGCCTTCGCTCGCCTCCATCCGCTGGATGGTCGGCAGCGACACACCCGACAGTTCGGCCAGCGTGCGCTGGTCGATGCCAAGCAGCGCGCGCGCGGCGCGCAATTGGGCTGCGGTCATCATGGATGAAGCATGAACTCTGATGTCTGAAGACGTCAATATGATGCTTTGAATGGCATCAAGCAAATAAAAAGCGGCTGGAGTGATGTCTGAGACATCAGTCCAGCCGCTTCGGAGCAGTCATATTTTAGTGAGCGAGGCGGGAGAGGTCCCGCCCCCTTGCTCTCCTGGGGTCAGGCCGCTGCCTGACGGTGGGCAGCAACGATCTGGTCGGCGGTCCGCCCGCTGACTTCGGCCATATGGTCGAAGCTGCGGGTGAAGCTGCCGGCACCGGCCGTGGCCGAGCGCAGTTCGACGATCAGATCGCCGATCTCCGCCTCCGGCATGGTGGCGCGCACCATGTCCCAACCCGGCCAGCCCTCGCGGGTGTCGAAGCCGAGGATCTGGCCCCGCCGCCCGGACAGGATGGCGTTGACCTTGGCGGTCGCCTCGGTCGGGCAGACGATCTCGACGGTGTGGATCGGCTCCAGCAGCACCGGCTGGCACTGCGGCAACGCCTCGGTGATGCCGATCCGCGCCGCGGTGCGGAACGCCATGTCGGACGAATCCACGCTGTGATACGAGCCGTCGGTCAGGGTGACGTGGACGTCGACCACCGGGAAGCCGAGCGGTCCGGCACGCAGGGCATCGATCACGCCCTCCTCCACCGCGCCCATGTAGTTGCGCGGCACCGCGCCGCCGACCACAGTCTCGGCGAAGGCGAAGCCCTCACCACGCGGCAGCGGCTTGATGTCGAGCACCACGTCGCCGAACTGGCCATGGCCGCCCGACTGCTTCTTGTGGCGGCCGCGCTGAGTCACCGGCTTGCGGATGGTCTCGCGATAGCCGATCCCCGGCGCATGCGACTTCACGGTGACGCCGTAGCGGTCGTGCAGTCGCTCCAGCGCCACGCGCAGATGCATCTCGCCCTGTCCCCACAGCACCATCTCGTGGCTCTGCGGATCGTGCACGATGGTGAGCGAGGGATCTTCCTCGTTCAGCCGCTGCAGCGCCTGGCCGAGTTTGACGTCGTCCTTGCGATCGATGGCAGCGAGCGCCATCGCCAGCACCGGCGGCGCGGCGGTGACTTCAACCAGCGAGGCCGGCGCGGCCTTGCCGTTGCCGAAAGTATCGCCGGTCTTGATCGCATCGAGCTTGCCGAGCGCGACGACCTCACCGGCCGTCGCCGACGAGCGTTTGCTGTCGTGACCGCCGCCGACCGTCTGGATGCCGGAGACGCGCGACGCCTCACCGGCCGACGACTGCACATTGTCGCCGTCGGCGAGCGTGCCGGCGAACAGCCGGGCCAGCGACAGCTTGCCGCCGTGCTGCAGATGCTGAGTCTTGAAGACGTAGCCGACCGCATCCTTGCCGGCGGTGACGCCGAGGCGCGCCGCGGTTTCGGTGACGTCGGGCGCCTCGTGACGCAGCGCTTTGAGAAGACGCAGCACGCCGTTCTCGCGGAGCGCGGAGCCGAGCAGCACCGGACAGATCACACCTTCACGCAGTTCGCGTGCAAGATCATCGAACACCGCATCGCGCGGCGGCTGGATGTCGTCGAGCAACTGCTCCATCAGCGCGTCGTCGTGATCGGCGAGCTTCTCGAGCATCGAGAACCGCGCTTCCTTCTCGCGGTCGAGATTGCCGCCTTCGAGGTCGACCACTTCAGAAGGCTTGTGCTCCCGATAGACGAAGGCGCGCTCCAGCGCGAGATCGACGTAACCGGCGATCAAATCGCCGTTCCAGATCGGAATCTGGCGCAGCACCAGCGGGATACGCGAGGCCGGCTGCAGACTGTCGAGCACTTCGCGAATGCGTTTGTTGGCGCGATCGATCTTGTTCAGGAACAAAAATCTGGGAATTCCGAGATCTTCGAGTTCGCGCAGGATCAGCTGCAACTGCGGCAGCTTGCGCTCGTCGGCTTCACACACCACCACGGCGGCGTCGACGGCGGGAAGCGCCGCGCGCATGTCGTGCGCGAATTCGACGGAGCCGGGACAATCGAGGAAGGTGTAGCTCTCACCCATGAACTGGGTGGTGACGGCCGTCAGGCTGAGGCCCATTTTGTGTTGGCGCGCCTCGGGGCTGGAGTCGCCGTGCGAGGTGCCCGCATCGACCGAGCCGGCCCGCGGGATGGCACCGGTTCGTGCCAGGATTGCTTCAAGTAGTGTGGTTTTTCCGCTTTGGAATGGGCCCACCAGTGCGATGCACCGGGGACCACGGGGACTTCTGACGTCTTGTCCCATCGCCGCCTCCTTCTATCTGGAGCTCGGCCCGTGATTGGGTCGGCAAGACGTGATGCTTTCGCAACACACGACACTTGGCAAGCGCGAAAAATTACGACGCGATGATGTCGGTGTTGAGCAGGATCAAGGACACCAAAAATTTGCGCTGCGACGCGTTTGCATCGCAGCGCAATGTTGCAAAACAGGAATTGAACGGCGAGCGCGCTGTTAGTTAGCGGCCCGGGCGCAGTTCGAGTTCCTGCAGGCCGACCGCAACGTTGACGCCGGTCTGGCCCTGCAGGCTGACCGGCTGCAGCGCGATCGAATTCGACGAGCCGCCGATCAGCACGTTGGCACCGAGGCCGACGCCGACAGAAGCCGAGCCCTGCGCGCCCGCGTAGTTACCAGCGAGGTCGCCGGGGCCGAAGCGTTCGACCGGCGCGAACACCGCCCAGCCGAGCGCGGTTTCCGGGGTGATACCAATGTCGAGACCGACCTTGCGGATGGTGGCGACATAGGGCGTATCCGGCCGACCTTCGCTGCGCAGCACGCAGCCGAGATTGGTCACCGAACCGACGATGAAGCCCATGCTGGCACCGCCGCGGCATTCGAGCATGCCGACACGCACCCGGCCCTGTTGAGCATCGGCGGCGGTTGTTATCAGCGCGGCGGCGGCGAGGCCGGCGAGAAGCGAGAGGCGGCGCATAGCGAAGATCTCCGACGTGGGAAGGTGATGCGGAAGACGACCCGATTCGGGCAAACGCGCAAACGAGTGCACGCCATCTAGTCACAGCATCGGCAAATCTTCAATGACACCCGGCGCGCAGCGCTGCGACCGGTGTTTGAGCGTCGGCGTTGGAGCGTACCGAGACGTCCAGACGCAAAAAGGGCCCGCGCTGGCGGGCCCTTTTCGTTACGACGCTAATGCTTCGTAAACGCTGTCACTTAGTGATGATGACGGCGATGCTTGCGATAGTGCTTCTTGGCGATCGGGGCCGGCAGCAGCTGCACGTCGACGATGCCCGCGGTCGCGTTGAGACCGGTCTGGCCCTGCAGGCTGAGCGGCTGCAGCGCGAAGGCGTTGTTCGAACCGCCGATCAGCAGGTTGCCGCCGACGCCGAAGCCGAACGACGCGTTGGCGCCGACGCCGCCGTAGCTGCCGCCGAGGTCACCGCGGCCGACGCGCTGGGTCGGAGCGTACACGGCCCAGGCCAGGCCGGTGTTCTGGGTGAAGCCGAGGTCGACGCCGATGCGCTGCACATGCGCGATGTACGGCTCGGGACGACGGCCGTCGGCCCGGAACAGGCACTCGAGCTGGGTGGTCGAGCCGACCACGTAGCCGACGTTCGGACCGCCGGCGCATTCGATCACGCCGACCTGCACGCGCTGCTGCGCGCTCGCGCTCGCAACCGAGGCGATCAACGCGACCGCAGCGATGCCGAACTGTCTCAGGGTAAACATATAAGCACTCCACATGTGGATTGAGATTGCGACGGCGACAAAAAGGAAGCGTCTTGTCCAAAACAAGGCGCTTTCGCAGTTTTGGAACGAATCCTGTGAACCTTGCGGATTGTTAATGAAATCTTTACCGCAAATTTCCGCAGAACCGCTGAATGCGCTTGCAGGCATCCTCGAGATCCGAGGTCTTGGTGGCGTAGGAGATGCGGAACGCCGGGCCGAGGCCGAACGCCGAGCCCTGCACCACCGCCACGCCTTCCGCTTCCAGAAGCTCGGTGACGAAGTCCTGATCGGTTTCGATCTTTTTGCCCGACGGCGCGGTCTTGCCGATGGTGCCGGCGCATGACGGATAGACGTAGAACGCCCCCTCCGGACGCGGGCAGTCGATGCCGGCCGCCTGGTTCAGCATCGACACCACCAGATCGCGGCGCTCCTTGAACACCTTGTTGTGCGTGTCGATGAAGTCCTGCGGACCGTTGAGCGCCTCGACGGCGGCCCACTGGGCGATCGAGCACGGGTTCGAGGTCGACTGCGACTGGATCGTCGACATCGCCTTGATCAGCTCGGCCGGGCCGCCGGCGTAGCCAATCCGCCAGCCGGTCATGCAATACGACTTCGACACGCCGTTCACCGTCAGGGTGCGATCGAACAGCTTCGGCTCGATCTGCGCCGGGGTGGTGAACTCGAAGTCGTCATAGACGAGGTGCTCGTACATGTCGTCCGTCATCACCCAGACATGCGGGTGCTTGACCAGAACGTCGGTGAGCGCCTTCAGCTCGGCACGGCTGTAGGCCGCGCCGGTCGGGTTCGACGGCGAGTTGAGGATGATCCACTTGGTCTTCGGCGTGATCGCCGCTTCCAGGGCCGCCGGCTGCAGCTTGAAGCCGAACTCGGCGGTGCATACCACCGGCACGCTTTCGCCGCCGGCGAGCGCCACCATCTCCGGATAGCTGACCCAATACGGCGCCGGGATGATCACCTCGTCGCCCGGATTGATGGTGGCCATCAGGGCGTTGTACAGCACCTGCTTGCCGCCGGTGCCGACGATGATCTGGTTCGGCTTGTAGGTCAGGCCGTTCTCGCGCTGAAACTTGGCGATGATCGCCTGCTTCAGCTCCGGAATGCCGTCGACCGCGGTGTACTTGGTCTTGCCGGCCTCGACCGCATGGATCGCCGCCAGCTTGATGTTGGCGGGAGTATCGAAGTCCGGCTCGCCGGAGCCCAGGCCGATGACGTTGCGCCCGGCCGCTTTCAGCTCACGCGCTTTGTCCGTGACCGCGATGGTCGCGGACGGCTTCACACGATCGAGCGCGGTGGCGAGGAACGGCATCGTCTTCTCCTTGCAGCCGTCATGAGTCGGCATTTGGCGCGACTCTTCCATCTCTGACGGGAATATCCCCACACTAAGCGCGGCCACGTTGCATCGCAAGAAGCTTGCTGGAATAGCGGCATTGTGTGGTGGTCGGCACAACCTTCAGGAGAGGCCGCGCGCCGCCTTGCCGAGAACGGCAGTTGCCAGTCATGCGCGGCATTGCGCGCACCCGCCCGATTTCGCATAGCGAAAAGACAAAATCGGTCGCTGCGGCGGGATTTTCGCGGTGCCGCCGCCCCCTGTGCAATGCGGCATGGGATTTCGACCCTTTCCAGCGCTTGGGGCTTGCGAGGCCTGCCGGGGGACATCATTGTTTAGCCGCGTTAGGCGCGGCAGATGCCGGCGGCAGGGAGAGCGAAGCGACCTTCAGGATGTACAAGCTCTATTCGATGCAGCGATCGGGAAACAGCTACAAGGTTCGCCTTGCGCTGGCGCTTCTCGATGCCCCCTACCGTGCGGTCGAGGTCGATATCCTGCGCGGCGAGAGCCGCACGCCCGATTTCCTCGCCAAAAATCCGAGCGGCCAGGTGCCGCTATTGGAAACCGCGCCGGGCCGCTACCTCGCCGAATCCAACGCGATCCTGTGGTATCTCGCCGTCGGCACCTCGCTGGCGCCGGACACCCGGATGGACCGCGCCGAAGCGCTGCAATGGATGTTCTTCGAGCAGCATGCGCTCGAGCCGAATATCGGCTCAGCGTATTTCTGGTTGTGCCTCGTCAAAGGCGGCCGCGACCTGCAGACCCACGCGCTGGAGGATTGGCTGGAGCGCGGCTATGCGGCGCTGCAGGTGATGGAAAATCATCTGAAGACCAACGATTACTTCGCGGCCGGCCAACTCACCATCGCCGACATCGCGCTGTACGGCTACACCCACGTCGCCGACCAGTGCGATTTCGACCTGTCGACGTTTCCGGCGGTGAATGCGTGGCTGCGGCGGGTCGAGCAGACCCCGGGCTTCATCACCATGGATTGGACCCCGGAAACCATTGCGGCCGATCCGACAAGCTTCGCGGCCGAGGCCTAAGTCCGGCCGCAGCGCTCGAATTCCGCCGCGATTTGACCATGATTGGCGCCCTTCGGCGCCGCATAAACGCCCGTGATCGCACGACAATCCACAAATGCCGGTGATTCGCCGGCGTTTGGTTCGAGGATTTCGAGTCATGCTTTCGTCGTCCGGCACGGCCTCCGGCTTCATCCGCCCCGCCGCGCCCGCCACCTCTCCCCGTCTGGTGCGAGCCGTCGCCGCCTCGCTGGTGATCGCGGTCGCCTCGCTCGGCACCATCCTCGCGCTGACGCTGCTGTCGACCCAATGCGGGCCGGCCTGCGGCATGGGGACGCCTTTCGCGCTCTGATCGGCTCGGCAACGATCCTTTCCCATCACGGCGCGTTGACTGGCGCGCCGCACCGCAGCCGCGACGGCCATCCTGCGAGGAGGCAGTGCGATGAAGGCTCCGATCGTCTGGGTTTCCGGCACGCTGAGCGCAGCCACCGCGCTGCTCGCCTCGCTGCTGATCGTGACCGCGAGCCGCGGTGAGATCACCACTTACGAATCCTCCGCAGGCCCGCTGACCGTCCAGACCGTGGCGCAGAAGCTGGTGCATCCCTGGGGGCTGGCGTTTCTGCCCGACGGCCGGATGCTGGTGACCGAACGTCCCGGTCGCCTTCGTCTTGTGGCGCCGCAGGGCCAGGTCTCGAAGCCGCTGCAGGGCGTGCCCGAGGTGTGGGCCTCGGGCCAGGGCGGCCTGCTCGACGTCGCGGCCGACAAGGACATCGCCAGCAACCACACGATCTACCTGTGCTACGCCGAGCGCGACGGCAACGGTGGCCGGACCGCGGTAGCGCGTGCGTCTCTCGACGCCAGCGATGCACCGCGGCTGAACGACATCAAGGTGATCTTCCGCCAGCAGGGGCCGCTGTCGTCCGGCAATCACTATGGCTGCCGGATCGCACAGGACGGCAGCGGCAATCTGTTCGTCACGCTCGGCGAGCACTACGCGTATCGCGATCAGGCGCAGAGCCTATCCAATCATCTCGGCAAGATCGTCCGCATCGCGCCGGACGGCAGCGTGCCCGACGGCAATCCGTTCGCCGGCCGCGACGGCGCCAAGCCGGAGATCTGGAGCCTCGGCCACCGCAATCCGCAAGGCCTCGCCTTCAACCCCGCCGACGGCAAACTGTGGGAGGTCGAGCACGGCCCGCGTGGCGGCGACGAGGTCAACATCATCCGCAAGGGTGAGAATTACGGCTGGCCGGTGATCGGCTACGGCATCGACTATAGCGGCGCCAAGATCCACGAGGCGACCGCCAAGCCGGGCATGCAGCAGCCGGCAAAGTACTGGGTGCCGTCGATCTCGCCGAGCGGCATGGCGTTCTATACCGGCAAGCTGTTTCCGACCTGGACCGGCAGCCTGTTCGTCGGCGCGCTGTCCGGACAGATGCTGGTGCGGCTGTCGCTCGACGGCGACAAGATCACCGGCGAAGAGCGGTTGCTGCAGACGCTGGACGAGCGGATTCGCGACGTGCGCCAAGGGCCGGACGGCGCGCTGTGGCTGTTGACCGACAGCGATACCGGGCGGCTTCTGCGCGTCGCACCGGCAGGCAACTAAGCGGTATTTTCAGCGGAGAAGTGCGTCCGCAGCCGCGGCTCGCCTCACACGTTAAGATGTAGTTGACGCGTCACCGCCGTGTAACAAACTACCGTTAGGGTCCGCTCGCGTCTGATCGAGGCCCCCCGTCGCCGATCAACGTCCCCAGCGGTCCCCGTCAGTCGCCGCGTCTGACCGGGGCCGCACCTTTTTGAGCGGCGCAAAGTTATTGCCATGCTGCGATTCATCCTCGTCATTGCCGCCGTCGTGCCGCTGACGTTGTGCCTGCTGCCGGTGCATCTGCTGGCAATCCGGTTCGGCTGGCGCGCACAGCGCACGATTCCGCAGCTGTATCATCGCATCGTCTGCGCGCTGATCGGCGCCCGCATCCATCAGGTCGGCCGCCGCTGCGACGGCCCGGTGCTGATCCTGTCCAATCACGTCTCCTGGCTCGACATCTGCGTGATCTCCGCGGTGGCGCCGGTGTCGTTCATCGCCAAGAGCGAGGTCGCCGGCTGGCCGGTGTTCGGCGCGCTGGCACGCTGGCAGCGCACCGTGTTCATCGATCGCCAGGCCCGGCATCGCACCGGCGAGGCGACGCGCGAGATCGGCGCGCGGCTGCAGGACGGCGACGCCATGGTGCTGTTCGCCGAGGGCACCTCGTCCGACGGCAGCCGGGTGCTGCCGTTCCGCTCCGCGCTGGTCGGCGCGGTGCACCACGCGATCGGCGAACAGGCCGGCGCCCGCGTCGCGGTGCAGCCGATGGCGGTGACGTATACCGGCTTCGGCGGCCTGCCGATCGGCCGCGAGCTGCGCCAGCGCGTGGCATGGTACGGCGACGCCGAGCTGATTCCGCATTTCGTCGAGCTGCTGTCGGCCGGCGCGATCGACGTCACCGTCAGCTGGGGCGATGCGGTCGCGACCTCGATCGACGCCGACCGCAAGCAGATCACCCGCGATGCCGAGCAGTCGGTGCGCCGGATGTGCGAAGCCGCCCGCCGAGCCGGCATGCGCGGCGCCATCGCCCCGCGCCCCGCCGCTGTGCCCGATGGGCAGCCGGAAGCCGCGTAGGGCGCGCTGCACTCACACATTGCTACAAACGGTCATTCCGGGGCGATCGCGCAAGCGAGCGAACCCGGAATCCCGAAGATGCAGGCCGCCGGCCGTGCCCCAAACTGCGAGATTCCGGGCTCACGCGCTGACGCGCGTGCCCCGGAATGACTGCCTGGAGCGGCGTGAGCGACGCAACGAACGTAGATCTCGCCTCTGGCGTCTCGCGCGAGGGGACGCGGAGTAACAGGCGAACGCGCACGAGTAGAATGGCCTTCGCGCCACTCGCCGGCGGTGACGCTTGACGCGGCTGTGATCGGCGACTCGGGTTGCGGCGGTGCGGCGTGCGCGCCACAATGGGCGGCTCCACGCACCTCTCAAGGACACTTCATGGACATTCGCAATCTCGGCGGCAGCGGCCTGCGGGTCTCGGTCGTCGGCCTCGGCTGCAACAATTTCGGCCAGCGCACCGACCCCGAAACCTCGAAGAAGGTGATCCACAAGGCGATCGACCTCGGCGTCACGCTGTTCGACACCGCCGACATCTATGCCGGCATGGGCGGCTCCGAGACCGTGCTCGGCAACGTGCTCGGCGATCGCCGCAAGGACATCGTGCTGGCGACCAAATTCTGCAAGCCGATGGCGACCGACGGCACCAAGCAGGGCGCCTCGCGGCGCTACATCGTCGAGGCGGTCGAAGCCAGCCTGAGGCGGCTGAAGACCGACTGGATCGACCTGTATCAGCAGCACGATTACGATCCGCTGACGCCGATCGACGAGACGCTGCGCGCTCTCGACGACCTGATCCGCGCCGGCAAAGTGCGCTACATCGGCAATTCGAATTTCCCGGCATGGCGGATCGCCGAGGCGGAGTACGTCGCCCGTGCGCTCGGCACCCACCGCTACATGTCGTGCCAGGACGAATACAGCCTGGTGGTGCGCGACATCGAAAAGGACCTGCTGCCGGCCGCGCAGGACTACAAGCTCGGCCTGCTGCCGTTCTTCCCGCTGGCGAGCGGCCTTCTGACTGGCAAGTATCAGCGCGGCACGGAAGCGCCGGCTCACACCCGCTTCGCCAAGATGCCGGCGATCCGCGACCGCTACTTCACCGACGCCAATCTCGATCTCGTCGACAAGCTGAAAGCCTTCGCCGAAGCGCGCGGCCACTCGCTGCTCGAACTGGCATTCTCCTGGCTCGCCTGCCGCCCGCAAGTCTCCAGCGTGATCGCCGGCGCCACCACGCCGGAGCAGATCGAGCAGAACGTCAAGGCCGTTAGCTGGAAGCTGACGGTCGAGGAGATGGCCGAGGTGGACGCGATCACCAAGGGGTAGTTCGCGGCAACGCCTCCTCACACCGTCATTCCGGGGCGCGCCCGAAAGGGCGCGAACCCGGAATCCCGAGGTGAGTGGGCATTGAGTTTAGTGCGCGCGTCAGATTCCGGGTTCGCTCGCTGACGCGAGCGCCCCGGAATGACCGGGGGAGAGGTCCGCGGCGTCACTCAGCTCCGCCGGCATGCTGCCCCCTCCGCTCCGCGACCTTCCGCGTATTGCATCGCGGCCCAGGCGGAGTACGCTGCGAGCGTGTTTCAACCAGCGTTCACCGATCGTTGCTCATGCCGCTCCGCCCGACCTCGTCCGACACGCCTGCACCGCCGCCGCGGCGGTTGATCTGCGCCGGCTGCGGCGCCGAGTTTTCGTGCACGATGGACAGCGGCTGCTGGTGCTCGGCCGAGCCGGCGCATCTGCCGCTGCCGTCGGACGCGGTGGATTGCCTGTGCCCGGAATGCCTGCGCGAGGCTGCGAAGGCGAGCCGCAAATCGTGACCGGTGCGCATGACTGGCTGATCGCAGCGGTGCTGCTCGATATGGACGGCACGCTGGTCGATACCGAGCGCGTGTATCTGGAAAGCCTGACCGAGGTGCTCAACGCATTCGGCCTGCCGGATGCGACAAAGACCTGCGAGTCGATGGTCGGGCTGCCGGGGCCGGAGTGCCAGGCGCTGCTGGTCGCGCGCTACGGCAAGACGCTGCCGCTGTCCGACATCAACCGCGCCTTCGTCGCCAAGCGCGACGCCCGGTTCGCCAAAGGCCTGCCGGTGAAGCCCGGCACCTGCGAGCTGCTCGACGCGCTCGACGATGCGCGCTGTCCGGTCGCTGTGGTGACGTCGTCATCGCGCAAGACGGCCGACATGCACCTGACGCTCGCCGGCATCCGCGCGCGGTTTGGCACCATCCTCACGCGGGACGACGTCGCCCACGGCAAACCGGCACCGGATCTGTATCTGCTCGCCGCCGACAGGCTCGGCGTGCCGCCGGCGCATTGCGTCGCGGTGGAGGATTCCAGCGTTGGGGTCGCCTCGGCCTTCACGGCCGGTGCCATCACGCTGATGGTGCCGGACCTGCTGCAGCCCGACGCCACCACACGCGGCAAATGCGCCGCGGTGCTGCCGGACCTGCACGGCGTGCTGGATGTCCTGCAGACCCGCGGACGATTTGCGCCGGTGCCAGCCTGATCAGCAGGCTGAGCGGACGATCTCTCGTCATGATCTCTCAGCGTCACTGCGAGGCGGCGATAGCCGACGAAGCAATCCAGGAGCTTCGTGCACGGAGCTGGATTGCTTCGCTTCGCTCGCAATGACGGGACACATCGAAAGGCTTTCGGCGCTTCGACGGAGCGTAGTCGTTACGGCAGTCCGCCGCCGCCCATCGCGCCATACACTTGGCCGGTCGCGTAGCTGGCATCGCTGGCGGCGAGCTGGACGTAGATCGAGCCGAGCTCGGCCGGCTGGCCCGGGCGCCCCATCGGCGCCATGCTGCCGAACTTCTCCAGCTTCTCCATCGTCGCACCACCCGACACCTGCAGCGGCGTCCAGATCGGGCCTGGCGCCACCGCGTTGACGCGGATGCCCTTGGGCGCGAGCTGCTTGGCGAGCGAGCGGACGTAGTTGGTGGTCGCGGCCTTGGTCTGGGCGTAGTCGTAGAGATCCGGCGACGGATCGGCCGCCTGCTCGGACGAGGTGCCGATGATGCACGAGCCCGGCTTCAGGTGCGGCAGCGCCGCCTTGATGATCCAGAACGGTGCGTAGATGTTGGTCTTCATCGTGGCGTCGAAATCCTCGGAGCTGACGTCGAGGATCGACGCGCGGGTCTGCTGCCGGGCGGCATTGTTGACCACAATATCGAGGCCGCCGAGGCTCTCCACCGCGCGCTCGACCAGTCGCTTGCAGAACTGCTCGTCGCGCAGATCGCCGGGGATCGCCACCCCGTTGCGGCCGGCATCCTTGATCAGTTTGATCACTTCCTGCGCGTCGTCCTCTTCGGCCGGCAGATAGTTGATCGCAATGTCGGCGCCTTCACGCGCGAACGCGATCGCGGCGGCGCGGCCCATGCCGCTGTCGCCGCCGGTGATCAGCGCTTTACGGCCGGTGAGCCGGCCCGAGCCCTTGTAGCTCTGCTCACCGTGGTCAGGTCGCGGATTCATCTTCGACGCCAGTCCCGGCCACGGCTGCGATTGCCGCTCGAACGGCGGCTTCGGATACTTCGAGGTCGGGTCCTGCAGCGGAGCGGCGTCGGTCATGGTCTGAGCGTCCTTGGCAAATGCAGGCGCGGCGGCGGCCGCAACGCCGAGCATGCCGGCACCCGCTCCGCCGACGACACCTCTGCGGGAGATCGTGTTGGTCATGGCTGTGATCCTGTGGATGTCAGCGGCAACCGCCGCCTGACGCGATCGTTCCGGACCGAAGGCCGGTTACTCGGCCGCCTTCAGCTGCGTCTGCACGGCGCGCGCGAGCGCAAGATGCTGGCGCAGGATCGGCAGCGTCTCGGATGCAAAGCGGCTAGCACCTTCGCTGCCGCGATCGGCGGCTTGCGAGAACTTCTCGATGTCCTTGCCGTGATCCTCGATCTGTGCCGCGAGGAACTTGCGGTCGAACTGATCGCCGGCGAGGCCCTTCAGTTCGGCGCGGGTGCGCTCGCCCTCATCGCCCACGCCGTCCGGCAACTGCGCCTGAACGTCGTTGGCGAGCGCGGCCAGCCGGCTCTCGATCGCAACGTGATCATTCACCATCAGCCGCGCGAACGCCTTGAGAGCCGGGTCGACGGCGCGCTTCTCAGCCAACAGACACAGCTGAATCTCGGCCTGATTGTCTTCAGCCGCGAACGCCAGGAACTGCTTGTCGGCGTCGCTGAGCGGCTGCGGGTCGGCCCGTAAAGCCGCGTGATGCGGCGGGTTCGCCGGCTGGGCCGCGGCAGGCCATGCCGCGACGGCGAGGAACGCGAGCGCGGCGAACACCGGAACGAAATTCATCGGGCAGCTCCGTGGAGAGGTGGGCGGCGAACCGCCCCCTCAACCGCCGACCCGACGCCCCGTTCCTCAGCTCTGGGTGCGAGATGCGCTGACTTTCGCCGCGCGCCGCGGCCCGCTCGCACGCGCCGGCAAGGCTGCCGCCACCAGCTTGGCTGCTGCCGCGCCCGCGGTCTCCATGTAGCTCGCATCCCGATGCAGCAGCACCACCGCGAATGAGCCATCGAGCAGAAGCAGCATCTGCCGGGCGAGTTCCTCAGGCGTGGCGATGCCGGCCTCGGCGAAGGTCTCGCACAGCCAGCGCTCGAACTTCTTCTTGTGCGCGGCGCCGATCTTGATCGCCGGATGGCCGGGCAGATTGGCGAGCTCGGCCGAGGTCCGCAGGAAGCCGCAGCCCTTCCATTTCGGATGCCGCGCGGCCCGCGCGAGATTGCGGAAGATGCCTTCGACCTTGGCGGGCAGTGCGCCCGGCGTCTCCTCGAACCATTGCCGGAACAGCGCCAGGTTCGGCTGATCGCGGCCTTCGAGATACGCCGCGACGAGATCATCCTTGCTGCGGAAGTGATAATATAGCGTCCGCTTGGTGACGCCGGCCTTCTCCGCCACCGCGTCGACGCCGACGGCACGGATGCCTTCGGCATAGAACAGTTTGGCGGCTGCGGCGACGATGCGGTCTCGCGTGGTATTGCCCTCGCGGGTCTTCGGAGCTGCTGCTGACATTCGAGCCGTCATCTCGCCCATGTATACCGACCAGTGAATATACACAATGCGATGCCCGCGGTAGCCATCGGGTGACCCGATGGAGGCTTTCACATGACCGAGCTGATCCCGATCGAGCTGCGCGACGGCATCGCGCTCTTAACGCTGAACCGTCCCGACAAGCTGAACGCGCTGAACTACGCGCTGATCGACCGGCTGATGCAGCGGCTGGACGCGATCGAAGTCGATGACGCGATCCGCGCCGTGATCGTCACCGGCGCAGGCGAACAGGCATTCTCGGCCGGCGCCGACATCACCGAGTTCTCCGGCAGCGTCGCGCGCGGCGCCGACCACGCGGTGCGCGACTTCGTCCGCCGCGGCCAGACCATGACGGCGCGGCTGGAGAGCTTCCTCAAGCCGGTGATTGCGGCGGTGAATGGCATCGCCTATGGCGGCGGCTGCGAGATCACCGAGGCGGTGCATCTGGCGGTGGCGAGCGAATGCGCCCGCTTCGCCAAGCCGGAGATCAGGCTGGCGATGCCGCCGACCTTCGGCGGCACCCAGCGGCTGCCGCGCCTCGCCGGCCGCAAGCGGGCGCTGGAATTGCTGCTGACCGGCGAGCCGTTTTCACCCGCGCATGCGCTGGCGATCGGCCTGGTCAATCGCGTGGTGCCGCATGGCGAGCTGCTGAACGCGGCGGATGCGCTGGCCCGGCAAATCATCCGGCATCCACCCGGCGCAGTCGCGGCAGTGATCAATGCGGCGACCCGCGGGCTGAACCTGTCGATCGACGAAGGCCTGTTGGTCGAACGCGCCCAGTTTGCCGCGCTGGTCGGCCGCGAGGAGCTGGTGCGCGGCCTCGCCGACTGGCAGAATCGGCCGCGCGCCGCAGCTCAGACCGGATAGCCGGGCGTGGCCCGGGCCAGACCGCCGAAGGCGTCCAGCAGCCGCTCGCGCCAAGCATAGACCGGGTCGTCGCTCGGCAGCAGCGAGAAGTCGCTAACGACCCGGGCCCATTGGAAGCCGCCGAACACGATGTAGTCGGCGTAGTTCGGCGCGGCGCCGCCGATGAAGGCCTGCGTCTTCAGCGTCAACCGTAGCGGGTCGAGCGACTTGCGGAAGCCCTCGACCGCGCGATCACGGGTCGCCGCGGTCTCTTCCAGCGACTTTTTCAGCCGCGCCTCACGCGACTGCCGGAAATACGCCGCGTCGTCCGGATCGAGCCGTTGGGCGATGTCGGCGACGATCAGCGGAAACAGGCCGCCGACGATCGCAAGATCGCCCCACCAGTTCAGCATCCGCGCCATCGCCCGGCCGCCCTCGCCGCCGAACAGCGACGGCCGATCGGGATAGGCGTCTTCGAGATAGTTGGCGATCGCCCAGGAGTCGGCGACCGTCTTGTCACCGTCGATCAGCACCGGCACTTTCTCGGAGCCGTACGGCGCGATCGCCGCCTTATCGGTGAAGCGCCACGGAATCGTCTCCGCCTGCAGTCCCTTGTGCGCCAGCGCCATCCGCGTCCGCCACACGAACGGCGAAAACGGCCGGCCCACATCGGCCCCGACCAGTTCGAACAGTTTGAGAGTCATGTCGCGCGTCCTCGGGTCTCGCGTTGGTCGTGGGCGGTCGCCGAACATTCCGGCGTCGGGCGCTCGCCACACACGTCACGTCATCGCCAGACGAGGTCCGGCGATCCATCTCTTCAAGATGATGGATGCGCGGGTCAAGCCCGCGCATGACGGGATTGGTGATGTGTCGACCGTCATTCGGGGGCGCCGCGCAGCGGCGAACCCGGAATCTCGACGTGCAAGGACAAAGAGGTGCTTCACAAGCTCGGGATTCCGGGTTCGCTCGCTGAAGCGAGCGCCCCGGAATGACACTGTTGTGGCAGTGTGCGCCGCCCCTACTCCACCTTCGCCTTGACCGGCTCGATCACCTCGAAATTCGGCGAGAAGTCTTCGAACAGGCCGAACAGTTCGCGCAGCTTCAGCGGGTTGCCACTGACCCAGAGGTCGCCGCTCAGCACGGCGCCGAGGAAGCCGCGCTGCTTCAGCGAGATCGCATCGAAGGTGGCGCGGTTCAGGGTGACGCTGACATCGGCGTTGTCGGACAGCTTGCCGGAGACGTGGGTCAGCGCCGAGTTCTCCAGGTTCATGGTGTAGGTCTCCTTCAGGTCGGTGAAGGTCCAGTTCACCACGATGTGCTTGCCTTCGGCCTTCGCCGCATTCAGCCGCACCGCGAGGAAGTCGAACGCCAGATCGATCGACACGCCCTTGAGCAGATCGGGATTGGACGTCACGGAGTCGGTCTTGATCAGGCCGTTGCGCAGCTCCTGCGCGCCGAGCAGATAGGCGTTGCGCCAGGTCGACGCTTCGGCCTGATAGCCGAGCTGCTCCAGCGCGTCGGCGCCGAGCGCGCGGGCTTCGGCGTTGGACGGATCGGCGAACACCAGCTTGCTGGCCACCGTCGCCACCCAGCGATACTGCCCGGCCTTGTAGTCGTCCCGGGCGCGCGCCAGCACCGCGGCGGCGCCGCCCATATAGTCGACCTCCTTCTTGGCCTGCTCGGCCCGCGGCAGCGGATTGAGATCGGCCGGGTTGGCGTCGTACCAGCCGAGATAGAACTGATACACCGCCTTGGCGTTGTGGCTGACCGAGCCGTAATAGCCGCGCGCGGCGAATTCGTTGGTCAGCGACGGCGGCAACGTCAGCCGTTCGGCGATCTCGGTCGGCGTCAGACCGTGATTGAGCAGCCGCACGCTCTGGTCGTGGATGAACTTGTAGACGTCGCGCTGCTTCTTCAGATAGCCGACGACGCGGTAGCGGCCCCACACCGGCCAATTGTGCTGGGCGATCACCACATCGGTCTTGTCGCCGTAGCGCTCGATCGCCTCGCCGATATATTTCGACCACAGCCGGCCGTCGCGGATCGCGGCGCCGCGCAGGGTGTAGAGGTTGTGCAGCGTGTGGGTGGTGTCCTCCGCCATGTTCAGCACCTTGAACTGCGGATAGTAAGAGATCATTTCGGACGGTGCTTCGGATTCCGGCACCAGATGGAATTCGATCTCGACGCCGTCGATGCTGCGGGTCTCATAAGGCTGCTTGATCAGGTCGTTCGGCGCGATCAGCGACACCGTACCCTTGGCCAGCGCCTTGCCGAGGCCGGCGTCGACCTGGCCGCGGTCGCCGACCGGCAGTTGGGTGCCGAACTGGAATTGCGCGCGGCGGCTCATCGCGTTGCCGGCGATGACGTTCTCGGCGACCGCATGCTCGATGAAGCCGGTCGGCGCGATCACCTTGACCGTGCCGCTGGCCGCATCGGCCTCGTCGATCAGGCCACGCGCCCCGCCAAAATGGTCGATATGGCTGTGGGTGTAGATCAGCGCCACCACCGGCTTCTTCGGCCGGTGCTGGTAGTACAGATCGAGCGCCGCCTTAGCGGTCTGCACCGTCAGCGTGGTGTCGGTGATGATCAGCCCGGTGTCGCCCTCGACGATGGTGACATTGGCGATGTCGAGCCCGCGGACCTGATAGACCCGCTCAGCCACCTGAAACAGTCCGCTGGCGAGATTGAGCTGCGCCTGCCGCCACAGGCTGGGATTGACCGTGGCGGAGGGCTGATCGCCCTTGAGGAAGTCATACGGCTTCAAATCCCACGCCGCCGGCGCACCCGGCGGACCGGGGACGACGCCGTCCGGCAATGACGCGATCAGGCCGCGTTGCGCGTCCTCGAAGTCGGCGCGGTCGGCGAGCGGCAGGGTCTTGGTGATCGCCTCGTTGGCGGCTCGGGTCGCCGGCTCGGCGTCGTTCGGTTGCGCGGCGAGCGGCGTAGCCAGCAGCGATAGCGCCGCGGCGGTCGCTAATATCATCGACGGTATAATTCGTGCCATGCTCAATCTCCGGAAAGGCACGGATCATCACCCGGTTCCCGCCGCAATGACCATTGCAATCCCGCCCGCGAAACCGAAATTTCCTGCCGCAATATCGGCTCTCCAC
Organism: Rhodopseudomonas sp. G2_2311; assembly: GCF_047501505.1. NCBI lineage: Bacteria > Pseudomonadati > Pseudomonadota > Alphaproteobacteria > Hyphomicrobiales > Nitrobacteraceae > Rhodopseudomonas > Rhodopseudomonas sp. G2_2311. Next base: position 483,062 of record NZ_JAZDRK010000004.1, read on the forward strand.
AGCTCCTGTTTTTCCCGCACTGCAAAGTATTCCGTAACGCGAATTGAACATGATCGCGCTTCACTGACACCACCAACGGCGGCAGCCCGCAGGCCGGGCGGCTGGGCGGGAGGGAGAGCGACGATGCGCTATTCGGCCGAAGACCTGCAGGCGGCGACCCAGGCTGGCGTGATCACGCCGGCGCAGGAAGCGGCGCTCCGCACCTTTCTGGATGCACGTCACCCGGCGGCCGCGAGCGACGACCCGCGCTTCGATATCGTGCATCTGCTCTGGTACGCGGGCGCGCTGATCGTGATCAGCGCCATGGGGTTGTTCTCGACCATGGCGTTCGCCGGCCTTGGCGGCGCGGCGCTGACCGCCACGGCGCTGATCTACGCCGTCGCGTTCTGGTGGACCGGGCACTACCTGTGGCACGTGAAGAATCTGCGCACGCCGGGCGGGCTGTGTATCGCCGTGGCGGTCGGGATGATGCCGCTGGCGGTGTATGGCGTCCAGGAGGCGTTCGGGCTGTGGTCGGAATTCGGCAAGCCCGACACCGTTCGCAGCTTCTACATCTGGGTCAAAGGCAGCTTCATCTTCATGGAGCTCGCCACCATCGTGGCCGCGCTGATAGCGCTGGCGTTCTATCGCTTTCCGTTCATCGTATTTCTAATGGCGGTGGCGCTGTGGTTCCTGTCGATGGACCTGGTGCCGTGGATCACCGGCACGCCGCACGGCGATTTCGAAACCGCCCGCAAGGTCTCGATCGGCTTCGGCGCCGGCATGGTGATCGCCGCGGTGCTGGTGCATCTGCGCCAGCGCAGCGGCGACTTCGCCTTCTGGCTGTACCTGTTCGGCGTGATGACGTTCTGGGGCGGCATCACCGCGACCTCGAACGGGACCAACCTGGACAAGGCGCTGTACTGCGCCATGAACGTCGTGTTCCTCGGCATCGCGGTGGTGCTGGGCCGGCGGGTGTTCGCGGTGTTCGGCGCGTTCGGGATCGCGATCTATCTCGGCGATCTCGCCGAAAAACTGTTCCGCGACTCGCTGCTGTTCCCGTTCGCGCTGTCGCTGATCGGCATCGCCATCATCGCGCTCGGGCTGTTCCTGCATCGCCGCCAGCCGGCGATCGAAGCATGGTGTGACGCAAGGCTCCCCCACGGGATGAAGCGGCTGCGGATGGCGCCGAGCTGAACCCATCCGAACTCTACGTCAGGCGAGATAAGGTCATGCGCCAGCTGCGACCGGCCATCGGGCACTCTCGGGACAGGCGGCGGCGTGCACCTCACCAACTAACGACCCGCCAGCCCCGCGATAAACGCCGCCCCGCGATTCGACATCGCGGTCGCTAGCGCGCGCTCCGAAAGACCGCAAAACAAGCCGACGACAAGGGCGATCGAGCCGGTGGCCTTGAAGCTCTCGGAGCCGGTCTTGAGATTTCCGATCTCGATATTCAAAGCCCCGGTCCAGAACAACAGACAGGCCATCAGGGTCAACGCCACGACGAATGCAATCCGGAACGGCGGGTCGAGCGAATGCTCGTCGAGAAGCGCCAGGTCGTCGAACGGCAGATCGAGCCGGCGGATGGCGAACGACAGCCAGGTGCCGAGCGATGCACCTGCTGCAGCCAGCAAGAACGTTTTGTGTTCGTTCCACCATGGCGACGGACACTGAGCGGCATGCTCTTTCATCATGGTCACGCTGCAGGTGCCGCTTCGGATAGCCGCATAGGCAACGAGGAAGCCGATGAAGAACAACGCCGCCCACGCTCCGAGGCGGCGCACATAATCGTTCTTGATACGTCCTGCTTCGCGCCCGGCGAACTCCAGCTTCAGGCCGATCAGCGCCTTTTTGGCGAGATCGACGTGCGGGCCTTCCAACCCGAGACCGGCAATGCCGGCGAGCTTCCGGACATATTCATCGAGCAAACTTCGCGCGCGTTGCTTCGCCGCCGCGATGGCGTCCACCCGATACGGAACGGGTGTTCTCTCCTCGAGCTGGCGGCACACTGTGCCGATCACCGTCATCGCGTTGTCGATCTGGACATAGAGATCCTGTTTCTCGACCGAAGGCGTGTCGTTCGGCGGCGGCAGACCTTCGTTGACGCCGATCTTGAGATCGACCGCCACATCCTTTCCATCTCGCTTTTCGTACTTGATGTTGACCGCAAACAGGCGTCCGCCGAGACGATCGACCAGGCCGCGATACTTGCCGTTGATGAACCGCGCGTTGCTTGCGAGCACCGCCGGGGCAGTCCCCTTGCGGAAATTGATCGCGTCCTCGCGCAGCTCGTCCGCTGCAGCTTCGCGATAGACGGCGCGCTCCCGCAGCACCGCGTCCGAGTAACGAGGCGAACCGTCCGACTTCTTTTCTTTCTTCACATCGGCCGCCAGCACGTCGAGCACCTCTTTCAGGGCCGTCAAATAGTCCTGATCCGGCTGACCGAGCGGGCATTGTCGAGGGTCGACCCTGAACTCCTTGGCGAATCTCGCCTCCGCCACCGGAATGCTCTCGATGACGATATCGGGCTCGGAGCGACGCCGCTCGGTATCGATCGTGGCGACCCGCTCAAGCGTTAGGTCAACATTTTGGGTGCTCGCGAAGTGCTCTGCCGCCTCGCGCAACTGCGCCGCCGTGGCAAACCACCACCGCCTGCGTGCTTCAGCAAGCGCAGGACAAAGGCGAGCGGCGTCATCGGCCTTTCGTCCGGCCGAAATGACCTCTACGGCTGTCTCGATCTGCCCAAGCAGATCGCGCTCTGCGGCGGTCGGAACGACGCCAGCCGCTGGCACAAGGTCGAAATCGTGGTCGAACCGGGAGGGAACGTGATCAGAGACTTGATACTTCATCGATCGTCTCCCCTTGGTTCGCACCGACGATCGGCGGCGGCGCGACCCGGAACAGACCGCCACTACGTCCTTTTTTTGTTGGGGCAGTTGGGCTCGTCGCACGCGGTCTGCATGCGATCGTCGCCCGTGTAGCCGCCACTCCCGAGTTCGATCTCGGTCCGCAAAGACTTGTCGAGGTCCAGGAAGGTGCGATGGAACTCATCCAGCGTATCGCTCAGCCCGCCGACCGGCATGTCTCGCAATGTGCTGCGCAGCCTGTCGTCGCGCGACAATTGCAGCACTTTCGTCAATGGCGGGGCGAACTTCTTTGCTGCCGTAAGCTCGTCGAGCAGCGCACGCTCGAAAGGCGTGAGCTCCTCATGCTTCTCGCGGCGCCTGGCAAGTAACTCGTGAAGGTGGGAAAGCGCGGGTCCGAGCATGGCAGAACTCCGTTCGCAATCTCGCGCAATGATAGAAACGGAACCTTTCGGCAATCAACCCTAAAATGATCGGGACGATCGCTTCCCAGAACTGGCGACGGGCCCCATATTCCCGCCATGGCGAAATCTCCCGACTCTTTCGACACCTCCCCGAAAGCCGCAAAGGCCAAATCCGCCGCGCCGAAAGCCCCAAAATCGAAGGCCCACCGGCCCGACGTGAAGCCGATCGGCCCGGCGCTGGCCGAACTTCTGAATCCGGCGCTCAATCGCGGCGATGCGGGGCTCGGCTCCGGCACCGGCTTGCAGCCGCCGCCGGACAATTCGCACGACCGCCGCACCGGCGGCGAGGCCGCCGTGCATCGTGGCCGGGCTTCGACGCCGAAGGTCGGCGACGGCGCCACGCCGCGTCCGACGGCGCTGCAGCCCTATCCGCAGCCGCCCGGCGCGAGTCGGGGCGGCCTCAACGAAGCGCCGCAGGCCAATTACGGAACCGCCGCCACCATCCCGACGCTCGATCCGGAGCTGGCGCGGCAGCTCGGCCTGCCGACCGAGGAGGACGACGCCGAAGCGCTGGCAAGGCCGCCGCGCAGCAAGATGGAGGCGCTCGGCGTCAAGGCCACCGCCGACGCTCTGGAGAGCCTGATCCGCGAGGGCCGCCCCGAATTCAAGGGCGAGGACGGCGGCGTCAAGCTGTGGGTGCCGCACCGGCCGCCGCGCCCGGAGAAGTCCGAAGGCGGCGTGCGCTTCGTGCTGAAATCCGACTATCAGCCGCGCGGTGACCAGCCGCAGGCGATCAAGGAGCTGGTCGAAGGCATCGACCGCAGCGATCGCACCCAGGTGCTGCTCGGCGTCACCGGCTCGGGCAAGACCTACACCATGGCCAAGGTGATCGAGGCGACGCAGCGCCCGGCCATCATCCTGGCGCCGAACAAGACGCTGGCGGCGCAGCTCTACGGCGAGTTCAAGAACTTCTTCCCCGACAACGCGGTCGAGTACTTCGTCTCGTATTACGATTACTACCAGCCGGAAGCCTACGTTCCGCGCACCGACACCTATATCGAGAAGGATTCGTCGATCAACGAGCAGATCGACCGGATGCGCCACGCCGCCACCCGCGCGCTGCTGGAACGCGACGACGTCATCATCGTCGCCTCGGTGTCGTGCATTTACGGTATCGGCTCGGTCGAGACCTACACGGCGATGACCTTCGCGCTGAAGCGCGGCGAACGGATCGATCAGCGCCAGCTGATCGCCGATCTGGTCGCGCTGCAATACAAGCGCACCCAGGCCGACTTCACCCGCGGCACCTTCCGGGTGCGGGGCGACGTCATCGACATCTTCCCGGCGCACTATGAGGATCGCGCCTGGCGGGTGAAGATGTTCGGCGACGAGATCGAGGGCATCGAGGAATTCGACCCGCTCACCGGCCACAAGCAGGACGAGCTGGAATTCGTCAAGATCTACGCCAATTCGCACTATGTGACGCCGCGGCCGACGCTGATCCAGGCGATCTCCTCGATCAAGACCGAGCTGAAATGGCGGCTCGATCAGTTGCACGCGCAGGGCCGCCTGCTCGAAGCGCAGCGTCTGGAGCAGCGCACCACGTTTGACATCGAGATGATGGAAGCCACCGGCAGTTGCGCCGGCATCGAGAACTACTCACGCTATCTGACCGGCCGCCGGCCCGGCGAGCCGCCGCCGACACTGTTCGAATACGTGCCCGACAACGCGCTGGTGTTCGCCGACGAAAGCCACGTCTCGATCCCGCAGATCGGCGCGATGTTCAAAGGCGACTTCCGCCGCAAGGCGACGCTTGCCGAATACGGCTTCCGGCTGCCGTCCTGCATGGACAATAGGCCGCTGCGCTTCGAAGAATGGGACATGATGCGGCCGCAGACCGTCGCGGTGTCGGCGACCCCGGCGGCGTGGGAGCTGAACGAGAGCGGCGGCGTGTTCGTCGAGCAGGTCATTCGCCCGACCGGCCTGATCGATCCGCCGGTCGACATCCGCCCCGCCCGCACCCAGGTCGACGATCTCGTCGGCGAAGTCCGCGCCACCGCGGCGCGCGGTTATCGCACGCTGATCACCGTGCTGACCAAGCGGATGGCCGAGGATCTCACCGAGTTCCTGCACGAACAGGGCATCCGCGTCCGCTACATGCATTCGGACATCGACACCATCGAGCGCATCGAGATCATCCGCGACCTGCGTCTCGGGGCATTCGACGCGCTGGTCGGCATCAACCTGCTGCGCGAAGGTCTCGACATTCCGGAATGCGCGCTGGTGGCGATCCTCGATGCCGACAAGGAAGGCTTTTTGCGCAGCGAAACGTCGCTGATTCAGACCATCGGCCGCGCTGCGCGTAACGTCGACGGCAAGGTGATCCTCTATGCCGATCAAATGACCGGCTCGATGCAGCGCTCGATCGACGAGACCAATCGCCGCCGCGAGAAGCAGATCGAATACAACACCGCGCACGGCATCACGCCGGAGAGCGTCAAGAAGTCGATCGGCGATATTCTGAACAGCGTTTACGAGCGCGACCACGTGCTGGTCGAGATCGGCGACGGCAAGGGCGCCGGCTTCACCGACGACGCCGCGGTGATCGGCCACAATTTCGAGGCGGTGCTGGCCGATCTCGAAACCCGGATGCGCGAGGCCGCCGCCGATCTGAACTTCGAGGAAGCCGCAAGGCTGCGCGACGAAGTCAAACGCCTGCGCGCCACTGAGCTCGCGGTGATCGACGATCCGACGGTGAAGCAGCGCGGCGTCGCGGCGAAGGCCGGCAGCTACGCCGGCAATAAGCGCTACGGCGCGGCAGCGAATTTGCCTGCGGAGGCAGGCAAAGGCGGCCGCGGCAAGTCAGGATCACGCGGCGGCGATGCCGCTTCACCCTCCCCCTTGCGGGGAGGGTCGGCCGAAGGCCGGGGTGGGGGTACCCCGAGCACGACGTCAAAGGTCCACAAACCCGACCTCGACGAAATGGGCATCGCCGGCTTTCACGAGTTCAAAAAAGTCCAGCGCCCCAAGCCGCGCAAACCGACACTCGACGAAATGGGCCCGGGGACCGAGAGCAAGATCTATCAGCCGACCTCCAGCCGCGAAGCCGGCCCCGAATTCGGCCCCTCCCCGCGTAGTACCGGCGGCGCGCCGGGAAAGCGGGGTGGGTGGAAGAAGAGGTAGCATTCCGCCGGCAAGCATTCCGGTTGCGCTATTCCCCGATGGGGAATAGCTTGTTCGGATGATCCGCTCGTTCCGAGATCCGGCGACCGCGCGGCTGTTTGCTGATGAGGACGTGCCGCGGTTTCGCGCGATCGAACGGCAAGCTCGTCGAAAGCTGCTGCTCCTGGACGGCGCTGCTAAACTCGACGATATGCGGCAACCTCCGGGCAACAGGCTCGAGGCCTTGAAGGGCGATCGCCGCGGCCAATACTCGATCCGCATCAACGATCAATGGCGGATTTGTTTCGAGTGGCGTGAGGACGGCGCAGAAATGGTCGAAATCGTGGACTATCATTAGAGGCTGGCGGCATGGCCAAACCAAAGCAGCTCCCCCCGATCCCTCCCGGCGAGATTCTGATCGAGGAATTCATGCGCCCGAACGGGATCAGTCAGAACCGGCTGGCGCGCGATATCGATATCAATCCGGCCCGGGTCAACGACATCGTGCACGGCCGCTCTGCGATCACCGCCGCCGTGGCCCTGCGGCTGGCGAAGTACTTCGGCACGACGCCCGAACTCTGGATGAACCTGCAGGCGTCCTACGACCTGCGCCGTGCCCGCGCCGCAGACTGGCCCGCGATTGAGCCGCGCGTCCGCGTGCTCGCCGCGGAGTAGACGCTACGGCTTTTTCGCCGTGCGCCCGTGGGTCGTAGGAGCGGTTGCAAGCAGCCGACCGCCCACCTGCGCCGGCGCGAGCGGGAAGCCTCGGCAGCCCGGCACTCTTACTCTTCGATCAGCCCCCTGACCGCCGCCGCTGCCTCGGCCCGGTCCTCGACCAGCACATACTCCCCGCGCCCCAACGTCGCCGCGCTTGCCGTAACCACCGCGCGCTTCGGGCAGATCCCGAGACAGCTGGTGGTGACGAGCTTCGGCCGCTTGCCACCCTGCGCGGCGGCGGCGTGCTTCAGTTCGGCCTTCAGCGCCTGCTTGAGCCTCTTGCCGCCGTCGATCTTCGACAGGCATTTGCCGCAGATCAGCAC
>NZ_JAZDRK010000050.1:0-804 GCF_047501505.1 Rhodopseudomonas sp. G2_2311
GTCTTTCGTCCGGTCCCAATCCCAGAAAGCCGAAGCTTCCTAAAACCGAGACCCGCAAGGACTTCGCCGTCCACGTTTCTCTTTCTTCTTCTTCACTTGTCAAACAGCCCGAGATCCAAAGATCTCACACTCTCTACAAAGAGAGAGCAGGACACCCACCGACGACGAAGAGGAGCTCCAACCGACAACTATCGGCTGTTGCGTCACTCAACGAAGTGAGGAGCGTCAGAGGCGCCAATTTCTCCCTCGGCTGAGAGCCAAGAGAGAGAAGCCCGACCCGCGGGCGGCGTGTGGGTGTTTCTATAGCCCCCCACTTCCGGGACCGCAAGCGAAAAATGAAGGTTTCGCGAAATTCAAAATTTGCCCCGCCGAACCCTCTGAAATCGAACGACTTTTCAGGGTGTTCCGCAAAGCAGGAATTAGGAACTCGGCTCCATTCGCCGGCCGGGTCCGTAAAAAAGTGGCGGGAGGGCCCTCGATTTTTCCGTTCTCAGGAGGAGACGCGCCCGCCCTCGGAAGGTTCCTAGGCCGAGAAAGGGACGAAATTTTTCGCATGGCGTCGGCGGCGAAGATTGCGCGCAGACCGCGGTCGCGTCGGACGCCCTCCGGCAAACGCATCCAGCGCCCGGGGAACGAGCCGACATCAGAACAGCGATGGAGGAAAAAGCGGCCCGGGGTGAGCGACCTGAGAGATAGGTGACAGTCCGTACCGGAGACATGGGTAACACTTTTCGCGTTTTGGCGGGAGGTGTGGATGCCGTGGAGAAGGTGTTCGGAGATGGAGGAACGGTTACGGTTCGTGGC
>NZ_JAZDRK010000051.1:0-354 GCF_047501505.1 Rhodopseudomonas sp. G2_2311
CCGCGCTCGACACGGCCGGTCACCACGGTGCCGCGGCCCGAGATCGAGAACACGTCTTCCACCGGCATCAGGAACGGCTGGTCGATCGGACGCTCCGGCTGCGGGATGTAGGCGTCGACCTGACGCATCAGCTCCAGGATCGCGTCGTGACCCAGCTTCGGATCCGAGTTCTCCAGCGCCGCAAGCGCCGAGCCCTTCACGATCGGAATGTCGTCGCCCGGGAAGTCGTACTTCGACAGCAGCTCGCGCACTTCCATCTCGACCAGCTCGAGCAGTTCCGGATCGTCGACCATGTCGCACTTGTTCAGGAACACCACCAGCGCCGGCACGCCGACCTGACGGGCCAGCAGGATG
>NZ_JAZDRK010000052.1:0-345 GCF_047501505.1 Rhodopseudomonas sp. G2_2311
GCCAAATGCCGTCGTCGACTTCCTTGATGCCGAGCCGCTGACCGGCCATCACGGTTGAGATGTTGATCTTCTTGCGATGCATGCAGATCCGGCCGCAGGCGGTGACGAGCACATCTTTGTCGTGGAAGGGATAGTCGACCTCCGGCAATCCCGCATAGCGCCGGGGTGATGGTGCGTAGAGGTCTGCGGGGGTCCGCATGGCGAGCGCTTCGTGCGGTCGCTCGGTGTTGAACTCGCTGACGAAGGCGTCGAATCGCTGCTGTTGTTGCAGGAAGTTGGCGCCCGGCGGGCGGGTCGTTTGCTGCTTCAAGGTCAGATGCATGCGCTCGTGGCGGCCGTTCTGCT
>NZ_JAZDRK010000053.1:0-255 GCF_047501505.1 Rhodopseudomonas sp. G2_2311
CGCGGGTCTGCGGCATCGGGCCGTCGGCCGCCGACACCACCAGGATCGCGCCGTCCATCTGCGCCGCACCGGTGATCATGTTCTTCACGTAGTCGGCGTGGCCGGGGCAGTCGACGTGCGCGTAGTGACGGTTCTGCGTCTCGTACTCGACGTGCGCGGTCGAAATCGTGATGCCGCGCGCCTTCTCTTCAGGCGCCTTGTCGATCTGGTCATAGGCCGTGAACGTCGCACCGCCCGTCTCCGCCAGAACCTTGG
>NZ_JAZDRK010000054.1:0-255 GCF_047501505.1 Rhodopseudomonas sp. G2_2311
TCGTTTGCTGCTTCAAGGTCAGATGCATGCGCTCGTGGCGGCCGTTCTGCTGCGGGTGCCCGGGCCTGATCCGCTCGATGGCGATGCCGAGCCGCAGCCACCAGACTGACAGTTTTGACAGGTTGTAAAGGCCGTTGGGACTGGCGAAGGGGAGCCCGTTGTCGCTCCTGATCGCGACCGGTAGGCCGCTCTGGGTGAAGAGGTTTTGAAAAGCCTGAACCACGCCGGCCTCGCGGGTCGATTCAAGCGCTTCGC
>NZ_JAZDRK010000055.1:0-253 GCF_047501505.1 Rhodopseudomonas sp. G2_2311
TCTGACCGACTACATCGCCAAGTTCGACCGGCCCGGCCTGATCGCGGCGCTGAAGGAGCAGACCACGATGCATGCGACGCCCGAAGTGCTGGAGCAGGCGGCATGAGCGAGACCAGGAAGGACACCCCCGCGATGAGCCGCACCATCGACGCGATCAGCGGCAACACCACCCAGTTCGCCACCGCGATGATCGGCGGCCAGCTGTTCGGTTTGCCGATCAGCCGGGTGCAGGACGTGTTCATGCCGGAACGGC